>CANBCW010000047.1 GCA_947367115.1 uncultured Clostridia bacterium | reverse complement strand
GTAACCTAGACAAATGTTGCCAATACTGCTGGATTTCCGGGGGCATTGGTACTCTTGAACAAAAATATTTAGGGAGGTGCTGTATCGTGAAGTATGCTGCTGATTTCAGACAAATCGCCCGGGACTCGCTTCGGGGCAGATGGGCGATCGCCGTCATTGCCGGCTTACTTGCCGTGCTGCTGGGAGCCATTTCGGCCAACGGCCCGGAGATCAAGCTGAATTTCAATGATTCCGGAGCGGATGTGGTTTTGGCTATCGGAGATCAGACCATCTATTCCATTGGCGGCGAACTGAATTCCAATGTCACGGGCCATATCGTTGATGCTGCTGCATACATCGTTCTGGCGGCTATCGTAATAGCTGTACTATTCTTTCTCTTAGGAAGTATCATTGAGATCGGATATGCCAAGTTCAATCTGGATCTGGTTGACCGCCAGAAAGAACCCGAACTTGGTACGCTGTTCGGTTACTTTACCTACTGGAAGACAACGGTGGCAGCAAAGTTTCTGCAAGGATTGTATGTTTTCATGTGGTCGCTGCTGTTCATCATCCCTGGTATTATCGCCGGATACAGCTACGCCATGACCAGCTACATTCTGGCGGAGAATCCGGAGTTAACCGCCAGTGAAGCAATCGAAATGTCCAAGCAGATGATGACGGGCAACCGCTGGCGCCTGTTCTGTCTGCAGCTCAGCTTTATCGGCTGGGATCTGCTCTGTGCGCTCACACTGGGTATCGGCAATCTCTGGCTGACGCCTTATAAGCAGGCGGCCACGGCTGCGTTCTACCGGGAGGTATCCGGCACCGAGCATATCATCACTCCGGGTGAACCTGTCTCCATGGATTGATAGGGGGAAGAATAATGGGAATACAAAATAGAATTGCGCAATACCGGGAGTATCAGAGTGGTGTTCGTCACTGTACATTTAACCCGGAAGGCCCTGGTGTTGTTCGGATCCATCTGATCCCGCCTAAGTTCCGCTTGTTCCGTTCCAGCGCATATATTGTAATCCTCAACGGCTATTATCTGCTGCCGATTGGTTACTCATGGGCTTTGATTTTGTCAAATTTTATGAAGGAAGTAAACGAGTTTGACGGTAAGCCCATCACAGAGGAAGATGAAGACGCTATCGTGGAACGAACCATTCGCAGTGTTCACAAGGTCTATCCCACCGTGCCCAAAAAGGATATTGAGGAGGATCTGGAAGATCTGCTGGATGTACTGTTTGCTGTTGCCAGAGGAAACGATCCGGAAGCGGAAATCGAAAAGCTGTCCATTCGCGCCTATCGCGGCAATATGACAGCTCCCCATCGTATGGATCTGATGGTCAGTGCCATGACTGATGAATGCGGCAGGTGGCAGTGTAATCAGAAATGTATTTTCTGCTATGCAGCAGGGCAGGAAATGGGAAAAACGAAAGAGCTGACTACGGAGCAGTGGAAGCAAGCCATTGATCGGTTAGATGCTGCCAGAGTGCCAATGGTTACATTTACCGGTGGCGAACCGACGCAGCGCTCCGATATTGCGGAGCTGGTTGGTTATGCCAAGCGGATGGTCACCCGGCTCAATACCAATGGTGTCAATCTGACACCGGAATTGGTGCGGCAGCTGAAGAAAGCAGGCCTGGACAGCCTCCAGGTAACCCTGTATTCCCACGATGAAGCAGTTCATAATGCCCTTGTGGGCAGCCATCACTTTGCTGATACTGTTCAGGGGATCCGTAATGCCGTGGCAGCAGGCCTGGATATCAGCATCAACACGCCGCTGTGCAGGAAAAACGCCGACTATGACAAGACACTGGCCTTCATCCATTCTTTAGGCGTCCGGTTTGTCACCGTCAGCGGCCTAATCTGCACCGGAATGGCTGGCATCAACCACGAGGAATACGACCTCGGTTCTGCGGAACTGTTTGAGATCGTCAAGACCGCCAAGAAATTCTGTAATGACTGCGAGATGGAGATGGATTTCACTTCTCCCGGCCTGATCGAAGCGGAGAAGCTTGACGAGCTGGGAATGAATGTACCCATGTGCGGCGCTTGCCTGAGCAATATGGCCATTGCACCGGATGGTACCGTTGTGCCTTGCCAGAGCTGGCTGGGCGCGGATGCTTCCCTGGGTAACATTCTTACCGATCCGTTCAAGAAGATCTGGAACCATCCCATGTGCAAGTCCCTTCGCAATATGTCCGAAGAGCAGGCGCTGGCCTGTCCGTTCCGGGCGCGGAAAGGCGGTGACCGGGTATGAAGAAAGGCCGTGTAAACCCCAAGGCAAAGTATACAGAGGAGGAAATCCGCTCTAACCGCACATTCCCTACCGGGTATACGATCCTGCTTGTCCTTCTTGTTGCCGTGCAGGTCGGCTTGATCATCTTGGGCATTTGCTATCAGCCCAAGCCCCAGGATGTGATCCACCAGTACAATGTCACAGTACAGCCGTTGAATGACGGCAGCCTGGATATTGAATACCACTTGGTGTGGGAAGCGCTGGACACCTCTGAGGCGCTGACATGGGTGGAAATTGGTATGGCCAACGAGAATTTCTCCGTGTACCCCGACTCGGTTTCCTCCAGTGTCTTCACTTACAGCAAATATACCGATGGGGACTATGTTTCTCTGCGGCTCGATTTTGAGAGGGCATACTTGGGCGGCGAAGTAGTCGAGTTTTCCTTTAAAATCAATCAAAAGGATATGCTCTGCAAGAACGACAAGGGCTATTTCTATGAATTTGTTCCGGGCTGGTTCAATGCTATACAGGTCAATCATTATGAATTTATCTGGCACATGGACGGCGCTGAGGACTATATTCAGCAAGGCAGTCTGGATTACGGCGAATACGACACAATGACTGTCCAGTATGGTATGAGTGATTTTGCTGGCTGTCAGACGGTGAAATATGAACCCTTCGACGGTTCCGATGCCTATAACGAACTACAGGAAGATAAAGTCGGAATCATTGCGCTATGCTGTGTGGGTGCTGCACTGCTGATCATAGCAGAAGTGTACATCGTAGACTGCTATGTGTCCTATGGTCGAGGCAGAGGCTTCCTGACTGGGCACGGCTATCATGTCCATACCTATGGAAGATCCAACCCTCATTATATTCGTGCCCGGGATAAATATAATGCCGCTCACGCCGGACGATCCGGCGGCCATAGAGGTGGCGGCGGTTGTGCTTGCGCCTGCGCCTGTGCTTGCGCAGGCGGCGGACGAGCCGGCTGCAGCCAGAAGGATACCTATGGGAAAACAAATAGGGAAGAAGTACTCTAAGAGAGCGAAAACAGGAGGGTAACAGCACCAATGTCATTTCGGTAGAATGCCATTCTGAGCGAAGCCGAAGGATCTATGCACCGGTTTGCCCCATAACGTAAACGAAATACACAGATTTTTCGACTGGAAATTTGGAGCGCTGTTGCATACTTGACTGGATCCTGCGGCGATGCTATACTGAATGCACGAAAACAGAAACGGAGAACGCGTGATGTTATTTATCCAATACCCACCCTGCACCACCTGCCAGAAGGCAAAGAAGTGGCTGGATGCCAACGGCATTGCCTATACGGATCGCCACATTAAGGAGCAGAACCCCAATTATGAGGAATTGAAGCAATGGTATCAGCGCAGCGGCCTGCCGCTGAAGAAGTTCTTCAACACCAGCGGCCTGCTGTATAAATCCCTCAATCTGAAGGACAAACTTCCGACCATGACCGAAGAAGAGCAGCTTCGGCTGCTGGCCTCTGATGGTATGCTGGTCAAGCGCCCTGTCATCGTCACAGATGATGGCGTATTGACAGGATTTAAGGAAGCAGACTGGCAGAAACTGAAACTGCTGCGGGGGTAGACCATGGGGAGAAGGGAAAACGCGGAGCTGACGGTGTTGTGCCTGCTGGAGCAGGGGGAGCGCATCCTGCTTCAAAACCGGGTCAAGCAGGATTGGCGGGGCTATGCGCTCCCGGGAGGTCATGTGGAGCCCGGAGAGTCCATCGTAGACGCGGTGATCCGGGAAATGAAGGAGGAGACCGGCCTGACGGTTCACAATCCTAAGCTGTGCGGTGTGAAGCAGTTTCCCATTGAGGGCGGACGGTATCTTGTGTTCCTGTTCAAAGCCGGGGCTTTTTCCGGGGAACTGATATCCTCGCCGGAAGGGGAGATGGAATGGATCGAGCGGTCCGTGCTTCCGCAGCTGGAAACGGTCGCTGACCTGGATGAGCTGCTGACCGTATTTGACCGGGAGGATCTGAATGAGTTTCAGTATGTCGTTGAGGGCGACCGGTGGAATGTAAAACTGCATTAGGAATCGTCAACGCCAACCGCGGTCTTGCGGTTGGCGTTGTAAGTTATTGCGGGGTGCCTTCAAAGAACTCCTTCAGAGCAGCCCGATACTCTTGAGGGGCGAACAGATAGCTCAAGCCGTGACCCGCGCCGGGAACGGTCAAAATCTTTTTTCTTGCTGCACAGGCGGCATAATTGCGCCGGCTCATATAGCAGGGCACATAGTCATCATTTTCACCGTGGAAGAAGATCATGGGAACCCGGCAGCGCTTCATGGCTTCAATGGGACTGACGGCCTCCAAATCGAAGTGCCCAAAGATCTTAGCACCCAGCTTGACGAAGGGGTATACAAGATTGGCGGGCAGCTTCATCTGGGTGATGACCTTTTTGATGATATCCTTGGCGGAAGTATAGCCGCAGTCTGCCAATACACCGATGACATTCTGGGGCAGCTCTTCACCGGCGGCGATCATAACGGTGGACGCGCCCATGGAAATACCGGTGAGGATGATCTTCACCTCCGGGCCAAACCGATCAATGGCAAATCGCATCCAATCCAGACAGTCCCGGCTTTCGTTGATGCCGAAGGTGATCACATCGCCGCCGCTTTTTCCGCTGCACCGCTGATCCACGATCAGCGCGCTGTGCCCCAGCTTGAAGCACCGCTGGACACCGCCGCACAGATCACGCTCGGCATTGCCCCGGTAGCCGTGGAACATGATCTCCACAATCGCACCGGGGGCGTATTCGTAGTATTTTCCGTGCAGGGGCAGGCCGTCGAAAGAGGTGATGGACATTTCTTCACAGGGGAGGGCACGGACTTCCTTCATCCAGCCCACCATTTTGTCCCGGTGAGGCTCGTAGATCTTTCCGGGGGGAATGGGATATTCCTCAGTGGGGGCATCGTTTCCGCGCGGGGCATAGAATGCCATCCGAAAGCAGATATAGGCGATCAGCGGCACGGCGGCAAGGACGACCACGGCGGTGATCAGTAAAATATATAAGAATGTCATATTTGATCGCTCCAAATACAGATTGGCTCCATTATACTACCAATAGGGCGGTCTTTGCAATTCCTGTTTGTCGAAAAATGATATTTCTTGCTTTTTATTCACATATCGTTTACAATTCAAGTGAGGAGAGTGAGTCTTTTGGATATCGAAGTGAATTATAAAAACAAAAAGCGTTACAACACTGCAAAGTACCCCATGCGGCAAAGAGGGTTTTGGACATGGCTGATTTGGCTGCTGTCCAAGATCGCCCTGATGGGAAAGAAATACAAGGTTGAGAAGATCAATATGGATGGACTGAAGCCGCCTTACTTGCTGCTGAGCAACCATATGCACTTTATAGACTTTGAGCTGGCGGCTATGGCCACTTGGCCCCATTCGGTCAGTAATGTGGTCAGCATCGACGGCTATGTGATCAAGTGGTGGCTTATGGAGTGGATCGGCTGTATCGCTACTCGGAAATTTACTACGGATCTGCATCTGGTGAAGTCCATCCGCAAAGTTTTGCAGCGGGGGGATGTTCTGTCCATGTATCCGGAAGCCCGGTATTCGCCCTGCGGCACGACGGCGTTCCTGCCGGATTCACTGGGCAAGCTGATCAAAATGAATAAGGTGCCGGTGGTGGCAGTGGTTCATCACGGCAATCACCTGTATGCGCCCTTCTGGGATTTCCGCAAAAAGCGAAACGTGCCTCTGCACACAACGCTGACCCAGATTCTTACCCCGGAGCAGATCACAGCCATGACGGTAGATGAGATCAATTCTACGCTGCGGCAGGCGCTTGCCTATGATGATTACCGCTATCAGAAAGAAAACGGCATCCGCATTACTGAGTCCTACCGGGCGGAGGGGCTTCATAAAGTGCTTTATCAGTGTCCGCACTGCATGGCAGAGTCCCAAATGGCTTCTGAGGGGACGGAGCTGTTCTGCACGGCCTGCGGCAAGCGCTGGAACTGGAATGAGGACGGCAGTCTTGCAGCACTGGAAGGGGAGACAGAGTTTGACCATATTCCCGACTGGTTCGAATGGGAACGCCAGCAAGTCAGACAGCAGATCGAGAACGGAGCCTATTCCTTTGCGGATGAGGTGGAGGTGCATTCGCTGCCCCGGTGCTGGCGGTATATCCCCTTGGGGAAGGCACGCCTGACCCATGACGCGGAAAACGGCTTTATTCTGGAGGGCGAATACCGGGGAGAAAGATACCGCATCCAGCGTACGCCGCTGCAGACCAACAGCCTGCATGTGGAATATGATTTTGGCCCCTTGGGTAAAAAAGACTATGTGGATATTTCCACGGAGAACGATTCCTTCTACTGCCGCCCGGCTAATCCCAATGTGATCACCAAGCTGGCCTTTGCCACGGAGGAAGCTTATCAGCGGGCTCTGCGGGAGAAGCAGGCGAAGCGTTTGGGAGCGAAGGAGGAAGTATGAAACGTTACCATGCCATGAATGTATTTGGCGTAATCCTGATCGTGATGCTGGCGCTGGTAAATCTGGGGCATGTTCTGTGGACATGGTGGCTGATATCAGAGCAGCTCCAAACCGGCTGGGGCTATGGCACAAATATGGAGATGCTGGTGCTGATGCCATGGATGACAGAGCTTGTGTGCGCCCCTGCTATGATCGTGGGAGTCGTATATTTGGTTCTTTCCTTCTTTCTGCGGCATAAAAAGGGGATCCTGGCCGCGAATATCATTCTGTTTGCCTGCGCCGCGGTGCAGATTGGTGTTACCAATTTGTTTATATGGTTCTAAAATTTACCCCCTCCGATTTTTTCGTCGGAGGGGGTATCCTAATGGTGCCTTGGGATGTCCTGCCGCTGTCCTAAGGATGCATCGTCTCCGGGCAGGCTTTGAAGCAGCAGGTGCAGCTCTGATAGTTTCTGTGGGTCAGCCTGCTGCCAGGGTTCCCGACAGATGCGGATGTAGCAGTCATCTTTTGTCTGATAAATACGCTGACTTCCGTCGGTGTGTGTCAGCGTGATGCTGTAAATTCGCCCTGGCAAGGTATCCGGGTCGGTGGATGGGGTGAATTTCTGCCCTACATCGCGAATGCAGTTGAGAATCTGACGCATTTTCCATTGGCTTGTGTAAATCTGCCGGGTCACACGGCCGCCTTGCTCACAGGTCACACAGATCTCGGAAACAACCGACCAGTTTTCAACTTTTTGGCTTCGGTGCCGGCACCCGGCGCATAGTAGCAGTACAGCCAGGAACAGGACATATATCCGTTTTGCCAAGCGCGTCCCTCCCTAATTTCGTTAAACCTATTTTGCGCCTCGGTTAATGAAATAGTCCAGCAAGTTTCAGGAAGAGCTGGTAAGATAAATTATTGTTTACGTGCCCACTGTAGGGGCCGATGACCACATCGGCCCTGCGGTAAAATGTTGCAAATATGCACCAACAATGGGCAAAAAGCGCCTTCGGCGAGGGCCGATGTGGTCATCGGCCCCTACGGGCGCGTTTGTTTATTAAACCCATAAACAACAATTTACCGCTCTAATTGCGTAGTTGCAAAATAGCGCAAAAGCTGATAGAATAAGAAAAATCACAAAATAAAGGACGAAAGATATGGACGCAAGCAATATTACCTTTGCTGACTTGGGGCTTTCGCAGGAAATGCTGAAGGCTTTGGAAAAGAAGGGATACGGTTACCCCACCACCATACAGGCGCAGGCCATTCCGGAATTCATGCAGTGGAAGGATGTCATTGCCAAGGCTCCCACCGGAACCGGCAAGACCTTTGCCTTCGGTATCCCTATGATTGAGCATATCGATGCTGGGAGCGATGCGGTACAAGGTCTGATTCTGGCTCCCACCCGCGAACTGGCTATCCAGATCGGCGATGAGCTAAGATCCTTGCTGACCTATTATCAGAATATACGTGTGGCGGTGCTTTACGGCGGCGCGGGTATTGGCGGTCAGATCAAGCAGCTGGAGCGTAAGCCTCAGATTGTGGTGGCAACCCCCGGACGGCTTATGGATCACTATAACCGCAAAACGATCCGTTTGGATAAGATTCAGACCGTGGTGCTGGATGAAGCGGATCGGATGCTGGATATGGGCTTTTTCAAGGACGTGACCCGGATCATCGAGAAGGTAAAAAACCGCAAGAATCTGGGCTTATTTTCTGCCACCATTTCTCAGGAGGTCATGACGGTTTCCTGGATGTATCAGCGCGACGAGGTGGAGATCACCGTGGAGCCCAAGCAGGAGGATCGCCCCGATATTGACCAGTTCAGTATGACGGTTACCCCCCTGGAGAAAGCGGAAACAACCCTGCGGCTCATCCGCGCGCAGGGCTATGAACGCGTTATGATCTTCTGCAACACCAAGCATATGTGCCAGCGCCTGTGCGACGATTTCCAGCGGGCGGGTCTGGATTGCGAGTGCATCCACGGCGATATCCGCCAGAGCCAGCGTGAAAAAACAATGCAGCGTTACCGTGATGGTAAGCTAATGGTACTGATCGCTACGGATGTCGCGTCCCGCGGCATTGATGTGGATGATGTGGACTGCGTTATCAATTATGATGTGCCGGAGGAAAATGAATACTATGTCCACCGAATCGGACGTACAGGCCGGGCGAAGCGGAAGGGCGTTGCATGGTCGATCATCGGCAGCTTCCCGGAGAAGGCCAAGCTGGACGAGATTGCCAAGTTCTCCAACTATCATATCAAGCCTATGGTACTGGGAGCGGACGGTAGCTTGACAGAGGAAGAGGTCAAGGCTCCCACGCCTCCCAAGAGGAGATTCCGTTGACGCCCCGGGAAGAAGGCTTCCTGCTGCTGACGAGCCAGCTGGGAGATCCCAACCGACGCGTCCTTTCCGCGGCTCAGGTTCGCGTGCTGGCAGAGCGGGTTCGTGCCGCTGCGTGCATCCCGGAGAATCGGGAGCTGGAAGACCGGGATCTGATGGGTATGGGTTATAGCCGGGAAATGGCAGAGCGCATTCTGGGCTTATTGAATGATACCGTGCTGCTGAAGCACTATCTGCGCCGGGGAGAGCGGGCGCACTGTCAAGCACTTAGCCGAATCAGCGAAGCGTATCCGGTGACGGTTCATAACCGTCTGGGTGCGGAAGCCCCCGGGTGCCTGTGGGCGAAGGGAGATCTGAGCCTGCTGTCAAGACCGGCCGTAGCGCTGGTTGGCAGCCGCGATATTGGGGAGCAGAATCTTGCGTTTGCCCGGGAAGTGGGGCGTCAGGCCGCCCGGCAGGGATTTGTACTGATCTCCGGCAATGCCAGAGGCGCAGACCGGGCGGCACAGGAAAGCTGTCTTGCCTCCGGCGGCGATGTGATCGCTGTGGTGGCAGATGAGCTGGAACGGCACACACCTTGCGGGCATATACTGTATTTGAGCGAGGATGGCTTTGATCTTCCGTTTTCTGCCCAGCGGGCATTGAGCCGGAACAGACTGATTCACTGTATGGGGCTGCGAACCTTTGTGGCGCAGAGCAGCTGCCAGCATGGCGGCACCTGGGACGGCACGGTGAAGAACCTCCGCTTCGGCTGGAGCCCGGTTTATATATTTGAAGACGGTTCTCCGGCGGCAGCGTTGCTGCAGGAAATGGGTGCGGAGGGTGTCGAATTGGTACAATTGCACGATATCGCATCGCTTCCAATACGGTTTTTTGGACTATTTGACCAATGATGTACACAAACCATCATTGGTCAAAAAATTTATAAAAAACAGTTGAAAAATGCACCAAAAAAGTTGTATAATACAAACCGTGATGAAGCAGCGCTGCTGCGTTTTTAGGAGGAACTTACAATGTGTGGCATTGTTGGATATGCGGGCAGCCGTCAGGCTGCGCCGGTTTTGTTGAACGGACTTGAAAAACTGGAATACCGGGGATATGACTCTGCCGGTGTCTGCGTGCATAATGCGGAAGGCTTGGTGGCGGTGAAGGCTAAAGGCCGGCTCAGTGTGCTGAAGGATCGGCTGGAAGGCGGCTCCGCGCTGCCCGGCTGTGTTGGCATTGGACACACTCGGTGGGCAACTCATGGCGCGCCGTCGGATGTGAACAGTCATCCCCATCTGTCCTATACCGGCAAGATCGCCGTTGTTCACAATGGCATTATCGAAAATGAAGCAAGACTCCGGGAGAAGATGCTGAGGAAGGGAGCGACCTTTGTTTCCGAAACGGATACAGAGGTGGTAGCGAACCTGATCGGCTATTACTACGAAAAGACCGGTGATTTCGTCCGGGCTGTCCGGGAGACAGTGACCCGGCTGGAGGGCAGCTTCGCGCTGGGGATCCTGTGCGCGGATTTGCCCGGTACCATTATTGCCGTGAAGAAGGACTCTCCGCTGATTTTCGGCTTCGGTGATGGTGAGCATTTTGTGGCCTCCGATGTGCCCGCAATTTTGAAGTATACCCAGACGGTCGCTTATCTGGAAGATGGCGACATGGCGGTATTTGATGCGAACCATGTCACCTTCTACGACTCCACCGGGGAGGAAGTGGAGAAGGTGCGGGAGAAGATCACTTGGGAGATGTCTGCTGCCGAACGCGGCGGCTATGACCACTTCATGCTCAAGGAGATCTTTGAACAGCCTAAGGCTCTGCGGGATACCATCAGCCCCCGCCTCCGGGATGGCAAGATCACACTGGATGGCGTGGAGCTTTCCGCTGAGTATCTGCGTGGACTGCGGAAGATCTATCTGGTGGCCTGCGGCTCTGCTTACTACGTGTCCGTACTGGCAAAGTATATTATTGAGAAAAACTGCCGCATCCCTGCTGAGGCCATGATGGCTTCCGAGTTCCGTTACTGCGATCCGGTGGTGGATGAAAAGAACCTGGTGATCTTTGTCAGCCAGTCCGGCGAGACAGCCGATACGCTGGCGGCTCTGCGGGAGGCAAAGACCCGGGGAGCGCATACACTGGCGATTGTCAATGTGGTTGGCTCGGCCATTGCCAAGGCTGCCGATCAGGTCATTTATACATGGGCTGGCCCGGAAATCGCTGTGGCTACGACCAAGGCGTTCTCTACCCAGCTGGCTGTAGTCTATCTGCTGGCGATGCAAATGGCTAAAACGCTGGGGACAATGTCTGATGAGCAGTATGCCACTATTGTCGAGGGGCTGGAGCAGCTGCCTTATGATGTGGATCAAGTCCTGAGCCCCAAGTATTTGGAGCGCTGCCAGTATCTGGCCAGCCGTTGCTGCGGGCATCACGATGCATTTTATATTGGACGAAATATCGACAGCGGTATCTGCATGGAGGGCAGCCTGAAGCTCAAGGAGATCGCCTACCTGCACAGCGAGGCGTATCCGGCCGGTGAGCTGAAGCACGGCCCTATCAGTCTGATTGAGGACGGTATGCTGGTGGTAGCACTGTCTACCGTCCGGGAGCTGTTTGATAAGACCATGGCCAATGTCAAAGAGGTCAAGGCGCGGGGGGCAGATGTGCTTTGCATTACGCTGGAAGATCTGGAGGAGCAGGCAGGCAAGATTGCCGACAATACCATCGGCATTCCCGCGATCCATCCCATGCTCCAACCCAGTCTGAGCATCATTCCTTTGCAGTTATTCTCCTACTATGTGGCGCTCGCCCGGGGCTGCGATGTGGATAAACCCAGAAATCTGGCCAAGTCTGTGACTGTTGAATAAGACCCGCCGGGGCTGCTGTGCAACCCCGGCTTTCGTGTTTCGGCATTAGGAAAATAAATTGTTGTTTACGGGTTTAATAAACAAACGCGCCCGTAGGGGCCGATGACCACATCGGCCCTCGCCGAAGGCGCTTTTT
>CANBCW010000046.1 GCA_947367115.1 uncultured Clostridia bacterium | reverse complement strand
ATAGGAACACCCAAACTGTCACTGCAGCCCGCCGTGGCTTACGATCCCGTAGGGCATGACCATGCCCCCGGAATACTGCTGTGAAGCTGGCAATTGTGCGGATACTCTACACCTGCGGTGCCAATCGCAGATGATATCACGCAAATAACCACGACAAAAAATCAAATAATTCCCAGTGGATGGTTATATTAAGTAAATTTACTTAATATAACCATCCACATAGGCCGCGCTCCCAACACGTCCGACCTCGCTGCCACACTGGTTATGTGGCGCACTCGGCGGATTGTGTTGGTCACTGCAATCTCCGACAAATCCTACGCGCTGCATCTGCGCTTCGGATCTGGCGGCTCTGACCTTTGTCGTACGCATCATCACACTCCGTTGCCGGGAGTTTTGATGCTGCGTGTTGTGTTGATCCACGCATGGCTATCGCGGGGATCAACGGTGCCCGGTTGGCAAGCTCGGACACAAATTTATGTGGTGGGGCGGTAGTACCACCCTTTTTAAGTCTCCATTTTTCTGTAATTTCGTTCCGTATTTAATATGATAAATGCATTACAAATCCAACAAAAAAGCAAAATGGGACAAGCCCGAGGGCTTGTCCCGTTTGCGTTTATCCCTGCCGGGGCTGGCTGAACTTATCCATCAGCTCAGCGGGGGTGTCTTTGACGGCGAGGCAGGTGTCTCCATCGTCCAAAATAATGAGGCTTTGTGGGACGTAGCAGTAGCTGTAGACCGTATATCCGTACTCCTCCGCATATCTACTGATTTGCGGATTGTAGGGCAGGACTGCTACAATGTACGCCGGATCAAGGGTGATACGGTTGCTGATGGCTACGGGTGTCACCGGGGTGTTGCAGGCATCTGCTTGAGCCTCAGCAATGGCGGACGAAATCTCCTGGCAACACTGGCGAGAGTAAAATTGCATGCCATTAGCCAGGGTGATGATGCTGCGTGTGTTGTACGTAGGGGTAATCAGCTCGCAGCGGTTTGCATCGACAAACATGGGAGCAGCCACATGTTTATCGACACGACAGATGCGATCAGTGCGTAAAAACACCTGATCACACAAACAAATAATGGGTTCCATAATTAAGAACCTCCTTTTGAAAATGTGAAGCGTTAATTGCTTCCGTTATTATTATGATCGTTGGCTAAGAAAATAATAAAAAACGATTTTGCGGCAGTCGTATGGGAGTATAGGGCAGTAAACAAAAAACGAAAAATAAGGGTAATATATAGTTAAAGAGTAACTTGACATTGGTTGCAGAAATGCTACAATAATGGCAGAAAACAACTGAATATGGATCGGAAGAAGGACGTTACGGGCGCGTCGGCCAATCCGCACGGCTTTGTTTTTTAGTGCGGGGGAGCGAAGTGTCTATACCGCTAAATGTCGCAGCTTGGACGCGGGATAGATACAATAAAACCGGATCTGCTACGGTGAATGCGTGGATGTGGGGGTTGCCCACATTATGTATGGGGTAATGCCCATACATAGCCTCTTGTCTTTGACGAGAAAAATTGGTGCTAGGGATGGATCATTTTTGAATCGTACCTGATTGCATCGCCTTGCCCCAGGGTTCCGCACAAAGAGGGGTGACCGATAATCTGCTATGTAGATTATCGGGTTAGTGCGCCTTTTTGACGATACAACCAACACCTGATGGCTACATTGGTAGCTGTCAGGTGTTTTTTTGCTACAGAGAGGGGTGAGATGGAACCGAATTTACACAATACCATCAGTAAATAATGGAGGAAAACTATGAGCTTAAACACAATCTTAATGGCAGAAACGATGCCGGCGGAAGAAATTCTTGAGGAATTTCACAAACTAGAAAATGGCCTTCAATCCACAACGGCTCGCTTTGCGGAATTGGTGCATTATTCTTATCACCGGGGATGCCTGATCCAGATGTCCCGGTGTATCGTGCGCTATATGGTACATCACAATTGCTCATACGAGGATGCACTTAAGGTCTTTGATGACTCGCTGCTGCAAGGGATGAACCTCAAAAAAGAGAAGGAAGGGTTTGAAAAACTATACGCGGCACTTTCAGGCATGAAGCTACAGGAAACAGATAAGATCGTTGATATTGTATGTAATCTGTGTCAGTCGTATCAAAGCAGCGCTTTTGCGGTAGGTGTAAAAGTGGGAGCGAAATTGGAAAAGGAATTGCAGTAATGCGGTTCGGGAATTCATTGTCAGCGAAAAACTGTTATATAGTATCCGCAGGGAAATGCTTGAAAATGACCGATAATCGTGCTAAGATGATATATATTTAATCTTTTGACAGATTGAGGTGAGGCAAATGCAATCTCCGATGAACACCGCAAAGAAGGCTGTTACCTATGAGCTGATGCATATGGAACAGGTGGTTGCCGCCGTTTCCACGCTGGGGCAGGCTCGGATCTTCAATCAGCAGTTTCTGCCCTATGACATCTATCTGGCAGAAAGCAATGATTTTGATGATTTGGTAAATAACCTTACCAATTTTTATCACTGGTGCGCATCCCGTGTTCTCTCTCTGGACAGGACTTACGCCAAGCAGATCATGAACAGCATCGGCGTTCCGCAGGCGGTGACAGACCGGGATCGGGCGCAGATCTCGCTGTCTTACCACTGCGTATCCCTGAACGATGTGTACTGGGTCAGGACTGCCGGTGAAGCGGTCACATTTGCGGAACTGAATCTCTACGACAATCCGCTGGATGAGGCGATTATCCCTCTGCCGCTGAAGGGAAAGCATCTGACGGTCACCAATCAGGAATTGGCGCAGGATCTGTCTACGAAGGGGTGCTTTCCCAAGGCGTGGCTTCGCACCGGAACGGAATTTTGTCTGCTGAAGGATGGCGGTGAGGATGTGGTTCGCCGGGAGCTGCTGGCGAGCCGGATCTGTCAGTGCTTTGACGTTCCGCAGGTTGCCTATGAGGAATACGTTTACGATGGCGAATTGGTGACAAAGAGCGCAATTGTAACATCCAAAAGGTATTCCATGGTATCCAAGATGGCCTATGATGTTTACGCGATCAATCACGATCTGGATACCATTGAGGAATGTATTCGGCTGGATCCTGTTGCCTACTATGGCATGAACATTCTGGACTATCTGGTGGGCAATACAGACCGGCACCCGGAAAATTGGGGGCTGCTGATCGACAACGAAACCAATCAGCCGGTTTCACTGTACCCACTGATGGACTTTAACATGAGCTTTCAGGCATATGATAAGCTGGATGGGGCGAACTGCCAAACGGTTGCCGGCAGGAGGCTGACCCAGAGGGAGGCAGCCATTGAAGCGGTTCAGGCAATCGGACTGCGGCAGCTTCGGGATGTGGATATGACGATCTTTGAGGGGATGGAGCAGGAGCGGGAAATGTTCCGCCTTCGTCTTGCGCAGCTGCAAAAGTACGCTAAGGCTAATTGAGACGATTATGATGAAAACCGGGTGGCAAGTGTGCGCTTGCCACCCGGTTTGTGAATTAGCAAGGAAAATTCCCGATTATGTAAGAAAAATGGAAGAAACGAGTTTTTAACGGGAATGGGGTTTAAGATTTCCAATGTGCATCAAAATATGAAGCCGTCGCATCGTGATTGATGCGACGGCTTAAATTATTCTGCTTTTCCATGCAGGATCCATTCCGGATCGTAGCCGAACTCCATACCGATGAGCTTGGCGAGCATAGGAGAAATGGTTTTGTTCTGCTTGGTGCCCGGGCGGCTGTTGCTTGTTAGGATATAAAGGTAATTTTCTGACATACCGACACGCTTTGCAAATTCGCGCTTCGATAGCTTTTGTTCGGCAATGATTTTGTTGAGTCGTGCTTCCAGTGTCATGTGTTCGAATCTCCCTTCTTATCCTGCTGCTGTTTTAATGCTGCAAAACGCAGAAGTTGTTTTCTTGAGGAAACACCGAGCTTGCCGTATATGTTTTTGTTGTGATACTTCATGGTGTTTTCCTGAATGCCGAGAATTGCAGCAATTTCTTGCGCCGTCTTGCCTTCTAAATACAACTCGTAAATGCGGGATTCAGTTGGCGTTAACGTCTTAAGATTGCAGATAAAGAAATCGTAGTCCTCCAGAACGATCTTCTTCTTTTGTTCTTCGGTCAAGTGCAGGATCTCGTTCTGAGCCAGCTCGTATTCTTCAAGCGCCTTCTCGTAGGCTGCCTTTGTTCGCTGAGCTTCCTCCTCAGCGGCTTGCTTTGCTGCCTGCAGGAGCTGTAGCTGCTCCTCGTAAGCTACGTCTCTTTGAGCAAGATAATCAAAGAGGTCGTCGATCTCACGAATCTTTAACTGCCCTCCGTGCTCTCCACTGCTTTTTACCTGATCGATCTTCCGAAGAATAGGGGCAACGTATTTTTTGCTCATAAACAAACAATAGGTAAGGGCAACCAGAATGACAAACAAGATGACACCTGCCGTTTTCATTTGTCCTTCGCGGATCTGAGCGTTGTACTGGCTTTCAGTCATCATGAGCGCAACGGTAAATGTGTGGTCACCGAGCTTAATGCTCTGTGTCTTGCCGATACATTTCTCTGATCCAAAGTCAAAAACAGTACTGTCGTTTCGTTTTGAGACCTTTACAGATCCTTCGCTTATTGCATTGTATCGGTTTGAATTGAATTGCCCGGAGAAGCTTTCCTGATCTTCGTCAAGAAGTGCGCCGACAAGCTGTCCCAGTTTGCTGTCGTTTGCCTTCTTCGATAACTGAAAATACAAGTCGTTTATTTCAAAGCCACAAACACCGATGATATTATCTCTCGCATCTCGAATCGGTGTATACACGTACCGTGCTCTTTCCCAGGTATCGGGAATATCCACGGTAGGGCTCAGAACATAGTAAGTGCCTTTTGTGAATTCCGATTCGCAGGAGTCAAAGAAGTCGGTTTTCATTTCGTTGTTCCATCCGCTGTGGAGGGTCAGATTGCCTTCCTTTGCTGTGGAAACAGAGCCTCGGTACAGGGCGATCTCGTTATTGACCGCACTTTCGGAATACAGGTTGATGTACTTCAGATAGATCCCGTTATAGAGCTGTGGGTCGGATTGACCGTTCACCGTAGTATCGAGAATGTAAAAGGCTCCGCTGGAGGGGGCCAGCTGCATATTCAAATAAACGGTGTCGTACAGCTGGCTTTGCAAAGCGGAAAGGACATCGGCATTGTTTTTCAGATCTTCAAATGCAAGGTTGTTCTCCGTTAAAAAGCGGGCAACAGTCGCTGCTATCTGATCGGAGAAGGAGATGGCGTGGGCCGCCACCTCGTTGTAGTCGTGTTCAATATGGTCTGCGTAAGACAAAAGCTGTGTGTCCAGCACATCCATAACCTGAGAATTGGCAGGGTTCATCACACCAAACAGATTTAGCAGAAGCAGAATCAAGGACAGAACCAGAGCAATCGCAGAGATGATGTATATGACAAAGCGTCTGCGCATGGAAACGCCCTCTGCTTTGATCTGTTTGACAAATTTTACGATATCGATTTTCTTGAAGCGTTTCATGTCCGTTCATCACGCTCCTTACTCGGTTGACAGAGCCTTTAGCTCCGTGAGCGAGACTTCGACAAGCTCGTTCAGTACCTCTGTGGGATCTTCACCTGCCGCTACCCGTTTTACATATTGATTGTGTGCGGATGACAAGACCGCCTTGACGTTCTTCTCAAAGTTCAACTGGACACCCGAAGCACCGTCGTAGAGCGGAAGCGCGAAGAAGGAATAGTCCTCAAGCATGGTATCCACTGCACGGTAAACACTGCGGTAGCTTTCCTTTTCGATCAAACTGAAATCGGAGAACAGAGCGTCAAAGGCTCCCGTGGTTACGGGAAGATACCCTGCGTTTGTTACAAAATCCAGATTGTGTTCCTTTTCGGTCAGCCATTTTGCGAAAATGTATGCCGCCTGATTTTTGCGCTCATCCTCATTTTTCACCGCAAACAGACCGCCGCCACGGTAAATGACACCTGCGGTATCGTCTGTGAAGGTAGGATAGGGCAGAGCGATCGCCTCAATGGCCTCGGTGGTGTTGTCCGGATAAACCACCTCGGTGGGCTGATACAACACATCGGCGGTGGAGCCGGTGTTGGCGATGATCTCGACGGTCTTCCAGCGCGCGGCGGCATAGCCGTCCTCCAGACAGATACCGCCGTAAATAGCCGTTTCAGCCAAGGGAATCCAGATCTTCCGGAAGGCATCATCGTCCAAGCGGAGCCGTCCATTGCGGATAAACTCGGCGCCATAGGCCTTCATGCCCACATAGGCGTAGTTGTAGTAGTCGTTGAGCTGCATGAAATTCTGACCGCCCGACCAGTCGTAGTATGTCCGGGCCGCGGCAAATATGCCGTCGAAGGTGTTCAGATCGTCAACGGAAACGCCGGAGTCCGCACTGAACCGGTCAAACAGGGTCTTGTTGAGATAGAAGGCCTCGGCGGATTTTGCCACGGGGAGCATCAGCAGCTCCCGGTCAAAATATCCCTCGGAGAGAAAATCCTGATAAAAAGCGGACAGTTCCTGTTCCGAGAAATAATCGTCCCAGTGAAGAAGCCGATCCTTGCCGATGAACTCCACGACACGGGGATACGCGGTGAACAGATCCGGCATACGTTCAGCTCCCGGCTCTGCGTTGGCAGAAGCGGCCAACGCCTTGTCGATTGCGGAGGAGCTGGTCACGGATTCGACATTGATGGTAATGCCGTTCTCTTGTCCAACTGTGCGGTTGAACTCATTGATGACATCGTTCAGCGGTGATTTCGTCTGACTGCCGTAGACATGCCACATGGTCAGGGTGACCGGATTTTCAGGACCCAGCGTGTTGCTTTGGGTGCAGCCGGAAAAACAGGTCATCAGGAGTACAAAACATAATAAGATTGCGATTTTTTTCATAGTGCCACCTTCCAGTATAGTTTTCCTACCCGAATTCCCACCCTTTTGAAAAATTACTCTAGCATTCCTACCCATTCGGGTCGTTTTGGGTGGGGTCAAAAAAGCGGAAATCCTTATAATTATACTTGCAAGGTTGTTGAAGGAGGGTATAGATCTTGCGCTGGTCATGGGAAGTGATCATGGGGTACCCCGTTATGCAGCTCCTGCATAACGCACTCTGTCGACGCGCCAACGAACACAGAGTCCGCCCCAATTGATTATTCTATTCTATCATAAAGCTTTGATTCAGTCAATACTGCCAGAGCAGGAAGGAGCGGTGTTATGCTCGATAGCAACGTGGCAAGTCATAAGGCGTTAGCGGACGGCGGCGGTTACCGGTTCATGTTTTACGGCGACCTGTCCGGCGCTCACGTTTGCACCACAAAGGAAATCTATTACGGGGATACGCAGGAAGAAGCCTTACAAGCCGCTTGGCAGGCGGAAGGGAGAAAACATTTCAATCAGTGTCGCAAATGCGGCAAATGGGTCAGCCTCGCCATGTATAATGTCGACGTCTTGGAATGTGTGGAGTGTGCCCCCTTCGAGGCTGAGGCAAAGTTCTGTAAAAACTGCGGCGCGAAGATTGAGGAACCCACAAAACCGTGCCCGACGTGTGGCAAGCCTCTTGCGTATTACGGGAAGGGGTGGAGCAAATGAGTCCGACCGAAAAGTTAAGATACAGAAACATGGAGGACTATGGTTTTGGTCCCAACGTGATGAAAAAAACCAAGGTCTGTGCCCGATGCGGCAAGATGGTTGGAGCAAATGCCAAGGCTTGTCCCGAGTGCGGAGAGAAGCTACCCGGTGAAACTCTCTTTGATCGCTATAAGCGGCAGCACAAATGCTGCCCCGACTGCGATACGGTGCTTGCCTCCGATTCGCAGTATTGCCCACATTGTGGCAAGCAGATCTGGCAAAATGCCATGGGCTATCAAGAGAATACGCCCCAAGGAGGAAGAAGCGATGAAACATAAGTTTTCAAAACAAATTTTGAGTACGCTGTTGGCCTTTGTAATGGTGGTCGGTCTGATTCCTGCCGCCGCCATTCCTGCCCGCGCCCAAAATATTATTGGTCCGCAGTCCGCCAGCTATATTCGTGCGGGCGAGGACATCATCCTATTTGGCGATACCACGCTTATGATGGATCAGGACCTTACGGTGCTCTCGATCCAGGGCGACTATAACCTGACCATTGAGGGCAGCGGCAAGCTGACGGTCAACGGGGGCGGCAACGGTATTGACGTGAAGAGTCTCGACTGCTCTGCCGACCTGTTTATTCAGACCGGCTGGCACGCCATTGAGGTGTCCGAGACGGTGTATATCCATAACGCCGACAGCTTTATCGTCGGCGGTATTTATGCCGGCGGCCATATCAATATCCAGAGCAACAACGCCACCATCGCCGGCAATGGCAACGCCATTTTCAGCGCCCTCGGCAGCGTTACCCTGAGCGGCGGCACCTTCGACATCGGCGCCAACGGTGTTGCGGTAGCGGCCGAAACCGGCGGCATCTACATGACGGGCGCTTTCACGGTAAATTCCAACAACGATCGCACTATCAACGCCGCAAAGGGCGAGGTGGTCATCAACGGCTCCTTGAAGAGCACCAGCGGCGCCCAGTTTGACCCCGACGTTCACTTTATCAATAGAGATTTTTACAGTATTGGCGCCGCAGGTGGCTTTAATTTCTACGGCACCACCCTGGAGGTTACGGGTCTGGGCGGTATCGTAGCCGGCGCAAATGCGAGCGATACGGATATTTCCATCACCGCCGACTCCGTATCCATCATCACAGAGCGCTATTATGCCCTGTGCGGCGGAAACATCTACGTGGACAGTGACACGCTGTGGCTGGAAAATCACGGCAGCGAGGAAAACGAAAACGTAACCTACAACTTTGCCACGGTTTATGGAGACAAAGACATCACCTTACACTCTGAAAGTGGAGGAATCGTGGGTGAGTATGCCATTTATGCCGGAGAGGATCTTACTCTAAACGGCACCTTCGCTATTGGCGCAGACACGGATAATAAAACATGGTCCGCCGTACTAGTTTACGGTAGGGCTGAAGTTACCGGTAATCTGCGTGTGATCACAGAGGACATCTTGTGCGTATATGCGGAAGACGGTTTCTCCTTCAATGGTTCTACGCTGGAGTTAGAGGGCCATCAGGGCATTGCGGTTAAAAACGGTGACGTAAACATTGTTGCCGAGAGCACCGAAATCGTAGCAAGCGATTACTGTGCCATCCGAGACGAAATGGCGAATGATTCTGTCTGCAACGTCTATATCGACAGCGATTATCTGTGGCTGCAAGGTGGTAAAGACGAAGTGCGCAATTCCGGTTGCGTGGACGTCGACGGGTACGTCACGATCTATTCCGACGAAGCGACCATTATGGGCAACTACGGCATTGACGCAGGCGGCGATATCACCCTAGATGGCAACTTTGTGGCACTGGGCTATCTCCAAGAGGCGATTCGTTCGCAGAGCCGTGTTGAGGCGAGAGGCAAACTCTCTCTGGCGACCGAGGGCGAATACCATTGCTTAACGGCAGAAGCATTTGTTTTTGACGGCTCCACCCTCGTTGCCGACGGCTATGCCGGCATTTGGGGCAGGGTCACGGAAATCAATGCCGACAGTGTTGTGATTACGACCAAGGTTGGCGCGGCCCTGGATGGTGATGAGGTCTACGTGATCGCCAACTATCTGTGGGCGGAGAACAAGGCCACCAAGGCGGGGGACGGCACCCGGTACGGCATCGCCGCCAACAGCAAATTGGCACTGACCGTAAAAGGCGGCACCGTCATCGGCTATGACGATGCTCTCCACGTCTACGATGAAAACGACCAATTCGAGTTCCATTATATCTACGTCAACGGCCACCTCACCGCCGTCAGCCGGACCGGAGTGGGTATGTATGCGCCCCAGGGTACCGTCGAGCTTTACGGTGGTCCCATCGTTTCTGTTGGCGAGAGCCACGGCATTGACGCTAAGGACGTCGTCTTTGAAGGTGGTAGCTTGCGAGTAGAGGGCGACACCGGTATTCACGCCATCCGCAGCGTGAAGCTGACCGGCGAGGACGTCCGCATTACCGCCTTCAACGAGCGCAGAAGCGGTATCTGGGTGGAAAACGGCTACGTGGATCTGGCGGGCAAGGTGGTCATCAAGACCAATGGTTGGTATGGTATTAACGCCGACACCCACATCGCCTTTGAAGAGGGTTACTATCAGATTATCGGCCCCAAGAATGACGCCCAGGCGGTCAAGGCAGGCGGCGCGCTGTCTGTGGACGGCACGCTGGAGATTATTCAGCCCGACGGCGGCCACGTCAACGGCAACGATATCTATGGCGCCGGCGATTCGCCCGCCTTGAATTTGGAGATGTATTCCGCCATCCGCGACGTGTCCCTCTTGATTGACGGCCCCAGAGACGGCAAACTCCCCGACCGAAATGCCTCCGACATCTATTTCCTGGATAAGCGTTGCACCGTGGAGAGCATCGTTTGGTACGAGGACGGCGAGGAGATGGTGTCTCAGGACGCGTTGTTCCGCGCCGGTCACCGCTATACCGTGAAGATTACCCTTTCCGCCGACGACCCCTATCGCTTCGTTAGCGGTGTGATGGGCAAGGTTAACGGCAAGTCTGTTACCACCGGCATCTTGGATGGCGATAAGAAGGGAATGATCCTCACCGCCGATTTGGGCGAGTGTGCCTATGCCATCAGCGCGGTGGAGTTGGAGATTACCGCCCCCGTTGAAGGAAAAACTCCCTCTACCTCCGTCACCGACTACGGCGCTGCCTACGGCGTATACAGCCGTGACGTGCGCTGGGGCGTTTCCACCGACGGTGTTAACTTTACAATCATGGCTGCCGGCGAAAAGTTCGTGGGCGGCAAGTACTACCGCGTGTTTATGGACGTGAATCTGCTGGATGGTCTGAATGGCAACGGGTACAAGTTCCCCGTCACCACCGCCGACGGCACCGTCCAACCCGACGTGGTTGCCACCGTCAACGGCAGCCCTGCCGTCGTCGAAAAGGCCTACGACCAAGACCCCGAGGAGGTCATCACCGTTTATTTCGATTTCGGCAAGTGCAATGATTACCTCATCGAGGAGATTACCATTGTGGATGTGGTCGCCCCCGTGGCGGGTCGGCACCCCACCTATACCGCCAATATGTTCGGCACCGGCTATCACGTGGATACCAGCAGGAATTCCTATGAGGACATTTATTGGAAGAATCCTCCCGAAAAGTGGTACTACGTCAAGAACGGCATCGCCTGGTGGGACGTGACCGACGGCGGCTACGAGTACGTCTACGAACATGACGTATTCCTGCCTGGTCACCAATATCAGTGCACGGTGTACGTTCACACCGAAGACGGCTATGAATTTGCGATAGATCGGTACACCAATCCTGAAACCTGGCCCACTGCTACCGTCAACGGCAACTCGGCCGAGATTCTTAAAGACTGGACGAATACATGGAATGCCCGTGTTAACTACACATTCACCTGCGAGGAGAACGTGGTGGACCGCATTGTGGTGGATGGCATCACTGCCCCCAAGGCCGGTAACCTGCCCGACTATACCGCCGTCTTGGGTCACCCCGGCTTGTACCAGCTGGATACGGACTACGGTCTGAACGGCAGCGGTATCTACTGGTACGACTGCGAGGGCAGACAGCTTGAAGTAGGAGAGCGCTTCGGTGATGCCGGTCCTTACCACATTGCCATCAAGTTCGTTCCTGCCGCTCTTGAAAATGGCGGCTATGTCAGCCAGTTTGCCAATGATGTAGAGGTGCTCATCAACGGAAAGTCCGTCACCCCCTATGGCGATTGGGATAATGTAACGGTGGGCAGCGGCGCCGCATGGGCGTTCTACACCTTCCGTAATGCCTCTTCGGCACCGGAGCTTGGCGTGACGGTCAGCGGTACAGTCACCAGCTTTAAGAATGCTTCCGGTGATATCACGCTTCAGCTTTGTGAATACAGTTCCGGCACCGTTGCCTACGAAACCACCGTCAAGGGCAATACGGTCGATTACAGCTTCGCCGATGTTGCCGCGGGTGTGTATACCCTCCGGGTCAGCAAGGAAAACCATGTTACCCGTGAGTATCTGGTGATCGTAAACTCCGGTTCTGTGGTTCAGGATGTGAAGATCCATCTGCTGGGCGATTTGAACGGCGACGGCAGACTGAGAAGCAATGACCTTTCCATCGCCTACGATCATGTAAGCGGCGAAACGCTGATCGAGGATGATTACATTTTTGCCTGCGCCGATATCGACGGCAACGGAAGAATCCGCAGCAACGATGTCACCAAGATGTACGACCATACCACCGGCGACAAGCCGCTGTGGTAAGGAAAATCCGTCTTAGTTCCCAGCCCCATGCCCTGTAAGCCATGCAGGGGATGGGGTCTGGGGTTTAAGAAATAACCGGAGGAAACTCCCTATGTCCCTGCAACTAAGCGACGCTGCAGAGAGATAGTACATTTTGCGCCGCAAATATTATAAGGAGGCTTTTTTGGTCATGAACAAAAAGCTAACATCTGCGCTTCTGGCTTTGGTTATGATTATCAGCTTACTGGCCGCTGCAGGGCCCGTATACTCGAAATCTTCTGAGCCGGCGATCACTATTTCAGTGGTGCCTGATAAGACAGAAGCACAACCCGGTGACACGATCTCCTATCAGGTGATCCTGGGACCGGTCAACAACTGGGCAGACTGTGAATTTACATTTGTAATTCCCGAAGGTCTGACCTACGTTTCCGCAACGGTATCGGATGAGGTTGCGGAGCGTTTCCAGGGTGGCTGGACTGAGAGTACCAAGCGTTTCGTCATCTACGGTGGCAAGTACACCAGCGATTCCGATACGCTGCTGCTCACAGTTACCTGCACAGTCGAGGAATCCGCAGCTGGCAGCAACCTCAAGGTTTATCTGAATGATCCCTTCTTCTGCGACAGAACCGGTGAGGATTATGTGATAAACGGCTATGATGAGGGGGTTTCGCTGGACTTCGATTCCGGTAATTCCGTCACTGTCAGCGCACCGCACTCTCACGTGTATGACCAGCAGGTTGCCACCGATACCTACAAGGCATCCGGTGCCGACTGCACCAACGCGGCTACTTACTACTACTCCTGCAAGTGCGGCGAGAAGGGCAGT
>CANBCW010000045.1 GCA_947367115.1 uncultured Clostridia bacterium | reverse complement strand
CGGTAACGAAGCGCTCAGATCTCGCAGATAAAACGATACCGAGCGGTACCCAATGGCGTAACGATACCTGACCAGCCGAACACGAATCGTCCGCCGGCACTGCCGGCAAACAACAATTTATCTTATGTTCATTTTCTGATATTTCTTTCATTCTACTCCATTCTGAGAAAAATGGCAACCGGCAAGGGGAGGATTATTTGTTAATTTTTCGTTCCCCACTTCCTATTTGCGAAAAAGTGGTATATAATAAGCGGTGAATATACGCAAGGAGTTAGATTCATGATCCAAACGATTGAGCTTTTGCCGGGTGTGACGCTGCGTTGCTTTTCGGCGGAGCGATTTAAGCAGGGGTGCCTGAGTCTGCAGTTCCTGCGGCCCATGAACCGGGAGGAAGCGGCGCAAAACGCGATCATCCCGGCGGTGCTGCTCCGGGGAACGAAAAAACGTCCGGATCTTCGGGCCATTACGCTGCATTTGGATGACCTTTACGGCGCGTCTGTGGGAGCGCTGGTACGGCGCATTGGCGACTATCAAACTGTCGGCCTTTACTGCGGTTTTATTGAGGATAAATATGCTTTGCCCGGAGATCAGGTACTGGAACCCATGCTGGGGTTTCTGGAGGAACTGCTGCTGGAGCCTTTGACAGAAGGGAAGGGCTTCAGCCGGGACTTTGTGGAGAGCGAGAAGCGAAATCTGATCGCCACCATCGAAGCGGAACGCAATGACAAGCGGGCCTATACCGCCGCGCAGATGCTGAAGAAAATGTGTTCTGCGGATACCTTTGGTATTCCTCGACTGGGAGAAGTCGAACAGGTTGAAGCGGTGGACAGTGTGAGCGCGTGGCAGCATTACCGGAGGATCCTGCGGGAAAGTCCGGTGGAGGTTTTCTATGCAGGCAGCGGCGCGCCGGAAATCGTGGCGGAAAAGCTGCGCGGAATCTTCCGAAAAATCGAGAGAGAACCTGTGGCACTGCCTGAGCAGTCGCCGTTTCGGGATGGAGGCGGCGGGAGCTATACCGAGGAAATGGAGATCAGTCAGGCAAAGCTCAGCATGGGGTTTGTGACACCGATTACCAATACGGATGAGCGGTTTGCCGCTATGCAGGTGCTGAATACCGTGTTCGGTGCAGGCATGACCAGTAAGCTGTTTATGAATGTTCGTGAAAAAATGGGGCTGTGCTACTCCATTGGCTCCGGCTATTATGGCAGCAAGGGGATTTTGACCGTGTCTGCTGGCATTGACGCGGAGCAAGAACCGGTGGCTGTGGCGGAGATCATGCGCCAGCTGGACGCATGCCGGGCAGGGGAGATCACCCATGAAGAATTGACAGCGGCGAAGGAAGCGATCCTTTCCGGCCTGCGCGGTGTCCATGACTCGCCCGGTTCCATCGAGGGCTATGAGACTACCGCCGCCATCAGCGGTCTGCCGCTGACAGTGGAGGCGTATTACCGGGCGGTGGAGGGCGTTACCACCGAACAGGTGGCGGCAGCCGCAAAGACCATCACGCTGCACACCACCTATTTTCTGAAGGGGGTGGATGCGTGACGGAATATCAGTATCCCAAGCTGGGGGAACGAATTTGGAAGGAAGTCCTTCCGAATGGCCTGACCGTGGCAGTGGTGCCTCGACCCGGTTTTTCCCGAAAGCTTGCCTATTTTGTGACGGATTTTGGCTCTATCCACACGGATTTTGAGCTGGAGGGCAAGACCTATTGCGTACCTGCAGGGATCGCGCATTATTTGGAACATAAAATGTTCGACCTGCCCCGGGGAGATGTTTCCGCCGAACTGGCAGAATTGGGCGCATCGGTCAATGCCTTTACCAGTTATGACATGACGGCGTACTATTTCTCCTGCACGGAGAATTTTGAGGATTGCCTGCGTCTGCTGCTGGAATTTGTGTCCGTTCCTTATTTTACGGAAGAAAGCGTGGAAAAGGAGCGGGGCATTATCGATCAGGAGATTGGCATGAACCTGGACGCGTCGGAAAGTGTTGTTTTTGAAAAGCTCATGGAGGGCATGTACCGGCGCCATAACATTCGAATCCCCATTCTCGGTACGTCTGAAACCATCCGGGAAATCACGCCGGAGCTGCTGTATATCTGCCACCGGGCGTTCTACACACCGGGGAATATGATCTTATGCGTTGTGGGCGATGTGGAGCCGGAACGTGTGGCGGCGCTGGCTCTGGAACAACTGGGCAGCCAGCCGCGGCCTGTAGGCAAAAAGCTTCGCAAGGCACCCGAAGAAATGACCTGCCCGGTGTTCTCTCAGGAAGCCAAAATGGAGGTGGCGATGCCAACCTTCCAGCTGGGCTTCAAATGTGAGCCGATCGGCATGGGCGAGGCGGCGATCCGTCAGGAGATTATAGGTGATCTGGCCGCGGAGGCTCTGTTTGGTGAAAGCTCAGAGCTATACCTGCGGCTGTATGAGCAGGGGCTGATCGACAGTTCCTTCGGCGGAGGCTTTGAAACGGTGGACGGCTGCGCCATGCTGACTTGCGGCGGCGACAGTCATGATCCGGCGGCACTGCGGGATGCCATTTTGGAACAGGGAGCGGCGCTGGCAGACCGGGGGATCAGCGAAGCTGATTTCCGGCGTATGAAGCGCAGCGCCCTGGGGCGGCGTATCCGGGATCTGGACAGCTTTGACTCCACCTGCTTCCGCGTCTGCGCCTACCATTTTTCTGATTTTGATTATTTCGATTTTCCGGCGGTATATGAAAGCGTCCGGGAGGACGAGATTCGCCAATTCCTGAAAAAGACGGTCACGCAGGAACGCTGCGCCCTGTCGGTGATCAGACCGCTGAAATAACAACAGGCCATTGCGGGTTTTATCAGCCCGCAATGGCACAGTAGAATACCCAAAGGAGGAACGCAATATGAATACGAGTTATTTTACCGAGATATCCTTTCCGTCCATAGACTTCGTATGGGATCCGTCGCGGAGCTTCTCAATCGGCAATCTGGAGATCCACTGGTATGGTGTCATCATTGCTGTAGGGCTGCTGCTGGCGGTACTGTACGCATGCGGACGGTGCAAGGAATTTGGTCTGACGGAGGATGACCTGATCGATGGTGTGCTGTGCGTGGTGCCCTTCGCTGTTCTGTGCGCCAGACTGTATTACTGCATTTTCGAGTGGGAAAACTACGCATCCAACCCAATCAGCATTCTATATATTTGGGAAGGTGGGCTTGCGATTTACGGCGGCGTCATCGGTGCGGCTATCGGAATTGTAGTGTTTGCTAAGGTAAAGAAAAACAAGGTCAGGCTGACCACGGTGCTGGATATCACCAGCTTGGGCTTCCTGATCGGTCAGTCCGTCGGCCGCTGGGGCAACTTTATGAACCGGGAAGCCTTCGGCGCACCCACCGACAGTATTTTCCGCATGGGACTGCTGAATTCCATGACCGGTCAGGTGGAATACTATCATCCTACATTCCTGTACGAGTCTGTATGGAACCTCTGCGGGTTCCTGCTGCTGCATTTCCTGTCAAAGCGCCGCAAGTACGATGGTCAGATCGCTTTGGGATATTTGGCATGGTATGGGCTGGGGCGTACCTTCATTGAAGGCCTGCGCATGGACAGCCTGTATTGGGGGCCTGTCCGGGTCAGCCAGCTGCTGGCGGCTGTGACCTGCTTCGCTGCCGTGGTGGTGCTGATGATCATGATGTTCCGTGAACACGATCCTGCTAAGCTGTTTGTGAATGTGAAGGCTGCCAGACTGGCTGAAGCCGAAGCGGAAGAAGCGCTGGCTGAGGAAACGGAAGCCGCCGAAAACACCGAAGAAGCTGAGGAATATGAGGAAGAAGCCGATGAGTGATTTCTTTGACGATCTGGGGAAGGCTGTTCGCCGGGCAGCCAATCATGTGAGCACGGAGGTTTCCGTGGCCGCGCAGGAGCAGCGGGTGCGGGAAGCGTATCAGGCGTTGGGTCGGCGGTACTACGAAGCTGTTGAGGCGGGAAAAGCGCCGGAGGGACAGGAGTTTGATGCCCAGGTATCCAAGATCCGGGCGCTGCTTGCCAATATCCACGAGACCCGTCGCAGTCAGAATGTGGCGGACACGGACTTTGAATGAAAATCCGGGGCACGCTTAGCGTGCCCCGGGATGTTTATTTCATGAATTTGTCGATGGCTTGACACAGGTCATCAATGGCGGCTTCATCACCGGCGGCGACAGCATCTACCATGCAGTGACGCATGTGATCCTTCAGGATCACCTTGCCGGTATTATCCAGTGCAGACCGAACCGCTGCCAGTTGGATCAGCACCTCGGAACAATCTACACCGTCCTCGACCATGCGCTTTACCTTCTCAAGATGCCCGATGGCCCGCGCAAGACGATTGATGACTGCTTTTTGATTTTCGTGGACATGGCCGTGGGAATGAGCAATGCCGTGGGCATGCAGATATGCGTGGTCGTGGTGTTCGTGTTGGTCGGCCATGTGGATCCCTCCAAAAGACGTTTTTACGCATTATACCTCATTTTTCGCATGTTCGCAAGCCCCCGGAGGGGATGAAAACGCAAATAAATATTTTGACATAGCATGGTGTTCAGATTATAATATAGAAAAAAGCAAAGGAGCGATGAAGATGCATATTCATCACGATCAGCTTGGCGGCACTCACGACCATGAGCACAGCCATACCCATACGCACGAGCATACCCACGATGGGCAGACTCATTCCCACGAGCATAGTCATTCCCACAGCCACGACCATGCCCACCCCCATGAGCATGACCATCTCCACGGCGAGGGTCATGACCATGACCACAGCCATGACTGTGGCGGCGGCTGTGCCCATTGCCATACCCCCTGTGAACACACGCCGATGGAGGAACTGACGGCGCTGATGAAGTATATGGTGGGACACAATGCAGCCCATGCCAAAGAGCTGGCCGATCTGGCGGTTCAGCTGGAGAAGGCCGGCAGCCACACGGCCTATGAGCAGGTTATGGCGGCGGTGTCCGATTTTGAGAAGGGCAATCTGCGCCTGTCTGCCGTGCTGGCAAGTCTGGATGTAAAATAAGGAGTCAACCATGTGCCTGTCTACTGTTTATAAAAATGTGATGGAGCCTGCCTCCATCGTGATGAAAAACGTCATGGCCATTGAGTGCCGGGAGGGAAAGGTGATCCTGACGGATCTGATGGAGCGTCAGGTGGAGATCATCGGAACTCTGGAAAAAGCCAATCTGGTGGATGGCTTCGTCATTGTGAAAGAAGCCGAATAAACAATATGACCGGGCTGCCGAAAGGCAGCCCGGTTTTGCGGTCGGTACGATAAATTGGCGTTTGCGGGTTTAATAAACAAACGCGCTCGTAGGGGTCGATGACTACATCGGCCCTCGCCGAAGGCGCTTTTTGCCCATTGTTGGTGCATATTTGCGACATTTTACCGCAGGGCCGATGTGGTCATCGACCCCTACGGTGGGCGCGTAAACAACAATTTATCGTTCTGTTCAGGTGGGCAAAAAAATTCCGGAAAATGGCCCCGAAAAATAAAAAACCCATTGACAAATCGATGTCAATGGTGTAAAATGGGTTTCCATACTGTGGGAGTATGCGCACTATGCCCATTCATCCCCAACATGGACATTTTACCACAGAAAGGGTCAGCTGTCAAGTGGAAAGTTATTGAAAAATGACAACTGATCCGTGCGTATCAACATCTTAAGCAACACAACATGCGGCGAAAGCCGAAAGAAAGGCTGTGATGATCCATATGGCAATGGTCAAGGACGTGAAGTTCGGCAAGACCATGCGTAAGTCTTACGCGAAGTATGAGGAGATCCTTGAGATCCCCAACATGCTCAAGATCCAGAAGGATTCCTACCAGTGGTTCCTGGATGAAGGACTGCAGGAAGTCTTCAAGGACGTGGGCACCATCACCGACTTCTCCGGTAAACTGGAGCTGAGCTTCCTGGATTATTCCATGAACGAGCCGCCCAAGTATACCATCGAGGAGTGCAAGGAGCGGGACGCTACCTATGCCCGGCCCATCAAGGTGCGGGTTCGTCTGCGCAACACCGAGACTGACGAGATCAAAGAGCAGGAGATCTTTATGGGAGATTTCCCCATCATGACCAATGGTGGCACCTTTGTGATCAATGGCGCGGAGCGTGTTATCGTTTCCCAGATCGTCCGCAGCCCCGGTATGTACTACGGTCACGAGGTGGACAAGGCTGACCAGCATACCTACACCGCCACTGTGATTCCTTACCGCGGTGCCTGGCTGGAATATGAGACCGACAACTCGAATGTCTTCTGGGTTCGGATTGACAAGAACCGTAAGCTGCCTATCACCAGCCTGATTCGAGCCATGGGCGTGCAGACCGATGAGCAGATCAAGGCTCTGTTCGGTGAGGACGAGCGGATTCTGGCTACTCTCGATAAAGATCCCTGCAAGACTCGCGAGGAGTCTCTGCTGGAGATCTACCGCCGCCTGCGTCCCGGTGAGCCTCCCACGGTGGAGACTGCCACCTCCCATCTGGAGGGTCTGCTGTTTGATGCCCACCGCTACGATGTGAGCAAGGTCGGCCGTTATAAGTTCAATAAGAAGATGGACATCTGGAGCCGCCTGAGCGGTCAGGAGGCTGCGGAGCCCATTGCCGATCCTATGACCGGTGAGATCCTGGTCATGCCCGGCGATATCATCACCCGCGACATGGCGCACACCCTGAGTGACAAGGGTGTTAACGAAGCCGTTGTGAAAGTGGGCGATCAGAAGGTCAAGGTCTTCTCCAACGACATGGTTCGCATGGAGAACTTCGTTCCCTTTGATCCCAAGCAGTACGGCATTAAGGAGAAGGTTCGTTTCTCCGTGCTGAAGGAAATGCTGGAAACGGTTCCCGCTGATGGCTGGGAGGATGCCATTGCTGAGCGCATGGATGATCTGATTCCCAAGCACATCATTGTCGACGATATTATGGCCTCCATCAACTATCTGAACTGCGTGGCCATGGGCATCGGCACGCCCGATGATATTGACCATCTGGGCAACCGCCGCCTGCGCTGCGTGGGTGAGCTGCTGCAGAACCAGTTCCGTATCGGCTTCAGCCGTCTGGATCGTGTCATCCGCGAGCGTATGACCGTGCAGGATCTGGATGCCGTCACTCCTCAGAGCCTGATCAACATCCGTCCTGTTACGGCTGTTATCAAGGAATTCTTCGGTTCCAGCCCCCTGTCTCAGTTCATGGATCAGAACAATCCTCTGGCGGAACTGACCCACAAGCGCCGTCTGTCTGCTCTGGGCCCCGGCGGTCTGAGCCGTGAGCGCGCTTCCTTCGATGTTCGAGACATTCACTATACCCACTACGGCCGTATGTGCCCCATTGAGACCCCTGAAGGCCCCAATATCGGCCTGATCAACTATCTGGCTACCTTCGCGAAGATCAATGAGTACGGCTTTGTTGAGGCTCCTTACCGCAAGGTCGACAAGGCCACCGGTCTTGTTACCGATACTGTGGAGTACATGACCGCTGACGTAGAGGACGACTTCTATATCGGTCAGGCCAATGAGCCTCTGGACGAGAACGGCTGTCTGGCCAATGCTCGTATCACCTGCCGTCACCGCAACGAGATCATCGAGGTAGACCGCAAGGTCATCGATTATATCGATGTATCCCCCAGAATGATGATCTCCATCGCGACTTCGTTCATTCCCTTCCTGCAGAACGACGACGCAAACCGCGCACTGATGGGCGCGAACATGCAGCGTCAGGCTGTGCCGCTGCTGACCACCGAGCCCCCTGTCGTTGCCACCGGCATCGAGCATAAGGCGGCTGTGGATTCCGAGGTCTGCGTAAAGGCGAAGGGCCCCGGCGTGGTTCACGCTGTATCCGCTACCGACATCGTTGTCCGTTATGATGACGGCGAGATGTATACCCATAAGCTGACGAAGTTCGCTCGCTCCAATGCCGGTACCTGCATCAACCAGCGGCCCATCGTGGTTGTGGGTGAGCGCGTGGATACCGAGCAGATCATTGCGGACGGCCCCTCCTGCTCCGGCGGCGAGGTTGCACTGGGTAAGAACGTCCTGATCGGCTTCGTCACCTGGGAAGGCTACAACTACGAGGACGCCATTCTGCTGAATGAGCGTCTGGTTCGTGAGGATGTGTTCACCTCCATCCACATCGAGGAGCACGAGACGGAAGCTCGGGATACCAAGCTGGGACCCGAGGAGATCACCCGCGACATCCCTAATGTGGGCGAGGATACCCTGAAGGATCTGGACGAGAACGGTATCATCCGTGTCGGTGCCGAGGTTCATTCCGGCGATTATCTGGTTGGTAAGGTCACCCCCAAGGGCGAGACCGAACTGACCCCCGAGGAGCGCCTGCTGCGTGCCATCTTCGGTGAGAAGGCGCGCGAAGTCCGCGACACCTCCCTGAAGGTGCCTCATGGCGAAAGCGGTATCGTCGTCGATGTCAAGGTCTTTACCAAGGAGAACTCCGATGAGCTGGCTCCCGGCGTTACCAAGTCCGTCCGCGTCTATATCGCGCAGAAGAGAAAGATCTCTGTGGGCGATAAGATGGCCGGCCGTCACGGTAACAAGGGCGTTGTTTCCCGCGTTCTGCCTGAGGAAGATATGCCCTTCCTGCCTGATGGCACCCCCCTGGATGTGGTTCTGAACCCCCTGGGCGTGCCTTCCCGTATGAACATTGGTCAGGTTCTTGAGGTTCACCTGGGCTATGCTGCCAAGGCTCTGGGCTGGAAGGTGGCTACCCCTGTGTTCGACGGTGCCAATGAGAAGGATATCCGCGAGACCTTGAAGCTAGCGGGTCTGCGTGAGGATGGCAAGACCATCCTGTACGATGGCCGTACCGGCGAACCCTTCGATAACCTGGTTACCGTTGGTTATCCCTACTACCTGAAGCTGCACCATCTGGTCGACGATAAGATCCACGCCCGTTCCACCGGTCCCTACGCTCTGGTTACCCAGCAGCCCCTGGGCGGTAAGGCTCAGTTCGGCGGCCAGCGTTTCGGCGAAATGGAAGTCTGGGCTCTGGAGGCTTACGGCGCGGCTTACACCCTGCAGGAGATCCTGACCGTTAAGTCCGACGATGTCAACGGCCGTGTCAAGACCTACGAAGCCATCGTTAAGGGTGCCAACATTCCGAAGCCCGGCGTGCCCGAATCCTTCAAGGTTCTGGTCAAGGAGCTGCAGGCGCTGTGCCTGGATATCCGGGTGCTGGATGAGCAGGGCAATGAGATCGAGCTGAAGGACGAGGACGAGGATGATGAGATCGTCTACACCGCCGATCACGAGGAAGAGCTGATCGTTGGCTCCGCCGATGAGGTGCTGGATGCCGGCTTCGTGATCGACGAGGATAGCCCTGAGGATATTATGGATGTGTTCGGCGACGCTGATGACGCCGACAGCTATGAAGATTAAGGAGGCGCTTTGAATGGCAGATGCCACCTTTGATGCAATTAAAATCGGTATTGCTTCGCCGGAAATGATCCGGCAGTGGTCCTTCGGTGAAGTGAAGAAGCCGGAAACCATCAACTACCGTACTCTGAAGCCGGAGCGGGACGGCCTGTACTGTGAGCGGATCTTCGGACCCACTAAGGACTGGGAGTGCCACTGCGGTAAGTATAAGAAGATCAAGTACAAGGGCAAGGTCTGCGACCGCTGCGGCGTCGAAGTGACCAAGGCCAAGGTTCGCCGGGAACGCATGGGTCATATTGAGCTGGCGGCTCCCTGCAGCCACATCTGGTACTTCAAGGGCATCCCTTCCCGGATGGGACTGATTCTGGATATCAGCCCCAAGGTTTTGGAGAAGGTGCTGTATTTCGCTGCTTATATCGTTACCGATCCCGGTGATGCGCCTCTGAGCATCAATCAGGTGCTCACCGAGAAGGAATACCGGGATATGCGTGAGAAGTATGAGGACGATTTCCAGGCTGGCATGGGCGCTGAGGCTGTCAAGAAGCTGCTGGCTACCGTTGGCCTGGATGCCGATGACAGAGCCCGGATGCTCTCCTTGATGGAAAGCGTTGAGGAACTGCAGGCTAAGGGGCGTGCTCTCAAGGAGCGCGGCCTGGAGCTGAGTGCTGATGATCAGCAGAAGCTGCAGGAAATGGAGACCGAGATGGACTCCTTCAACGGCCTGGAGACTCTGTCCGAGCAGCTTCGCGAGGAGCTGAAGACAGCTTCCTCTCAGAAGAAGCTGCGGCTTGTCAAGCGCCTGGAGGTTGTTGAGGCTTTCCGTGAGTCCGGCAACAAGCCCAGCTGGATGGTTATGGATGTACTGCCTGTTATTCCGCCTGAGATTCGTCCCATGATTCAGCTGGATGGCGGACGCTTCGCTACCTCTGACCTGAACGACCTGTACCGCCGGGTCATCAACCGCAACAACCGTCTGAAGCGGCTGATCCAGCTCCACGCCCCTGACATCATCATCCGCAACGAAAAGCGTATGCTGCAGGAGGCTGTGGACGCGCTGATCGATAATGGCCGCCGGGGCCGCGCCGTCACCGGCGCCAACAACCGGGCACTGAAGTCCCTGTCCGATATGCTCAAGGGCAAGCAGGGCCGTTTCCGTCAGAACCTGCTGGGTAAGCGTGTTGACTATTCCGGCCGTTCCGTTATCGTCGTCGGCCCTGAACTGAAGCTGTATCAGTGCGGCGTGCCGAAGGAAATGGCCATCGAGCTGTTCCGGCCTTTCGTTATGAAGAAGCTGGTGGCTGACGGTCTGGCTAACAATATCAAGTCCGCCAAGAAGATGATCGACAAGGGCAAGACTGAGGTCTGGGATGCTCTGGACGAGATCATCAAAGACCGTCCTGTCATGCTGAACCGTGCGCCTACGCTGCACCGCCTGGGTATCCAGGCCTTCGAGCCCATCCTGGTGGAAGGCCGTGCCCTGAAGCTGCACCCCCTGTGCTGTACGGCCTTCAACGCCGACTTCGACGGCGACCAGATGGCTATTCACGTACCCCTGTCCGCTGAGGCTCAGGCTGAGGCTCGGATGCTGATGCTGTCTGCCAACAACCTGCTGCGTCCTCAGGATGGTAAGCCTGTCACTGTTCCGACTCAGGATATGATCCTCGGTGCCTACTATCTGACCTACACTCGTCTGGGCAAGGCCGAGAAGGGTGCCGAAGAGGTGGTCATTGCTTCTGCTGGTGACAGCCAGTGGACTGCCGGTGATATCGTGGATGCGGACGAGTTCCTGGCTGTGAACAAGCAGCTGAAGGCAGAAGGCAAGACCGAGGCTACGTTCCGTCCCCGCCATGCCTACTCCAGTGTTGATGAGGCTATTGCCGCTTATGCGGATGGCAATGTGGGTCTGCACGCCCCCATCCTCGTTCGTATGGGCAAGGAGATCGATGGTCAGATGGTCTACAAGATCATTACTGCCACCGTGGGCCGCCTGATCTACAATGAGCCCATCCCCCAGGATCTGGGCTTTGTGGATCGCACGGATCCCGCTCGGGCTTTTGACCTGGAAGTAGACTTCCTGGTCGGCAAGAAGCAGCTGGGTAAGATCATCGACAAGTGTATCCGCCGTCATGGCTTTACCATTGCCACCGAGATGCTGGATCGCATCAAGGCTCTGGGCTACAAGTACTCCACCAAGGGCGCTATCTCCGTGTCCATCGCGGATATGGTGGTTCCCGCCATTAAGTATGAACTGGTCAAGCAGGCGGAAGGCAAGGTCGTTGAGATCGAGAACTACTTCCGACAGGGTCTGATCACCAATGATGAGCGGTACCGTCTGGTCGTTCAGCAGTGGGAAAAGACTACCGCTGATGTTACCGGCGCACTGCAGGGTAACCTGGATCAATTCAACCCCATCTACATGATGGCTGACTCCGGTGCTCGTGGTAGTATGGCTCAGATCCGCCAGCTGGCCGGTATGCGCGGCCTGATGGCCGATACCGCCGGCCGTACCATCGAGATTCCTGTTAAGGCAAACTTCCGTGAAGGCCTGTCTGTTCTGGAGTACTTCATTTCCTCCAGAGGCGCTCGTAAGGGCATGACCGATACCGCTCTGCGTACCGCGGACTCCGGTTATCTGACCCGCCGAATGGTCGATGTTTCTCAGGATGTCATCATCCGCGAGCATAACTGCGGTACCACCAACGGTATTTGGGTTGGTGCTGTTATCGATAAGAACGGCGACGTGGTCGATTCCTTCGGCAACCGTATCCGCGGCCGTTATCCGGTTAACGATGTGGTTGATCCTGTGACCGGCGAGCTGATCCACTCCAAGGATGTCATGATGATGCCTGAGGATGCTGAGAAGTTCGAAAAGGCTGGCATCGACAAAATCTATATCCGTACCATTCTGGGCTGCCGCGCCCGCGTGGGTGTTTGCGCCAAGTGCTACGGCATGAACCTGGCTACTTCTAAGGAAGTCGATCTGGGCGAGGCCGTTGGTATCATTGCCGCGCAGTCCATCGGTGAGCCCGGTACGCAGCTGACCATGCGTACCTTCCACTCCGGCGGCGTTGCGGGTGACGATATCACCCAGGGTCTGCCCAGAGTCGAAGAGCTGTTCGAGGCTCGCCGTCCCAAGAAGATGGCTCAGATCTCTGAGATCACCGGTACCGTTTCCATCGATGATACCCACCGCACCGCTCTGCGTAACATCACGGTTACCGCGGATGACGGCGAGGTCAAGGTCTATCAGGTGCCTTACTCCGTGGGTCTGAAGGTTCAGCACGGTAAGAAGGTCAATAAGGGCGAGCCCATCACCGATGGTGCCCTGTATCCGCAGGATGTTCTGCGTATCTCCGGTGTGGAAGCCGTTCAGGATTACCTGGTGCAGTCTGTCCAGGCTGTGTACCGCCAGCAGGGCGTTGAGATCAACGATAAGCATATTGAGGTCATCATCCGTCAGATGATGCGCAAGGTGCGTGTTGAGGAGCCCGGCGATTCTGCACTGCTCACCGGTACCGTGATCGATACCTTTGAGTTTGAGGATGCCAATGCCGCTGTTCAGGCTCGTATCGACGCGGGCGAGAGCGATCTGAAGCTGGCTACCGCCTCCGCGGTGCTGCTGGGCATCACCAAGGCTGCTCTGGCCACCGACTCCTTCCTGTCCGCGGCATCCTTCCAGGAGACCACTAAGGTTCTGACCGATGCTGCCATCAAGGGTAAGGTTGACCATCTGGTCGGTCTGAAGGAGAACGTGCTGATCGGTAAGCTGATCCCCGCTGGCTCCGGCATGATGGCTTACCGGGATTACAAGCCCGGTGCTACCCCCGAAAGCCGCCTGACTCCCGATTTCGTGGAGAATATGGAATAATTGCAAAAGGCCGTCAGCGAAAGCTGATGGCCTTTTTGCGCAGTATAAGAGAACGATAAATTGTTGTTTGCCGGCAGTGCCGGCGGACGATTCGTGTTGGGCTGGTCAGGTATCGTTACGCCATTGG
>CANBCW010000044.1 GCA_947367115.1 uncultured Clostridia bacterium | reverse complement strand
CCCCAACGGTGGTAAAGTTTCATCCAGCGTTCGTAACGCATTTGCGGCGGGCCATGCCCGCAAACAACAATTTATCTCGCAGACAGGAGGAGCATTATGGAACGCAAACGTTGGTACAAAGACATGGTATTTTACCAGATCTGGCCCCGGAGCTTTATGGACGGCAACGGCGACGGCATGGGCGATCTTTACGGCGTGTACGACAAGCTGGATTATCTCAAATCTCTCGGCATGGACGGCATCTGGTTCTCTCCCCTGTATCCCTCCCCCGGTGCGGACTGTGGCTACGACATTGCAGACTACATGGATATTGATGCCATGTACGGCGGTATGGAAGCCTTCCGGAAGGTGCTCCACGGTGCCCATGCGCGAGGGATGAAGGTCATCATGGATCTGGTGGTGAACCACACCAGTGACGAGCATGAGTGGTTTCAAAAGAGTCGGCAGCGAATCGAGCCTTATACGGATTATTATATCTGGCGGCCTGCCCGCCCCGACGGCAAGCTCCCAAACAACTGGGACTCCAACTTTGAGGGCAAGGCTTGGAGTTTCGACGAGGTTCGGGGCGAATACTACCTGCACCTCTTTGCCAAAAAGCAGCCGGATCTGAATATGGACAACCCCCTCGTTCGGGAGGAAGTCAAGAAAATTCTTCGTTTCTGGCTGGATATGGGCGTTGACGGCTTCCGGGAGGATGTGATCACCTACATCTCTAAGCCGGACGGTCTGCCGGATGACCACATTTTCCCCATCTACAAGGGCATGCCCCTTTACAATCACGGCCCAAGGATCCACGAGTATCTATCTGAGTTCAAGCGGGATGTACTGGATCACTACGACTGCATGACGCTGGCAGAGGCTCCTCTGGTATGGCCGGATCAGGCGCTGAAGTACATTGACGAGGAAAACGGCCAGATGGACATGATGATCCAGTTCCAGTGCCAGTGCGCCGACTGCTTCTTCTCCGACTATATGCCCACAAAATTTAATCTGCGGAAAATGAAGCGTGCTTTCTCAAGCTGGCAGCACAAGCTGGAGGGCAGAGCCTGGAATATGCTCTACATGGAAAACCACGACCATCCCCGGATCATTTCCCGCTATGGCAGCGAAAAGTTCTGGAAAGAAAGCGGAAAAATGCTGGCGGCTGTCTATCTGTTCCAAAAAGGTACGCCCTTCGTTTATCAGGGGCAGGAGATCGGCATGCTGAACTGGAGGCCTGAGGATCCCCGGATGTACGAAGATGTACAGACCCGGTGGCAGTACGAGAACACCGCCACGGATAAGACTCCGGAACAGCGGCTGCACCGTCTGTGGCGCTCCAGCCGGGACTCTGCCCGGACTCCGGTGCAGTGGTCAGATGCGGAACATGCCGGCTTCACCACCGGAGAGCCTTGGTTTTATGTAAACCCAAATTATAAAACCATCAATGTCGAACAGCAGGAGCATGACCCTGACTCCATTTTGAATTTCTACCGCAAGGCCATCAAGCTGCGCAAAGAACTGAAGGTCGTACGCCACGGCAGCTACCGGGAGCATTTTGCACCGGATCCAAAGCTGTACTGCTACTCCAGGGAACTGCCGAACCAAAAGCTGCTGGTTCTCTGCTCCTTTGCTGACAAGCCGGCGTATCTCCGCATTCCGAAGGGTTTCGATCTATCCGCAGCGAAATTGATTCTTCATAACTATCCGTCCCCCTGTGCCACCGCGCTCCGTCCCTACGAGACAAGGGTGTACCTGTGGGGAGCAGAAAAATAAGCACTCATCCGAACGCGCAGCCGGGACTGTTCAGCGAACAGTCCCGGCTTTTTTATTCCGTTTCGTTTTCTTCCGGTTGGGATATCTGCGTCGTTCTGCCATCCCAGTTCAGCATAGCCGGACACAGCAGCACCAGACCCATGGCAATCCAGAAGGTGTTGTAATGCAGGGTAAAGGAAAGGTCATCCAGCACACAATGAACCGCTACCGTCGCACTGATCAGCAGGATATGATATTCCTTCCGCTTATACAGCCGGTACATAGACCAGCACATCAATACCACCAGTGCAATGGTAAACAGGATACCATAGCGTTGCAAGATCTTGATATACAGGCAATCCACATAGGTATAGATACCACTGGTGGAATTGCCGAACGCATCCAGACCGTTGCCCAGCCATTCGATCTCCTTGCCAAACCAACTCACGCCGTGCTCCTGCAGCGAACGGTTGCCCAATCTCAGCCGGCTTTCCAGAATAGAATTGAGCTTGCGCATCCAGGGGAGCGAGTTATCGTAGACAATGGTCATAATCAGCGAAAAAGCGCCGCAGACTCCAAAGGAGCCCACCGCCACCAGCCACAAAGGTTTCAGCTTCTCCACAATTTTGGGCCAAAAGCGCATGATCAGTGACGCTGCCAGCAGCGCCTCCGCGATGATGAAGGAGATGCGCGAATCGGTCTTTTCGTAAACGAACCAGTTGACCACCGCCCACACCAGCGCTCCGGAGACCGATATTTTGTCCTTACGCAAGTAGACCCATAGCGCAGTCATATTCAAAAGCAGCCCAGGCAGATACAGTGCATACCGGAAGCCCAAATACTCCCGGACACGGCCACCCTTGGCCGCGGCGATATTATCGATGATGCCAAAATAACCACTCAGCACAATACCGCATACCAGTGCAATGCTGACATTCAACGTAAACCGGGCAATTTTCGCAAAGGGAATCCGTCGGGCACAGTAAATATAGCCAAACATCAGCACCGACTGCCGGTGTACGCTGGCGTGACTGACCCGAAACGCGATCAGGAACATCGCCGCGCAAACGATCAGTCCTTTCCAGTCCTGATTCCGGATGCCGCCGTTGCGGAACTCATAGCATACCAGCAGCGCAACACAGATGATTTGAAGCCACATATGGGGGCGTCCCACAAACAGCCGATAATAGAATGAAGTGCTGAGGATGGAAATGCTTAAAAAGATTCCGTAGGAAAGGAAAAAGAGAAAATCATACCGGGTCAGCGGTTCAAGCTGACGGGGCAGCTCCTTTTTCCCGAAGAAGGGGATACTTAATTCCTTCACAATATAAGCCAAACCTCTTTCCTGGTTTACATCAGCCAGCCGGCCACATGATAGGCACGGTAATTCGTTTTGACCATGATCTTTACAAAGCGGCTGTATTCCACCGCCGCGTTCAGGATCTCCGGACATTCTTCCCGGAGCTTCGCGCCGAACTGCTTCAGTTCCCCATAATGCTCCCGACTCCGTTCCAGATAGCAGAAATATTTCATCTGTGCGGCAGTTTCCTTCAGCAGACGGCGGCGGAGAAACTGCCGTTTGGCAGTCTGCTCAGGCGCAAGGCTGTTATAAATTCCGATCAGATTCCAGAAAACCTTCTCATGTTCTTTATAATGCTTGCGGATGCCGGTCTTGCTGACGCTCTGCCCCTCCCGGCCGACGCGGTAAACGTAGACAGGCTTGTGCCAGATGTAAACCGAGTCCATGTAGGGCACCGGACGGTTTACAAGCTCCACATCGGTATAGAAGCAGTGCTCTGTAATGGTGATATGATGCTCCTGCAGCAGCGCTGTACGGAAGGCCGAGCAGTGCATGGGGGATATTTCCGTAAAGTCCATCTCATCAAAGGCGTACTTGCCTTCGGGGAGCTTTTCAAAATAGTCCCGGGTCACAATGCTCTCGTCAACTTCGTTGAACATGTGCATGGGCGTCACCACATAGTCCGCGTCCACATTGCGCAGGGTTTCAACAAAAGCATCCAGATTCTCTGTTTCAAACCAGTCATCACCATCGAGTTGTTTGAAATACTTGCCCTTAGCAAGACGAATGCTGGTGTTGATCACGGAGCCATAGCCGCCATTTTCCTTGTGAACACCAAACACGCTGTCCGGGTACTTTTCCTCATATTCCTTCACGATTGCGAGGGTGCCGTCCTTACCGCCGTCATCCACCACCAAAATCTGCAGGGCATCGATACTGCCCGGCGTGATGATGGAGTCCAGCGTGTGACGAATATATTCTTCCACATTATATGCAGCAATGGAAATGGTCAATATTTTTTCCATACGATTTCCTCTCTATTTTAACGCATCCAGCGTGGCTCTAACACCTGTTTCCAGATCAAACAGCCCCTGCCAGCCCAAATTTTCAAGGGATACAGCATTCAGCGCGGAATTATCCATCAGATTATAGCTGCGGGCTTCCGCATCGGTGGGGTTCTCAAATTCCAGCTTACAGCCCGCCGCGTCCGCAAAGGCCTGTGCCATTTGGCGGATGGTGACGACGCTGTCACGGTTTGAAATATTGTAGGCATGCCCCATCTCCCCCTCCAGCAGCACCGCGAGCATAGCAGACGCGCAGTCAAGCACATAGCAGTAGGAGCGGAGCTGAGTCCCGGCGCTTTTCATGACGATATTCTTGCCTGCCAGCACATCTCGCGGGAACTGGGAGGAAGCCCGGTTATCGGCCGCGGTTGCTGTGGGGCCGTAGACATGCCCCGGCCGGACAATGACGCTGTTCACGCCGTATTCCTGACCGTAAGCCGCGCAGAGTGTCTCCGCCGCCCGCTTGCTGGACGGATAGCAGGCTCGGGGGTTCAGCAGATCCAAGAAGCCGTATTCCGCCTCATGGTAGGGATCACACCCCTCTTTTCTGCCGTAGACCTCGCTGGAAGAAACGTACAGCACACGTTTTGCACCACAATCCCGGGCATAGCGCAGGATATTGTGTATTCCGGTGAAATTAGCCACCATAGTCTCTACCGGCTGGGCATTGTATGCCGCCGGATTTGCCGGACTGGCACCGTGGATCAGATAGTCAAACCGCTCCGTGCAGTCAATAGGCTCCGCAGCATCATAAGCAACGAAGTGAAGATCGTCCCGGCCTGACCAATGGGCAAAGCGGTTTGCAAGCTTCTCCCGGCTTCTTCCCGCGGCGTAAACCTGAATGCCGGAGCCGGCGGTATCATTGCGGTGCAGCAGCAGATCCACCAGAGCCGAGCAGATCAGCCCGCCCGCTCCGGTGATCAGGATGCGGCTGTGATCCAGCCGCTCCGGATGAGGGATTGCAGACTGAACCTTCCGCAGATCATTCAAATAATTGTCCGTGTAGGTCACAGTGCCATCCCTCCCATTTGTCTTATTTTTTGATCCAACTATCCTGGGTCATGTAGAGCAGTGCTTTGAAGATCTTCAGATCATCCAGCGTCGTAATTTTCAGATTCTCCTCCGAGCCCTTGGAGAAGTAGGTCATGCGCCCCAGCTCCTTCATCAGCATGCAGGACGCGGCAGTATTGTTGATCCCTTTCTGCTCTGCCTCCAGATGGGCACCATACAGGTCGCCCAGCTTGTAGGTGTGAGGAGTCTGGGTACGGCGCAGCCGCTCCCGCTCCGTGGAGGTGCAGGAACTGATACCATCATTGGTCTCAAAGACCACCTCGGTGCAGGGAATGGCGGCGACAGCGCTGCCGTAGCGGGAGAAGGTCGCCAGGCTGTCAGAAATGATCTCGCTGGATACCAGGGGGCGGTTGCCGTCATGAATCAGCACCACATCGTCATCGCTCAGTTCCTGCCTCAGTGCCTCCAGCCCCTTCCGGATAGACTCCTGACCGGTAGCGCCGCCGGGCACCACCCACTTGAGCTTGGTAATATTGAACTGCTTGGCATAAGCCCACAGTACAGCGCTCCAGGAATCCAGTGTCACCACGATGATGGCATCGATGCTGGGATGGTTTTGGAAAGCCTCCATGGTATAAATGATGACAGGCTTATTGTCCACATGGATAAACTGCTTCGGAATATCCTGATGCATCCGGGTACCGCTTCCCGCGGCAGTCAGCAATGCTACGTTCATAGTCGTTCTCCTTTTATGATTCGAAAGGCACCCGGTAGCCGCTGTCGCAATGTGGGACGCGCTTATCCTCCGGGGGCAGTTTCATATAGTCGCCGTAGAGATTGGTGAGGTAAATATCATAATTGGCAAAGCCCCACGCCTGGATCCCCTCAAAATCCAGCCGGGTCTGGGGGAGCATATCTGCCTTGCGCCACCGCTCTTTATGGCCGTACATGCCAGTGATGGCACCGACCAGCTCAGCCTTATCGTAGTCCGTTCGGCTGCAGACCTTATCAAGCATCCGGGACAAGCGGAAGGGGCCGATCTTACGCAGTATGGGACGGTAAAGATCCTTAATCTTCGCCGCCAGTGCCCCCCGCCGGCTGGTGCCCTGCTTTTCCACGCTGGTCAGCAGGAAGCGCCGCAGCTGGCGCACCCGCCAGCACTGCCACTTGAACGCCAGTTTCCCGGCAGGCAGACCATCCACGGGAAAAATATCCATTCCGATATAGGGGCAGTCCGTATCCTCAGCCATATCCGCCACACGTTTCACGTCATAACGAATGAAGCGTCCGAAATGCCGGGCAAAGGTCTGGTTTCGGTTGCAGATCAGATCCCGCCCCTTGGGCAACTTCAGCTTGCCCTCCAGCTTCAGTTCCAGCATCCGCTCGTAATCCGGCCGAGGCATGCACACATCGATATCATCATCCCAGGGAATAAAGCCCCCATGGCGCACAGCGCCCAGCAGGGAACCACCTGCCAGATCATACCGCAGGCCGTGAGTCTGACAGACACTGTCAAATTCACGCAGAAGCTCCAGGTAGACCATTTGCATTTCCTGCAGGCTCAGCAAATTCGGAGTATCCAAACTGCTCCTCCTTCGTTACATCTCGATGCGGGTGAAACCGCCCTGATGGAACTTCTCCAGAATGGCGGTGGCGCGAAGCACCTCCGCTCGGGTGTGCTGAAGGCCGCGCTCGGGATCATTGATGGCATTAAGGAAGCTGTAGATCATATACCGCAGGCCATCGCCCTCGTAGCTGTAGAAATACTTTTTGACGTTTCGCAGATCCTCGGAACGGATCTCAAAATACTCGGTCTTCCACCAAGGCGCAGGTACATACAGATACCCCTTGGTTCCCGTGATGATCAGCTCGCCCTCTACCTTCATGCCCTTGCCCACCTTGATAGAGGCAGTGGCATTCTGATAGCGCAGAAGGCCGCGGGTAAAATAGCTGAAATCCTCGGTCTGGAAGTTGATGAGCTGACTATCCAGACATTCCGCTTCATAGATCTTGATGATCGGCAGCAGAGCCGTTGTGCCCCAGTCATACAAGCTGCCCAGATATTTATTTTTGACCACCTGTTCCATATGCTCCGGAATCTGGCTGCAGGATACATCGATATCCTTAACCGTTCCGATCAGGCCGCTCTTGACCAGCAGCAGCATATGCTCAAAGGCCGGGAAATACAGGGTCTTGATGCCCTCAAACAGCACCAATCCCGCCTCGTCTGCCTTCTGATAGCACTCGTTCGCTTCCTCCCGGCTCAGGAACATGGGAGGATTGCAGATTACATGGCAGCCCGCTTCGATGGCAGCGAGAATCTGCTGATAATGCTCGTCCGCCGGCGTGTTGATGAATACCGCGTCACAGCCGGCATAAATATCCTGTTCACTTTCGAGACGCTCCAGACCGCCCTTGCCGCGGCAGAATTTCGTCACCTTCTGGGGATCCGCGTCATACACAGAGGTCACTTCCATTCCGGAAACCACCTTGGCTTCCGAAAAGAACCGCTCAGCCATGCTGTCCACACCCAGAATGCCCACCTTCAGCGCAGGCTTGGCGCTGGCACGAAGCACCGTGGAACTGATGCCGCGTGTTCTGGGCAGATATACCACCTGACAGTACTCACTGAGGTAGTCGAATTTGCCTACCCAGTCGGAACCGACGGTAAAGATATCCACGCCATACTTTTGAATATCGGAGATCTTCTGACCCTCGTATTCTTCTACAATGATCTGATCGGCAATGCCCGTCTGCCGGACATTTTCGATCCGCTCCGCCAGAGATTGACTGACGTTCAGCTTGCCCCGTTCCTTATCGAAACCATCGGCAGTCACGCCAACGATCAGATAATCGCCCAGAGCTTTTGCCCGCTTCAGCAGCGCCACATGGCCATGATGAAGCAGATCATAGGTACCATATGTGATAACTTTTTTCATTCTCTGTTCCTCTCGCCCGAAGGCTGGTTGGCCTGACCGATGCTGCCGTAAAGCACCGGTCTATTGTTCTTAAGAGTGGTTTACCGCAGAATTCCTCTTTTCACCAGGTCATGAAGGGCATCAGCCAACACGGCATTGTCCTCCACAGTCAGGTCGCCAATATGGCCGACCCGGAATATCCTCTCTTTATATTCCCCGCCGTTGGGGCAGACCCAGATTCCATACTCGTCCTTGAGCACCGTAAATACATCATAGGCAGAGCAGTTCTGTGTCATCAGGGGTGTGACCGCGTTGGACATGGACTCTGAACAAACCGTCAGAGGCAGTCCCGCGATGCGGCTGCGGAAATCCGCTGCCAGCGCGGCGATCTTCGCGGTTTCCACCTCCACGCCGCCTGCGGCCTCAATGGCCTTCAGCCGGGCATGGATTTGAAGCAGCGTCCCCACCGCAGGGGTAAAGGGGGTCTGCCCGCGCTCGCCGTTTTTCAGGGCGCTCTTCAGGTCTAAATACATGCAGCGTACCTGATTACCTTCGATGCGCTCCACTGCCCGCTTCGACAGCACCATCACAGAGACACCGGGAGGGCAGGCCAGTGCTTTCTGAGAGCCGGTGATCATCACATCAGCTCCTACCGCAGCCATATCGAACTTGTCTGCCAGGAAGGAACTGATGGCATCCACCACAAGGAACAGCCCATTGCGGCGGCAGAAATCACCGATCAGGTCAGCATTGTAGCGCACGCCGGTCGATGTCTCATGGATATTCACCAGAAATCCGGTGAAGCCCTTGTTTTCATAGGCCGCCAGATGGGCAGCGGTCAGCGCCCTGCCGGTTTCCAGCTTGATTTCCTCAAAGGGAATCTGGTGGATCTCGCACAGCTCGTGGAACCGCTGACCAAAGCTGCCGCCATTGACCAGCAGCACCTTGTCCGCAGGCGTAAATACATTCATCACCGCAGCCTCCATGGACGCGGTGCCGGAGCCGGTGATAAACACCGTCCGTGCCCCTTCCGGGGCTTTCGCGAAGCGCTGCATCAGCGCCTCATTTTCGAGCATCACCGCAGAGAACTCAGGTGTGCGGAAATAGGGCACATGTTCTGCTCCGATGGCGCGAACCTCCGCACTGGACTGAACAGGACCCACAGTAAAATTAATCATTTTAGTTCTCCTCTTTTCTCTGGCGTTCGCCAAGATCAAATTTGAGGTAGCAGTTACGCTCCTGCTTCTCTACAGGAGGGATCTGCATATAATCGCCGTAAATGGCACGCAAATACGCATCTGCCTGGCTGGGCACAAAGCAGGTACGGCCCGCGAATGGGACTTCTACCGGCTGGCAAAGCATGCTGCGGGGATTGATCTCCCCGAAATAATGGCGGACATCCGCAGGAATCGAAACGAATTTACTATTCTCATCCTTGCAGCAGGAATGCCAGTAGTCTGTCCACCGGGCCCAAGTCTCATAGCTCGCGAAGCTCAGGCAGAAACCAATGGCACACTTGACCTTAAAGGACAGCCCATTGTCAAACTGCCGGAACCATTTCCGGCCGCGGTACAGCCGGCGGCAGGATAAGGCAAAGCCCATTCCCATGGCCATGATCCCCTGAAATGCCCGGGCAATCGCATGATCCGGGACATTTTCGATGGTATAGATATCAATGAACACGCCGCAGTCCGTCAGATCCTGCTCCAAAATGGTGCGGTACTCCGTACCGCGCAGGCGGATCTTGGGGATCACGCGCCCGAAATTGTCGGGATCCTGAGGATGGAGCATGGAATACTTATCACTCCAGCGCGCACGGACAACGGCTGTGAATTTTTCAAAATCAGCGCGGGGCATGGCGATATCAATATCGTCATCCCAGGGAATGATCCCGCCGGAGCGCAGCGCGCCGATGGCGCTGCCGCCGATCAGGACGAACCGCAGCCCATTTTCATGGCAGATGGTCATAATATCGTCCAGAATCTCCAGCAGGACACCGTGGAGCTCTTTCAGCTGCTCCTCAGATAGAACCGTCAGCTTGGAGGACGCGTCACCGCCGAGCTTTGCGATGTCTTGAAGGCGCACGGTCAGTCCACCTCCTCAATGGGAACCAGCTCTGCCACGTGGGCATTCCGGTCTTCCACTCTGGGCGGCGTCATGTAGTCGCCGTAGAGGGATTTGAGATAAGCGTCATACTGCTCCGGGCCAACCAGAGTCAGGTTTTCAAAGGGATACGAGGCTCCCTTCCCATAGATCTCTTTTTTGAACATTTCGTTGAATTTGTAGGAAGTCTGACCTGTAAAGTTCACGAGATAATCGGATGTTTCGGGGGGGTATTTTTTCAGCAGCCGATCCATTTTATCCAACTGCTTGCGAGTATTGAACCACTTGCCCACCCGGGTGATCATAGCGATCCTGATGATGATACGCTCCACCAGCGGACGGCCGGGGCGCTTGATATTGACCTTCTCAAAGCAGGACAGATGGAACTTCAGCCGGGTCATCAGCAGCCGGAACTTATGCCACTGCCGGGAAGCCCAGCCATTTGGCATGCCATCCAAGGGGAACAGATCTACCCAGATATTTTCCAGCCGCTCCTCAATGCTGCCCATGCGGCGAATCTGATATCGCGTATCTACGATGCGGGCAAAGTAATAATGGTGATCCGTTTCATCATCATAGGTTCGAAGCTCCAGGTTCTCAGGCAAATGCGCCGAGACTTCTTTCAACAGGCGCTCATAATCTGCCCGGGGGATACCCAGATCCACATCATCGTCCCAGGGGATGAAACCGCCGTGCCGGATGGCACCCAGCATCGTACCACCCTGCATATAATAGGGAATATTCAGTTCATCCAGCACATGAACCACTTCCTGCAGGACATGCAGGATATACCGCTGCGTGTCATTTAAATGCTGCTGCGATTCCGCCATTTTTCATTTCGCTCCTTGATTGCAAATGTCGATCATACCGTGCCGGCCGTCGTCCACATCATCCAGTTCTGACCCATAGGATCCACAGAACTGAAGTAATACAGCGTGCCGTCCACCTCGATGCAGCCCATACTGGTCACACCGTCAGAGTAGAGATACCAGCAGCTGCCGTTATCCAGCCAACCGGCGCGCAGTTCGTCCAGGCTGATCCAGTGCGCGTAATAGGTGGCAGCGGCTGTGGGGACAGTTTCCGCGGTGATCCGCTCACCGCCCTCCGCCTCCGTATACCAGCCGAGGAATACATAGCCCTGGCGCTGTGCGGTGGGCAGGCTGCCCATGGCCTGCTGCGACGCAACAACAGTCTGATTCAAGCCGGAAGTACCGCCGCAGGCATCAAACGTAACGGTATGGACGTCGGTTTTCTTCTCTACTACCAGGAAATCAGAAGACCATAGGCTTACCGTTTCCCAGCCGGTCAGCAGCTGACCTTCTTCCACATAATAATTTCCCACGATGGCTGCCAGTTCGTAACGGTAGTTCCCCGCACTCAAGCTGCGGAAAGTCAGCTTACTGGAAATTTTGCTGCCGTATAGGTCATAGCTTTTTGCCTCTGCCATATCAGTGGCATTGATGACCTGTGTCACCGCTTCGCCGTCCACACTGTAGACCCGGGCACGAACCGAGTAGATGGCATTCATGTCAGACAAGATCGTCCCCTTGACTTTGAAGGGCTTACCCTTGACCAGAACCGAGGGAGCCGTAACATCCACCACGGCCACATCATCGAACCGAAGCTGGCTGATAGACACCGCTTCCGCGCGAACGTATCCGGTCTGGCCTTCATCAATCTGATACCAGTATTCTCCTACGGTGTTCATATAAAGGCCGGTAATATTCACCTGCTCGCCGACTACGAGCGTGCGGCGATACTCTGAGTTCTGATTCACCGTATTTTCACAAGGCTGGCTCCAGATCTTGCCCTCCGTTTTGGCGGAAGCCCATGCGTTTGACGTATACGCGGTACAGCTATCCACATAGGTTTTCAGACCGAAGTAGATCACACCGTCAAACTGGGTCGTTGTACTGGCATAGTATGCGCAGAAATCATCAATGGAACAACTGATGGGTGTACCTTCGGGATAGTGTTTGCCGTTCATTGTCAGATCATAGCTTTCCGCATAATAGACCGTTCCATCAATGATCGCGTGAATCACGCAGGCATGACCATAACGGCGGCCCAGCGAGGATTTGGTCTTTTCGAAACCGACCAGAATATAATAAGCATTCTGAGTCCCATTCTTCGTAATGTCATTCAGGGCAGACTTCAGGGAATAGGTTTTTGCAGGATACGCCTTGACACTGTAGCCGCCGCTGGTGACGCTCTTGCGGTTAAACGCATTATAAGCATCCTTACCGTCGGTGCCAATCACATTGGAAGTAATGCCCATCAAATACAGCTGGGCATTGACAAACGCGCCGCAATAACCATCGAAAGACTTCCAGCCGTAATAAGACCGGGCATTTTTATATGTATTTCTGATCTGCTGCTTGATTTCATCTGCTTTGGTTGCCGCGGCAGTCACGGGGGACGGAACGGCCACCGAAACCGCCAGAAGGATCGCCAGCGCCAGGGAAAGGATCCGCAGGATCTTTTTACACATGTCGGTTTTTCGTCCTTTCGTATTGATATCGCAATCACATCATATCGTCTTCGAAGCACAGATGTAACGCTCTTGGAAACATATTTTTTACATAGGCCATAAGCCCGCAGTTTATGGAATTATATCACAGTTGCAAGCAATAATCAAGGTATGTATCTTTCTTATCCAAAATTTGTCCATTTTTCACCATAAAAACTAAAGAAACGCCGGAGGAATGGTTATTCCTCCGACGTAAGCAGCTTTTCTTTTGGCTAATCTGTCAATTTACAGGTTTTCCCTATTTTCAAGAGTCTGGAGAGACATGCTGATCTCCAGGTTGCCGTTGCGGCAGCGCAATTCATCAATGAACGCTTTCTCCGTTCCCGCTTTGCGCAGGGTCAGTTCATAGGTCAGCCGGTTCAGGCTGCCCAGATTGGTCGTCTTGACGCTGGTCAGCGTCACATGGGTCGTGTACTTCTCCAAAAGGTCGTCGAATACATTCGGATAGTCCAGATCCTCCGGCACTGTGATCCGCAGGACGCGCCGCAGCGCAGCGTTCCGATGTCCGCCAAAGTTGACCAGAGAATAGACCAGCGTCATGACGCACATGATGACCGTGAAGATCAGCGCAAAACCGGGGTATCCCATGCCGCAGGCCAGCCCCACCGCCATAGAAAGGAAAATGGCACCGATTTCTTTGGCAGTACCGGGCGTGCTGCGGAAGCGCACCAGTGAAAACGCGCCTGCCACCGCCACGCCGGCACCAAGGTTGCCGTTGACCATCATAATGACCACCGCCACCGTAGCAGGCAGCAAGGCCAGTGTCACCACGAAGCTGGCACTGTGCGCCGTGCGGAAGCAGTAAACCACAGCTATCACCGCACCCAAGGCCAACGCGGAGCCCATGCAGATCAGAAAGGTCTGCAGTGTGATACCCGTCAGGGAATTATATAAGCTTGCGAATGTAGATTCAAGCATAGGAACGTCCTCGACTTTCTGTTAATCTATCCTGCAGGATCTCCGTATAGGCCCTGCCGTATTTTGAAAGGGATTGTTTGTGGATCTTATGGCTGCTCAGATGCTCCGTCAGCCACATAGGAATGCCGCCGGACGCTTTGACCTCCAGCAGCGAGATATCGTCCGGGAGAATGGTTCTTCCGCCAATGGGCGCGGCCAAGCTCAAATCCGTCGTGCGGTAGAGTATGTTCCGATCCAGCGTCATACGGAAACCGGAGTCCTTAGGATCAAACCACGCCTCCCGCTCATAGCTCAGGTGTACTCTGGGAGCCAGATCCCGGTAAAAATCCCGGAAATAGATCATCTCCCGCGCGATCTGGGTGTCCTGCGGCAAATCACCGCAGCGCTCCATGAAACGCTCGGCTTCATCCTCGGTCACGCGAATACGGCGCTTATAGACGATGCCGTTGTACTTTTTCTTCATTTCCAGGAACACATCTACACCGGGTTTGACAATACCGTAACTGCGCAGGCGAAGCTTTTCCTTATACACAGGCTGTTCCAAAGAACGGCGAATCAACCGATAATCCGCTGTATCATAATACAGGTTGCAGATGGTGCTGCGTCCGTACTTATCCGGCACCATTTGCTCTTGCATAATCTGCTCCAGCAGCTGACGCTGTTGTTCATCCACCAGAAATTTCAGTTCTCTGCGCCGAAATACGTCCATAGCTTCCCTTCTTCCGAACTTCAAACTTACAGTGTCCATTATATACACAAACGCTGAATGCTCCCTTAAATTGTAATCCATTTATGTTAATAAATCAAGAACATTGCCGTGATAAATTGTTGTTTGCGGACATGGCCCGCCGCAAATGCGTTACGAACGCTGGATGAAACGTTACCACCGTTGGGGGTCACTCGGTAACGAAGCGCT
>CANBCW010000043.1 GCA_947367115.1 uncultured Clostridia bacterium | reverse complement strand
GCTCAGATCTCGCAGATAAAACGATACCGAGCGGTACCCAATGGCGTAACGATACCTGACCAGCCGAACACGAATCGTCCGCCGGCACTGCCGGCAAACAACAATTTATCTTTCTATACCGCTGTTGTGTCCGGCGGGGTTTTGTGGTAAAATAGGAACGACATGCATGAAAAGGGGAAAACTCCATGATCACAAGAGAAGTATGTGAACGCGTTTTGCGCAAAGCCGTATCCACCGGCGCGGACTACGCGGAGCTTTTTGCGGAAAATACCATGAATCACTCCATCCATATGATCGACAACAGGGTGGACTCCATCAATGATACGGTTGTTTCCGGCGCGGCAGTGCGGGTGTACAAAGGATTGCGCAGCGTTATGGCGACGACTGTGGATAAGAGCGAGCAGGGGCTGCTGCGCTGCGCCGAGCAGGCCGCTGAAGCACTGGGGCAGGGGACGGCTGAAATTCAGATCGTCCTGCGGGAGCGTACGTTCGGGGATATCCATCCGGTGACGGTAGTACCTTCTTCGGTACCGAATACCCAAAAGGTTACTGTTTTGAAAGAAGGCTATTTTGCCGCGAAGGATCATCATGCGTCCATTCGTCAGGTCACCGGCACACTGGGCAATGTGGATCGTCATATTCTGATCGCGACATCAGAAGGGCTGTATACGCAGGATCGTCAAATTCGCACGAGAATGGCGATCAACGCCGTGGCCGAGATTAATGGGGAGACGCAGACCGGTACCTTCAGCCCCGGCAGCCGCATGGGCTTGGAAATGTTTGATTCGGTTGACCCGAAGCAGATCGGGCTTCGGGCGGCTCGGCAGGCGGTGACCATGGCCGGAGCAGGTTACTGCCCGGCGGGTGTGATGCCTGTTGCCATCGAGGGCGGCTTTGGCGGCGTGATCTTCCATGAAGCTTGTGGACATTCTCTGGAAGCGGCTTTCGTAGCCTATGGGCGAAGCCAGTTTGCGGGGAAGCTGGGGGAAAAGATTGCCCACGAAAAGGTGACGGCCATTGACGACGGAACCATCCCCAGCGCGTGGGGTTCCATCAACATTGACGATGAGGGGCATTCTGCCCAGCGCAATGTGCTGATCGAAAACGGCATTCTCAAGTCCTATATGGTCGACCGCTTCAACGGACGGCGCATGGGAATGGAGTCGACCGGCAATTCCCGCCGTCAGAGCTATTCCTATACCCCCACTTCCCGGATGACCAATACCTATATCGCGCCAGGCACGGATAAAAACGAAGATATCATTGCCTCCATGGAGTACGGCCTGTACGCGAAGGATATGGGCGGCGGCTCCGTCAACCCGGTCACCGGCGAGTTTAATTTTACCGTCAGCGAGGGATATATCGTCCGGAACGGCGTGATCTGCGAGCCTGTTCGGGGAGCCAGTCTGGTGGGCAAGGGCTCCGAGATTCTGCACAATATCGATATGGTGGGTACGGATCTGGACATGGGGCAGGGCGTTTGCGGCGCTTCCAGCGGCAGCGTCCCTACCAATGTGGGTCAGCCCCTGATTCGGGTATCATCCATCACTGTGGGGGGGAGATAATATGGATTTTTATGGGTTTAAGGCAGCGGTCATCAACCACTGTGCCGCGCTTGGTATTACGGAATACGAGCTTTACTATCAGGCTTCGGAAAGTACCTCTGTGGGTGCGTTCCAGAACGAGATCAACCAGTTTACCGGCTCTGTTGAGGGCGGTGTCTGCTTTCGCTGCATTGTGAACGGCAAGATGGGCTATGCGTCCACTGAGGAACTGAGCGCCGCACAGGCAGCGGCGGTTGTAGAAAAAGCCGCTGACAATGCTGCTGCGCTGGAAAGCGAGGATGCGGTTTTCCTGGGAGCAGGCGGACAGGCGTATGAGCCGTTGAAGATCCACGCTTATGATCTGCCCTCGACGGAGGAGCTGATCGATACGGTGCTTGATATGCAGGCGAAGGCCTATGCTGCAAGCCCTATGGTTGTTGACGGAACGACCACGCAGGGCATCTCCGAGCGAAGTGAGATCGCGATCTATAATTCCAAGGGATTAGATTTGAGTTATGTCAACCAAACTGCCGGACTGGTGGTGGCCGCGGTGGTCAAAGATGGAGAGGACATGGCCAACGATCTGAAGGTGAAGCTGGGAAAACTCAGTGCCATTGATCGTGAGGCACTGGCGGCAAAGGCTGTCCAGGGCGCGCTTTCCAAGCTGGGCGGTGATGTGGCTCCGACCGGTGTGTATAACGTGGTGTTTGCTCCCAAAGCCATGGCAGACCTTTTGCAGACCTTTAGCGGCATCTTTTCCGCTGAGTCTGCCCAGAAGGGTCTGTCCCAGCTGGCAGAAAAGGAGGGGCAGAGCATTGCGTCCCATGTGGTGACCATTGTGGATGATCCCTTCCACAAGGATAATCCGATGCCGATCCATTTTGATGCCGAGGGCAGTCCTACCCACAGCAAAAAAGTGGTGGAAAACGGTGTGCTGAACACGCTGCTGTATAATCTGAAGACCGCCAATATTGCCGGGAAAAAGACCACAGGCAACGCTTCAAAGGGTGGATATAACGCGCCTGTTACGGTACGTCCGTTTACGATGTATGTGGCTCCCGGCGAAATGAGCGAGGAGGCGCTGCTGGAACTGACAGGCAGCGGTGTTTATATCAATGCGCTGGAGGGACTTCACGCGGGTGCCAACGCGGTTTCCGGTGATTTCTCCCTGCAAAGTGCCGGATATTTGATTGAAAACGGCAAAAAAACCAGCCGTGTCAAGTCCTTTACCGTGGCAGGTAATTTCTATGAATTGCTGAAAAATATTTCCGCGGTAGCGGATAATGTGGAGCTGCCGATGGCACTGGGGATGACCGCCTTTGGAGCGCCCAGTGTGCTGGTGCGGGGACTGTCTGTTGCTGGAAAATAAAAACAAAATTTACCAACCTTTTTGGCCCATCTTTCGAGGAATATGTTTGCTTTTCGACAGAAATTGTGGTATGATAGCCAGAAGAGGTGAGTGCCTATGAAAAAATTGAATTTGATACCTCTCCGGCTTTTGGCGTTGCTTCTGGCGATGCTGGTTCTGGCGGGATGTGTGCAGCAGACTCCGGCACAAACGACGCTGAGCACCCAGCCCACACAGTCGGAGCCGACTCAGCCTACGCAAACCGAGCCGGATCAGACGGAAAGCTCTCAGCCCAGCGATCCGCTTCCTACTGATCCTGAAACCTCTCAGCCTACGGATCCCCCTCCGTCTATCGATCCGGTGACGCAGCTGAAATGCACCAATTGGAAGACCTTCCCGGAGCTGCTGAGTCTGGGCAATGGCCTGGTGCTGGCCAGCCGGAATTATTTCAGCTCCGGTCAGGGAATCATCAATTCTATGGAGATCATCGATGTTTACGCCGATAAGGTGGTGGCACAGACCGCCAAGGGGTGTACGATGGAGCCTGTGCTGCAGCGTTTCTCTGATGGTGCCATTCTGATGGCGGAACCCAAGACCGGTAAGTTCCATGTATATGATCAGGAGCTGAAACTGGTCAAGTCCTTCTCGGCACCTGCGCTGGACGGCTTTTTCTCCTATGACCGGGCGAATTACTATTATGTAGAAAACGATGTTCTTTACCGTATGGATGTGGCATCCGGTAATGTGGGCAGAATGACGCTGGAACAGAATCTGCGGCTGGAAAGTCTGCTGAGCATTCACCATAGTCAGGAGCTGCTGGTGGCGCGGGTGTATCTGTCCCTCCACAGCACGGACTGCGGCATTGCCATCATCGATGCCCGCACCGGCAAGCTGCGGCTGCTGAGTGAGAGACTTTCCCATGTGTGGCTGTCCGATGACATGTTCTATGGCGTGGAGATGAACGAGAACGTCTACGGCTACGATGTCTATTACGGCAAGCTCAGCGGCGGTGAGGTGCAGCGCATCACGACCGACCAGTTGGGCGGCGATACCGTGGGCTACAGCGTGCTGCCTGGCTCTCCCTATATGGTGCGGCGGAAGGCTCCCGATGAGGGTGAGCGCAATACGACCATTTTTGACCTTTCCAACGGTGCTGCCGCGGCGGACATGAATGATTACGGCTTTGTGGATGCGACGTTTGGCGCGATCTATTTGGCTGATGAGCAGTTGATCCTGGGGTTCCATGCGGAAGGATATTACTTCGACATGGTGCTCATTGACCCCAAGGTGCTGACGTTTGAGGAAGGTGTGACCCCTGAAACTGTCCAGTGGCAGGATCGGGTGGACAAGACCGTGGCAGAGGATTATCTGGCGGAAGTGAATGGCCCCGCATTGCCGGATTCGCTGAAGGATGTTCGTACGCAGGCAGATGCTCTGGAGAAGAAGTACGGCGTTGAGATCCTGATCGGTCAGCAGACCGCGTTGACCTGCGGTCACGCGGACTACACCGTGGAACAGACGGAGGATCCTGCTTTGATCGGAGCCGCGCTGAAGCGTCTGGATGAGGCGCTGGCGCTGTATCCCACCGGCTTCCTGAAACAGTTCCGCAACGGCGCGGGGGAGGGCGGCTTGAGTTTCTGCTTAACCGGCGGCATCAAGGGCGATCTGCCCACAGTGGGCTTTGCCCAGCTGTGCCGCTACCGCTATGAGTTGGTGCTGGATATCACGGCCGATGATCTGGACAAGACCATCCACCACGAGGTTTGGCATGCGATCGAAATGCGCCTGTCCACGGATACGTTTAGCAGCAAACAATGGAACGCCTGCAATCCCAGCGGCTTTGCTTACTATGGAGCGTATGATGAAGGCTACCGCCAGCTGACGAAGTGGACCTATTCCGGTGGCAGTGGCGCAGACAGCTATTTCGTCGATGCCTACGCCCGCGTCAATGGGCGGGAGGATCGTGCGCGCATCATGGAGGAAGTCATGACAGGCTCCGGTGAGGAACTGATGAAGGCTTCCGCACTGAAGAAAAAGCTGCAGATCATGGCGGATGCCATCCGCGCCGGCTTTGATACAAACGGCTGGACAGAGGTCTATTGGGAACAATATCTGTAAAGAGAAAACGGAGCTGCGTCATGCAGCTCCGTTTTTGCGGTATTGTTCAACTTTCGTAGCCCATGGGGTTCCGGCTCTGCCAGTTCCAGGAGTCCCGGCACATATCTTCGAGGGTGTGGGTGGCCTTCCAGCCCAGAACCTCGGCGCTCTTGCCGGGGTCGGCATAGCAGGTGGCAATATCGCCGGGGCGGCGCTCTACGATGGCGTAAGGGACAGGTACATTATTGACGGTACGGAAGGTGTTGACCATATCCAGCACGCTGTAGCCGATACCGGTACCCAGGTTGAATACTTCGCAGCCGGGATTCTCTGTCACATACTTCACGGCTGCCACATGACCCCGGGCCAGATCTACCACATGGATATAATCCCGGACACCGGTGCCGTCTGGGGTGTCATAGTCGTTACCAAATACATTCAGACGTTCCCGGCGGCCGACAGCCACCTGCGTGATGTAGGGCATCAGATTGTTGGGGATACCACGAGGATCCTCGCCGATCATGCCGGATTCGTGGGCACCGATGGGGTTGAAGTAGCGCAGCAGCACGATGCCCCATTCCTTGTCCGCGTGAGCCATGCCCCAGAGAATCTGCTCGGTCATGTATTTTGTCCAGCCGTAGGGGTTGGTGCAGTTGCCGGTACGGCTGGTTTCCCGCAGAGGCATTTCGTTGTCAGCGGTATAGACCGTGGCAGAGGAGGAGAAAATGATATTCTTCATGCCCACGTCCTTCATGACCTTGGTCAGTGTGAGGGTGGAATTCAGGTTATTGTCATAGTATTCCCAGGGCATTGCGACACTTTCACCCACGGCCTTCAGACCAGCGAAGTGGATCACACAACCGATCTGATGCTCCGCGAAGATCGTTCGCAGCAGGGCTTCATCCCGGACATCGCCTTCGTAGAAAACAAGACTTTTTCCGGTGAGGGTTTGGACACGCTCCAGACTTTTTCGGTTGGAATTGCACAGATTATCGATAACGATAACGCCGTAGCCCTCATTCAGCAGCTCCAGACAGGTGTGGGAGCCGATATATCCGGCACCGCCGGTGACCAGTACGTTCATAACAGCCTCCTGCATGTTTACGTTTGATTTGCTATATTGTACATCGAAACAATAAAAATTGCAAGGCCATAGGGCATTTGTGCTGATTTTTCTTGCTATTTTCCCTGTTAGTCGGTATAATGAATGATAAGACAAAATATTGATGGGCAGGCTATGTTCTGCTTGCTTCAACGACCGGAGGTTCATTATGGACAATAAGAAAAAACTTCTCCTGCTGACCACCGGCGGCACGATCGCTTCAATGCCTGGCTGCGACGGTCTGGAACCACACCGCAGTGAGGTCATGGAGCGGGAAATCAACCAGCTTCGCACCTATTACGATATCACCGTCCGGGACGTGATGTGTCTGGACTCATCCAATATCCGTCCGGAGGAATGGCAGCTCATTGCCCGGGCTATCTTTGAGATGCGGGGAGATTTTGACGGCATTGTGGTTTCCCACGGAACGGATACCATGGCCTATACCGCTTCCGCTGTGACGTTTATGCTGCCGGATATCGATATCCCGGTGGTATTCACCGGTTCTCAGCTCCCGCTGGCAGATGTGCTTTCTGATGGGCCGGACAATCTGCGTACCGCCTTTGCCATGGCGGCATCGGAAAAAGCAGGTGTGTTCCTGGCCTTTGACCGGAAGGTCATGCTGGGCTGCCGTGCGGTGAAGGTTCGCGCGACGGACTTTTCGGCTTTTGAAAGCGTGAATGCCCGCTATGCCGCCCAGATCACGGGATTGGGTCTGAAGGTGGATGACCGGGTGATTCCGAGAGTCAAGGGTCCTGCCCGATTGATGGATAATATCAGCAGTGAAGTGTTCCTGCTGAAACTGACACCGGGGCTGTCGCCCAAGATCTTTGATGCTCTGGTGGGCATGGGCTATAAGGGAATCGTCATTGAGGCCTTTGGGCTAGGCGGTGTCAATGTCCTGAACGAAGGCTTGAGCGGCATCCGCGCTGCCATCAACGCGGGGATGAGTGTAGTCATTACTACGCAGTGTCTGTATGACAGCTCGGATCTGCGCGTCTATCAGGTGGGCAATAAGCTGCTGGAGCTGGGCGTGATTCAGGGTCGGGATATGACCACCGAGGCTGCTATGTGCAAGCTTATGTGGGCCATCGGTCAGGAAATGAGCCAAAAGGAGATCAGAAAACTATTTGCCATCGATCTGGCGGGAGAAGTCACTGCGTAAAATTGAAATCACACGGAGGTTTGCTTATGGATCCCATTTATGTTACCGGTCACCGCAACCCGGATACGGACTCCATCGTGGCTGCCATGGCCTATGCCGCCCTGCGTAATGCTGTGGGAGATCGGGAATACGAGGCTGCATGCCTCGGACATGTGTCCGACGAAACCCAGATTGTGCTGGATCGGTTTGGCTTCCAACCTCCCACGCTGATCACCAGCATGCATACGCAGGTACGCGATCTGGATTTTGATGCGCCTCCGGTGCTGAGTACGGCTGTTACTGTGGATCGGGGATGGAATCTGCTGCAGGAGCAGAAAAACCTGGCTGCCGTTCCCGTTGCCAACGAGGATGGCACGCTGTTTGGCATGCTTTCTCAGGAGGATGTTGCCAAGTACAACATGGGTCAGATTCAGGCTGGGTACTTGAGTCAGGTGCCGCTGTTCAACGTTCTGTCGGTTCTGGAGGGAAAAATTCTGAACGATGCCGGCGAGAATACGGATACAGTATCCGGAGAAGTCACCATCGCGCTGCCCCAAAGCCGGGAAAACCTGTTGTTCAACAACCCTAATTCCATTGTCATCTGCGGCCACCAGCCCGATATGATCCAGCGGGCGCTGGAAATGAACGTCAACTGTCTGGTGCTGTGTCAGGCAGAGCTGAGTGAAGAACTGCGCAACACCCCGACTTCTACCTGTATCGTTTCGACTCCCTTTGACGCTTACCGGGCGGCACGGCTGATCTTCCAGTCTACTCCGATTGGACGGATATGCCGCCGGTCGGATCTGACCTGCTTTCACCTGAATGACCGGGTGGACGATGTACGCGAGCAGGTGCTGAAGCACCGGGAATCCTGCTATCCCATTCTGGACGAGAATGAGCGGGTCGTGGGTGTGTTGACCCGGTATCATCTGCTGCGCCCGCGCCGCAAGCGTGTGGTGCTGGTGGATCACAACGAGGCTGCACAGTCCGTGCCCGGTTTGGAGGAAGCCGAGATTTTGGAGATCATCGACCATCATCGTCTGGCTGATATCCAAACTTCCAATCCGATCTACGTTCGCAATGAGCCGGTGGGCTCTACCAATACGATCATCGCCAGTATGTTCCAAGACCGGGGCTTGATGCCCTCGGCGAAGATGGCCGGCATGATGGCGGCGGCCATCATCTCCGATACGGTTATGTTTAAATCTCCAACCTGCACGGAGCGGGATCGCCGGACGGCAGAACGCATGGCACGAATCGCCAATGTTTCGCTGGAGGAGCTTGGTCGGGATATTTTTTCCACTTCGGTGGGCAACAAAACGGCGAAGGATCTGCTGTTTGCGGACTACAAGGAGTTTCACATTGCCGGTCATGATTTGGCGGTGGCACAGATCACTTGCGTGGACAGCTCCAAGATGCTGGAGCGCAAGGATGAGTTCCTGGCGCTGATGCAGAAAACCGCTCTGGAGCGTGGCTTTGATCTGGTGGTGCTGATGCTCACGGATGTGCTGATGGAAGGCACCCAACTGGTTTATATCGGTGACGATGAGATCATTCGTCAGGCCTTCAATGTAACGCCCAAGGATAATACGGTGTTCCTGCCCCGGGTTATGAGCCGGAAAAAGCAGGTCATTCCAATGCTGTCCGCCCTGTGGGGATAAGAAGATAAATTGTGGTCATCGGCCCCTACGGGCGCGTTTGTTTGTTAAACCCGCAAACAACAATTTATCATTCCAAATAAAAAATGACAAAACGTCAATTTTATGCTATAATCATATCTTAAGGGGGAGCGGTATGGGCTTCGAAAGCTTGCTCGGCAATGAGCGTTTAAAAGACAATCTGCGCCGAAGCTTGCAGCGGGGCCGGGTATCTCACTTTTACCTGATTTCCGGCCCGCAAGGATCCGGCAAGCGGACGCTGGCGAACCTGCTGGCGGCAGCGATGATGTGTACCGAAAGTGAAAAGCCCTGCGGCGGCTGTGAGGGCTGCCGGAAGGTTTTGAGCGGCGTTCACCCGGACTTCATTACCGTAGATGACCCGGAAAAAAAGACCGTTCCGGTCGACCTGATCCGTCAGGCACGGGCGGATATTTATGTCCAACCCAATGAGGGACAGCGGAAAATCTACCTGTTTCCCCGGGGGCAGGATATGGGTATCCCAGGTCAAAACGCGCTGCTGAAGATTTTGGAGGAGCCCCCCAGTTATGGCGTGTTTCTCCTGATTACAGATAACCCCGAGCGGCTGCTGCCCACCGTACGCTCCCGCTGTACCGAGCTGGCGCTTCAGCCGCTTCCGGAGGCTGTTCTGCGCCGGGAATTGGAACGGAAGTTCCCAAAGGCAGAGCCGGATACCTTGGCTGCCGCGATCAGCCGAAGCGGGGGATATTTCGGTCAGGCTGTGAAGCTGCTGGAAGGCAGCGAAGGGCTGCAGCAGCAGACGGTAGACTTTGCCAAAGCCTTTGCCCAGCGGGATACGATGGGGCTGGTACGTGTGCTGGTTCCGATGGAAAAATGGAAGCGCGATCAAGTGATCCCTATTTTGCAGGACTGGCTTTCGATATTGGAGGAAAGCCTTGCCTGCCGCGCCGGTGGAAGAGCGATATCAGAGTTAGCCCGAACCATTAGCGCCAGCCGCAGTTCGGCGGATCTGATGGCTGCGATCCGGCAATTGCAAAAATGCGTCGAATACGCCCAGGGGAATATATCCCCGGCCGCCATCTGCGGCTATCTGCAATGGGCGCTGCGATAAAAACAAGGAGAATGCCAATGAAAGAAGAAATCAAGACTGTTCCGGATGCTGACACTGCTGTTGAGGTAGTGGATATTCAGTTCCGTCCGGGACAGAAGGTATATTATTTTGACCCTGCGGGGCTGTGTCTTCAAACCGGTGATCATGTAATCATTGAGACGGCCAGAGGGCCTGAGTATGGCATTTGCGCCAGCGGCAATCACTCGATCTCTCAGAAGGATGTGATCGCTCCGCTGCGCAGCGTTCTGCGTATTGCTGATGCGCAGGACGAAAAGATCATTGCGGAGAACCGCGCCAAGGAAAAGAAAGCCCATGAGGCCTGCCTGCAGAAGATCGAGGAACTGCAGCTGGATATGCAGCTGGTCAATGTGGAATGCGCGTTTGATGGCAGCAAGATACTGTTTTTCTTCACCGCCGACGAGCGCGTAGACTTTCGGGAGCTGGTAAAAAATCTGGCCTCTATTTTCCATACCCGTATTGAACTGCGTCAGATCGGTGTGCGCGATAAGGCGAAGATGGTAGGCGGTCTTGGTATTTGCGGACGTCCTTTCTGCTGCGTCAGCTTTTTGGATGATTTTCAGCCGGTGTCGATCAAGATGGCAAAGACCCAGAATCTTTCCTTAAATCCCACCAAGATCTCCGGTACCTGCGGACGGCTCATGTGCTGCCTGAAATATGAACAGGATGCCTATGAGGATCTGCTGCGCCGCAGTCCCAAGGAGGAGTCTTTTGTGGATACTCCTGAGGGTCGCGGTACGGTGGTCGAAGTCAACCTGCTGCGTCAGCAGGTAAAGGTTCGCATGGAGGATGCTCCGGATACCGTCAGCGTTTTCTCCAATGAGGATATTGCTGTTCTGCGCAATGGCAAGGCCAAGAAAAATGACCCGCCCATTCCGGCGGATCTGGCACCGATTTCCGGCTCCGGTAAGCGGGTGCGCAGGGAAAAGAAAGAGGAAGAGTCTGCTTTCCTGGATCCCATTAAGTTCCGTTATCGGGAGGAAGCCGTGGTGGAGGAGACTCCTACGGTTCAGGAGCAGAGCATTGAGGAGCCCGCGCAGGGCGAGGGGAAGACCAATCGCCGCCGCCGCAACCGCGGCAAGCCCAAAGGGGAAGCGAAACCGGTGCAGGAAACGGCAGCACCAGTGCCCGCTCCTGTGGAGGCGCAGGATGTACCGGCAGAGCAGGGGGAAAAGACGAAAAAAACCTATCATCGCCGCCGTTACAATTACCACCGTCGTAAGCCCAAGACTGGCGGCGAATAAAATAAGAAAAATGGGTCGGTTCAAGTTGAACCGACCCATTTGTTACAGGTTCTTTTCCCGCCCCTGACAGGTGAACAGAAGTACCTGCTTGGTTTCGGACTCCTGACGGAGAATTTGCAAAGCGGCGGCCAGACGTGTATCGTCAAAGCGAACCAGAGCGTCGTCCAGGATCAGGGGAGCTTCTGGGGTCAGTTCCTGGGCAACGGCCAGCCGCAGAGCCAGATAAAGCTGATCGATCGTGCCGTCACTGCGCCATTGCTGGGAACGCAGGGTGTCCTCGTTCTGGGCACCGGCCTGAACGGAAAGATCCTGCCCCAGTGTCAGCCGGTCGTAGCGACCGCCGGTCAGCTGGGTGAACAGCTCCTGAGCACGCTTGGTGATCCGGGGGGCAAAACGCCGCTGGAGCTCCTGCCTGGCGGCAGCCAGAGCGTTTTGGGCATATTCCAGTGCCGTATAGGTCTGCTCCAAAGCGTGAATGCGGCGCTGGACATCATCCAGCTCCCGGCGCAGCACATCAACGCTGCCGAGAGACTCCATTTGACCGATGCACTGCCCCAGTTTCCGCTGCAGCTGCCGCTGTTCATAGGCCGCATCGGAGAGCAGACGATTGGTTTCGGATTCGGTGTGGGTCAGTGTATCCTGCATGGCAGGAGCGCAGGCGGCCTTTGCCATTGAACGGAGCGTGTTCAGATGACTTTCTGCCTGTTGGAGTGTCCGGTGGGCATCGCTGAGGGCATCCCAGTTGCTGATAACGGTCTGCCAGTCGTTCAGACTTCGGCTGCTGGAGCATGCCTCCATCCGCTGCTGCAGCTTTTCCCGACGGCTGTCCAAGTCTCCACGCTGGGTGTTGTAGTCCGATAATTGCCAGCGGTAGTTCTGCCACGCGGTCTCATAGCTGAGAGCCTCGGTAATCCATTCCCGGGGATCCTGATTGCCATAGCGGCGGCAGAGGGCGGCGCGGGTGGCGTGGATTTCTGCCAGCCGGGTTTTGTATGCATGTCCCATCATCAGCGCCAAAATTGCCGGAATCAGGCAGAGGGGGAGCAGCATAGCACCATACATGGGACGGCTCATAACAGCCACAGCTATGGCAGCCACCGCAATGACGATGGCCAGAACATACAGCAGAGCAAGCGGGGGGGTCTTTGGCTCTGAAAGGGCGGTCATGGCGGCACGATCCGCCTCCGCTTGCGCGACGGCATCCTCGGGCCGAATGCCACGGAAGCAGTCTGGAATATGGGGGAGCTCCGGCGCTTTGGGGAGCATCTGCTCCTCCATTTGCAGGGAGTCCCGCTCTTGACGTATCGCTTCCAGCGTCCGGACAGCCTGCTGGGCTTCCTGACGGTCGGGCAGCTCCGCGCAGATACGCGACAATTGCTGATACCGCTCCAATGCCGCATCCTGTGCCGCGGCGGCAGCTTCCACCCGCTGCGCGTCATCTTTTGCGGCAGCATAATGGAGCGCGGCTTTATGATTCTCCAGCTGTGCAATCCACTGCTCCACTTCGCCGTGGCGTTTGCGTAACCGCTCAGACTGTGCGTTCAATTCGTCAATGTCACGCAGCTTAGCCTCCAGCTGAGCACGCTGGCTTTCTGCCTGGGGCAGCAGGCCGCTGCGGTTATAGCGGCAGTGGTTTTTTAAGTCACGCAGCTTTTGCCCCAATGCTTCCGCGGCACCGCTTTCGTCGCCGGTGGTCACGAGGGCGTTGAGCCGATGGCGCAACGCGTCATCCTGCGTCACAGGCAGGTCGGAAAAACGCAAAAAACCTGCCCGCGTGAACACACTGCGCTCTACGCCCAGAAGCGTCTGGCCGCAATTGGCAGCGGTGAGCTCCGGGACTTCCAGACCTGTGGCGGTTTCATAGGCACGGAAAATGCCCAGCGGCGTGCGGCCTTTGCTGCTGCGTTCGATGGTGATATCCCGCCCATTCCAGCACAGGTCGATGCGGCCGGACATGGGGCTGCCGGACCAGGGGGCGTACCGCTCCTTGTCTGCAAGAGCCGCTTTCGTCGTCTTGACCCGGGTGTCGAGCCCGTAGAGCATCGTCACAAGAAAAGCGCACCAGGTGGATTTTCCCCATTCGTTTGGGGCTTCAATAATATTGAAGCCCGGCTGTAACGTCAATGTTTCATGCTCCAGCTTGCCGAAGGTGGCAGTCATGGAATAGATTCTCATGGCAGGCGCACCTCCTGTCCGTCTAAGATCTGCCGGGAGATTCGGGCAGCCAGTGTCAGTGCCGCCTTAGCATCGTCATCGGCATCGGTCATGGCATCCTTCAGAAGCCGGAAGTAGACGCCCTCCAATGTATCCTCGCTGATGCTGTCCCAGATGTCGCGTTCGGGCACTGTCCGGTCACGAAGCTCCAGATTGGGAAATTGTGCAAACGCGGAGCGCAGCGCGGCCAGATCCAGCTCCGACGATTCACCGGTGAAGGTGACACGGTAGAAATTTTCATCGCCCAGAGCCGGCAGCAAAGCAGCCAGAGCGGCGTGAGCATCCGTGCCGTGACAGATCTCATGATCGTGGAATTGGGGCGTATCCAATGGCACAAAGGCTGTCTCGGCGGTGTCCTCCAGCGTTACGATCAGGGCACCCTTGACACCCAGCTCATCAAAGCCCCGGCCCATTGGACAGCCGGGCCAGGCACAGAGGGTCTCGCCAGCCCGGAAGCTGCCTGCCTTATGGATGTGACCCAGTGCCAGATAATGAAGCCCGGACTCCCTTACTTGATTGGAGGTGATGGGGCAGTAGGGGGAACCGGCCTGTGTCGGATCGCCGTGGAGCACGGCGATATGATACCGCTCCTCACCCTCGGTGCGGAAGCTTTCCAGCAGAGGATCACAGTCCATGGAGCGGTAGCCCGCGCCATAGACACGACAGTTCAGCTCCGGAATCGCCACGGATTCCATCTCAGGACGTGTGAAAATGTGGACATTTTTCGGCCAGCTTTCCGCCGAGTAAGGACTGTCGGGAGAAATGAAATCGTGGTTGCCGGGGCTGATAAATACCGGGATCTTCATTTCCTCCAGCGCATTCCGGAGCGCCAAATAGCTTTCCCGGGTACATGAGCCGTCGAACAGGTCGCCTGACAGAAGCACCAGATCACAATTTTCCCTGTGTGCCAGCTGGGCAAGAAGCTCTGGAACCTTCAATAGCGCCTGCTTCAGAAATTGGATCTGCTCCGGCGTGCGCCCGGCAAAGGGCGTATCCAGATGCAGGTCAGCGCTGTGAAGAATTTTCATCGGATAAATCAACCCTTTCCGCACTCCGGCAAAGGCCGGAGGTGCTGTCGATGGTAAAAAGGACGGCTTCCAGCTTGGTGGGGCCGTCTGCCCACTGGTAACGGCTGGTCAGGTCTCCGCGAAACTTCTCAATGGAAAGCTGAGGCCGAATGCCCAGCACGGAATTTTGAGGGCCTGTCATGCCCAGGTCTGTCACGTATCCTGTACCCCTGGGCAGCACGCCTGCGTCAGCGGTGGGAACGTGCGTGTGGGTGCCCCAAACGGCGCTGACCCGGCCATCCAGCATGTGGCCCATGGCTAGCTTTTCGGAGGTGGCTTCGGCGTGGAGCTCCACGAAGATCAGCTCGGTATCCACTTCCTTGAGGATCTTTTCCACCAAAAGGAAGGGGTTGTCCGGGCCGTAGTCCATACCGCACCGGCCGATCAGGTCAATGACAGCCACCGGGCCGCATTTGCTGTCGAAGATACCCCAGCCCCGCCCCGGAGTCTGGGGGGCATAATTGGCGGGGCGAAGGATCTGGGGGCAGTCATCCAAATAAGGGATGATCTCCCGGCGGTTGAAGCTATGGTTGCCGAGGGTGATTACATCAGCTCCGGCATCCAGAATATCTTCGGCTTGCTGGGGCGTGATTCCAACGCCGCTGGCGTTTTCACCGTTGACGATAACAAAATCCGCAGCTGTTTTGCGCTTCAGGTATCGCAGCGATCTGCGAATGCGTTCCATGCCGGGATTGCCGACTACATCGCCAACGGCTAAAACTTTAAAGTCCATTGTCCATTCCTCCGTTTCAGTAAGGATAGTATATACCAGTTTCGTTTCTTTCGCAAGCAAAAGTGAGATGTACGATAAATTGGTAAGATAAATTGTTGTTTGCCGGCAGTGCCGGCGGACGATTCGTGTTCGGCTGGTCAGGTATCGTTACGCCAT
>CANBCW010000042.1 GCA_947367115.1 uncultured Clostridia bacterium | reverse complement strand
TTTTTGAAACGGAAAAACAATTCCTTTAATACGGATTTTAATAATGCTGCTTATTAATTTAATAAAATAAGCGCGCGGCTTGGGTTCGCAGCCCGCTTCATTATAGCCCCTTTAATCTATGTCCGACTCTGCCACCAACTCATCCATGGATACACCAAGAATACGAGCGATGGCTTTCAATTCAATGTCAGTAGCGATGCGAACCTGCCCTTCCAGCTTGGAAAGGCTGGAGGGATCGATATCCACCCCCATAAGCTGCATCCTCGAAACCAGCACGATCTGCTTCATGCCCTGAGCCTTGCGGATACGCTCGATATTCGCGCCACAGATATTTTTATTTCCATATCCGCTTTTTCTTGGACGCACGCTATCACCAACCCATACAAATCTGTACATGAGGATTATAATGGGCAAAAAGCTTGACATAATTCTAATTTAGAATTATAACGAAAACATCCCATAAATTAAGGAGGCAAACTATGAAAATCAAAAAACTAATTGCTGTGCTTTTGTCGCTGGTCATGGTGCTGGCTCTGGCTGCCTGCGGAAATGACGATGCAAAGACGGACGGTGGCAACGAGGACACCTCCACCACAACCGTTCCTGTGGGAGATACCACTGCTCCCCCCACCGTTCCCAATGATTCCACCGAACCCGTTGATTCCACCGAGGCTCCCAGTATTATGTTTGACTATCTGCCCGGCTCTTGGACGACTGCCCTGAGCTACAACGGCGAGGATCTCGGTGTTCCCGCCTTCACCGGCACACTGGAGATAGCCCTTGTAGCGACCTTTGCAAAGGATGGCACCTATTCCTTGTCCGTTGACGAGGATGCCTTCAGTGCCAACATCGACAGCAACAAGGACGCGCTGGTGGCCGCTATGCTGCAGCTTCTGTACGATACCTACGGCGGCGAGGCCGAGGCCGAGAAGCAGGTTCAGGATTCTATGGCGATGTCCTGCACCGAGTATGCTCAGGCATATGTGGACGCCCTGAAGGATGAGCTGACCATCGACGAGGAAAAGGGCACCTGGAGTGCTGAGGGTTCCAATATGTATTTGGATGGTGAGATCATCGGAGCAAATATAAAGGCCGAGGTCATGCTGTGGTGGGGCGAACTCATCGAGGAGGCCTTCGGCGTAGAAGAGCTGACCTTTACCCGGATTGCCGCGTAATTGCAAAGCGGTGAGCCTTTCAGCTCACCACTCCCATATCTGCATTGCGGGCTGGTTCGAAATGACAGCATATTTTAGGGACATTTTTAACATACTGAAGCGCGCTGCGAACCATCGCAGCGCGCTTGAATTTTACAATACCTTAGACAAAAAGTCCTGCAATCTGGGATGCTTAGGATTACCGAAAACCTCTGCCGGGGTACCCTGTTCCACGATCTTGCCCTCGTCCATGAACAGCACTCGGTTGCCAACCTCGCGGGCAAAGCCCATTTCGTGCGTCACGACTACCATGGTCATGCCTTCTTCGGCCAGCTCTTTCATAACTGCCAGCACTTCGCCGACCATTTCGGGATCCAGCGCGGAGGTAGGCTCATCGAATAAGATGACCTTCGGATTCATAGCCAGGGCACGGACGATGGCGATACGCTGCTTCTGGCCGCCGGAAAGCTGGCTGGGATAGGCATCGGCCTTCTCCTCCAGTCCCACCCGGCGCAGAAGCTGCATGGCCTTTTCATCAGCCTCGGCCTGGGTCATCAGCTTGGTGCGCACAGGAGCCAGAGTGATATTCTTCTTGATGGTCATATTGGGGAACAGGTTGAAATGCTGGAATACCATGCCCATCTTCCGGCGGACTTCATCGATGTTCACCTTAGGATCTGTGGTCTCCACTCCGTCAAAAGTGATGGTGCCGGAGCTGGGGTACTCCATCAGATTCAGGCAGCGCAGAAATGTGGACTTGCCGGAGCCGGAGGGGCCGATGATGACCACCTTATCGCCGGGATAAATATGCTCGGAGATATCGTTCAGCACCAGATTATCGCCGAAGGATTTGCTCAGATTTTTAACGTCGATCACTTTGACGCAGCCTCCTTTCCAGCAGTCCCTGGAGCCATGTGAAGATCAGCACCAGCGCCAGATAGATCAGCGCAGAGCCCACCAATGGGAACATCTGCTCATAAGTACGGGTAGAGATGGCCTTGGCGGCATACACCAGTTCTTCACCGCCGATGGTATAGATCAGGGCTGTATCCTTCAGCAGCGTAATAAACTCATTGCCAAGGGACGGCAGGATGGCCTTGAAGGCCTGAGGAATGACGATAAAGCGCATGGTATCGATGTAGTTCAGGCCCAGACTGCGGCCCGCCTCCATCTGGCCGGGATCAAGGGACATCAGGCCGCCGCGAATGATCTCCGCGACGTAGGCACCGGAATTGATGCCCAGGGTCAGAATACCGATGGCGGTATATTCCCGGCTGGTGCTGAAAATAACGAAGCCCATGATCAGAAGCTGCACCAGCATGGGCGTGCCGCGGATGATGGTAACATACACCTGACAGATGCCGTTAAAAACACCCAGAATCGGATTGTGTCTGCCGGGGCGCTGCTGGTCGTGAGCCGTACGGACGATGGCCACCAGAACGCCCAGAATCACGCCGATAACCAGTGCCAGAGCCGTGACCATCAGCGTCGAGCCCACGCCCTCCAGGTACTGCTTCCAACGGTCTGCTTCAATAAACGCCTGATAGAATTTTACGTAAAATTCCTGCCAAAACGGAAGGTCTTCACCGGCACGCAGCAGCTCCTTCCATTGCAAATATTGCTCCACAGGGGATCTCCTTTCTTACGGCGAAAAAGGACGGCAGCAGCCGCCCTTTTTCCTTAAGCGTGTGTTATTACTGCTCAGCAGGGATGTACTTATCCACGATCTTCTGCACGGTGCCGTCGGCGATCAGCTCGGCCAGAGCCTTGTTGACCGCTTCCTTCAGGGCGGTGTTGCCCTTGGCGAAGCCGATGGCGTAATCTTCAACAGTGAACTCGGTCTCCAGGATCTTCAGGCCGGGGTTTTCCTTTACGAAAGCCTGGGCGGGCGCGTTATCGATGACGATGCAGTCGATCTGGCCGTTCAGCAGAGCCTGCACGGCGGTGATGCCGTTGTCATAAGCGACCACATTTTCCTCGCCATAGCCGCCGTTGTCGGGAGTGTCGGAGCAGTACAGATAGCCGGTGGTGCCCATCTGGGTGCCGATCTTCTTGCCTTCCAGATCATCAATGGTCTTGATCTCGGAATTTTCAGGAACGATGACCACCTGAATACCGGTGGCATAGGAGTTAGAGAAATCCATGACCAGCTCACGGTCGGGTGTCACCGTAACACCTGCCATAACCATGTCGGCCTTGCCCTTTTGGGCAGCCTCCAGGGCGGCGGTGAACTCCATATTGTCGATAACCAGCTCCAAACCCAGCTTGTCGGCGATGGCCTGCGCCACCTCCACATCAATGCCGATGTAGTTACCGGCATCGTCGGTCATTTCATAGGGAGGGAAGGCTGCGTTGGTGGACATGATCAGCTTGCCATCCTTGACCAGATTCAGCTCATTGCCGGACTCAGCCTTCTTACAGCCAGCAAACATAGACATGACCATCAGGCAGGCCAGCACGATCGCGAATACTCTTTTCATGATGCGATTACTCCTTTACGATAGTATTGAATAGGATACATTATAGATGAAAAATATACAGCCGTCAAGTAGTTTATAACACAACAAATATCCAAAACGACTCAACAGGACTCATATAAATGCCACAAAAATATTAAAATATGCAATTATTTATGCATATTTAAGGATCAGATGCCCGCAAGCTCCTTCAGCTTGTCCGCAATATCGGTCTGTTCCCAGGGGCGGCCCTCCACGCCGAAATGTCCAACAGCCGCGGTGGGGGCGTAGATGGGACGGCGCAGATCCAGCTTCCGGATGATGCCGCCGGGAGTCAGGTCGCAGGTGGCGCGCAGCAGCTCTGTCATCCTTTCATCGGAAATGACACCGGTGCCGTAGCTGTCCACGCGGACGGAAACAGGCTCCGCAACACCGATGGCATAAGCCAGCTGCACCTGTACCTGGGCGGCCAAGCCGGCGGCCACCAGATTCTTAGCCATATAGCGAGCCATGTAGGCAGCACTGCGATCCACCTTGGTGGGATCCTTACCGGAGAAAGCGCCGCCGCCGTGGGAGAAATAGCCGCCGTAGGTGTCCACGATGATCTTGCGTCCGGTCAGTCCGGTATCGCCGTTGGGGCCGCCAATGACGAAATTACCGGTGGGATTGATGTGGATATTGGGGACGCCCGCGATATCGAAGCCGTAGCTTTCCAGCACCGGGGCAATGACGCCGGCCTTGATGTACTTGCGCAGCTCCCCGATCTCAAAATCGGCGCTGTGCATGACGGACACAACCACAGTGTCGATGCCGATAACCTTGCCGCTTTCGTCATACTCAACGGACACCTGGGTCTTACCGTCGGCGCGGAGCAAATCATTGGAGTGGATGCATTCCGTCAGGCGGTTGCACAGGGCTCTGGCCAAAGCCACAGGCAGGGGCATCAATTCGGGGGTCTGGGTACAGGCACCGCCGAACATCATCCCCTGATCACCGGCACCGCCCACCTCATCGTTGGTACCCAGCGCGATATCCGCGGACTGGGTATGGATCCGGCACTGGATCTCAACAGTGTCAGCGTCAAAGCCGTCGCCGGGGTACACATAGCCGATCTGACGGATGGCCTCCCGGGCAACGGCTGCGTAATCCACCACCGCTTTGGTGGTGATCTCGCCGCAGATCAGGCAGAAGTTGGTGGTGACCATGGTCTCGCAGGCCACCCGGGAACCGGGATCCTGTGCCAGACACGCGTCCAGAATAGCATCGGAGATGGAGTCCGCCACCTTGTCAGGATGGCCGTTGGTCACACATTCAGAGGTAAATAATCTTTTTTCCATGTTCTTTTCCTTTCTTCGCACAACAAATCCTTACATCATCATTCGCAGATTCAAGCATCCGCCCAGGGAACCTCTAAAGAAAAAATGCACACATCGAGAATTCGACGTGTGCTGTATCGAATCCTCATCTTTCGTTTGCCGCCGGATTTGGCACCTTGAATAAACAGGTTGCCGGGTTTCATCGGGCCGTTCCCTCCACCGCTCTTGATAAGGCTGTATGCAATTTCCTTATACATTCTACTCATTTTCCACCGAAAGTCAAGACTTTTTTCGACTTTTATTTCATGAAAATGTTCACAATTCTGATATAGACTTTTGGGGCAAAAACTGGTATCATATACATGATCTTTTCACAGGAGATGAAATGTTTTGAAAAATCTGCGCAATCGCTTTGAGCGGTTTTGCTACCGCAACAGAAACAAGGGCATTCCCAATCTGATGCTGTATCTGTGTCTGGGCAGTGCCATCGTTTACCTGTTCAGCTTGTTCAGCCAGAATTATATTCTGTACAGCGTCCTCTGCTTTGACCGGGAGCTGATCCTGCAGGGGCAGATCTGGCGGCTGATCACCTATCCGCTGACTTACGGTTTCGGATCGCTCAACCTCATTGTGGTCGGTATTTCCCTCCTGTGCTACTATTCCCTGGGGCGCGCCATGGAAAACCTTTGGGGTACCTGCCGTTTCAACCTGTATTACTTCACCGGTATTCTGATGATGGACGTTTACTGCATGATCTTTGGCGGACGCGCGGATGTTTATTATCTGAACCTGAGCCTGTTCCTCGGCTATGCCACCCTATACCCCAACGCTCATTTCCTGCTGCTGTATATCATTCCTGTGAAGGCATGGATCTTTGCGCTTCTGGATCTGCTTCTGGTCGTCTATGGTCTGATCGTCTATCCGTTCCCATCCAATCTGTTCTCTGTGATCTCTCTGGCCAATTATTTCCTGTTCTTCGGCAAAGATATCATAAATGTGTTCCCAATTTCCTGGCGTGCCAACGCGTCCCGGTTATTCCGGAGAAAAAAGAAGAAGACTGCCGGTCCCGCAAAAACCATTCCCTTCCCCTCTGCCGGTTCCTACGCTGCCAGCACCGCCAGCGTGAAAGCTCCCTACAACCACCGCTGCACCGTCTGCGGCCGGACGGATATATCCGATCCGGAACTGGAATTCCGCTACTGCTCCCGCTGCAACGGCTACTATTGTTACTGCGAGGATCACATCGGCAACCACGCCCATATCCAATAAGTACCTCCGGGGCTGTTGCACAATCTGCAGCAGCCCTTTTCACATCACCCGAAAGGAGCATCGCCCCATGCCCAAGTACATTATGGCTCTGGACTCCGGCACCACCTCCAACCGCTGCATTCTTTTTGACCGCTCCGGCAGAGTGCGCAGCGTCGCTCAGAAGGAATTTACTCAAATTTTCCCCCAGCCCGGATGGGTAGAGCATGACGCGGATGAGATCTTCTCCACGCAGCTGGAGGTTGCGCAGATGGCTCTGCGCAATGCAGGTGCCTCCGCCGCGGACATTGCCGCCATCGGCATCACCAACCAGCGTGAAACCACGATCGTGTGGAATAAGCACACCGGCCGCCCGGTCTATAACGCGATCGTCTGGCAGTGCCGCCGGACTGCCGCCTACTGCGATCAGCTTCGGGATGCCGGTCTGGTTGAGACCATCCGGGAAAAGACCGGACTGGTCATTGATCCCTATTTCTCCGGCACCAAAATCCGCTGGATCCTGGAAAACGTTCCCGGTGCCCGGGCGCAGGCGGAAAACGGTGATCTGCTTTTTGGCACGGTGGAAACATGGCTGATCTGGAGGCTCACCGGCGGAGCCGTACATGTGACGGACTACTCCAACGCTTCCCGCACCATGCTGTTCAACATCAACACCCTCTGCTGGGATCAGGAGATCCTGAACAAGCTGGGCATTCCCGCGGCAATGCTGCCGGCAGCCATGCCCTCCAGCCATGTCTACGGCTGCACCGACGCGTCTTTCTTCGGCGCGGCCATCCCCATTGCCGGTGCGGCAGGCGATCAGCAGGCTGCCCTGTTTGGTCAGACCTGTTTTGAACCCGGTGACTCCAAATGCACCTACGGCACCGGTGCGTTTCTGCTGATGAACACCGGCGAAACGCCTATTTTCTCCAAAAACGGTCTGGTCACCACCATCGGCTGGGGGCTGAACGGCAAGGTCACTTATGCTCTGGAGGGTTCTATTTTCGTAGCGGGTGCCGCTATACAGTGGCTCCGGGATGAATTGCGTTTTATTGAGTCCGCAGCGGATTCGGAATACATGGCGCGCAAGGTGTCGGACACCAACGGCTGCTATGTGGTGCCCGCTTTCACCGGGTTAGGTGCGCCTCATTGGGATGCCTACGCCCGGGGTGCAGTGGTGGGTCTGACCCGGGGTGTGAACAAGTACCATATCATCCGGGCCACCTTGGATTCCATCGTCTATCAGACAAACGATGTTCTCTCCGCCATGGAGGCCGACTCCGGCATTCGGCTTTCTGCCCTGAAGGTGGATGGCGGTGCGTCTGCCAATAATTATCTGGTGGAAACACAGGCCGATATATCCGCAGCCCCGGTGCTGCGCCCCAAATGTGTTGAAACCACCGCCATGGGCGCGGCGTATCTGGCAGGAATCGCGGTAGGCTACTGGAAGGATCTGAACGAGATCCGTCAAAACTGGGCAGTTGACCGCACCTTCCAATCCCAGATTTCCGATGAAATCCGTTCCAAACGCATCCGGGGCTGGAAAAAGGCAGTGAACTGCGCGAAAGACTGGGAGCGTGACAACTGAAATGACATCCGCCAAAAATTGGGTTCTGTTTCCGGCTGTGATACTGCTGTGCCTCAGTGCGAACTGCGGTATTTGGGCATGGGCCGTTCCCGGGACAATTCCCCTATGGGTGCTCTGCGGTCTCGCGGCGAATGTGCTGCCGGTGCTGACCGGTTCGTCCGGGGTCAGCAAGCGCCTGTGCGTCCTGATCCATGGATACGGCTGTCTGAAGCTGTTTTTGATCAGCACGGCCATATCCATCGTGATTCAGATGGTGCTGGCCGCGTATTATCTTTTCTTTCATCCGCTGCTGTGGCTGATGAGCGTTCTGGTTTGCGTCAGCGTGCTGGCACTTACCTTTTGGAACGGTATCATTACCGTATACTGCACCAGCGTGCAGCTTGGCATCAAGCTGCGCGTCACCGGGATCATCTGTGGTTGGATCCCGATTGCCAATCTCATCGCCTTGTGGAAGATTATGAAAACCGTCTCTGCCGAGATCCGGTTTGAAACGGCGAAAGAAGCACTGGATCAGAGCCGTCATGCCGCGCAGATCTGCAAGACCAAATACCCCATTGTGCTGGTACACGGTGTCTTTTTCCGGGACAGCAAGCTGCTGAATTATTGGGGCAGAATTCCAGAAGCGCTGATCAAAAACGGTGCGGACATTTTCTATGGGAACCAGCCCTCTGCCGCCTCTGTTGCCGATTGCGCACAGGCACTCACGGAACGCATTCAAGAGATCCTGCGCCAAACCGGCAGTGAGAAGGTGAACATCATCGCCCATTCAAAAGGCGGTCTGGACTGCCGCTACGCCATGGCTTTCTGTGGCGCGGCTCCCTATGTCGCATCCCTGACCACCATCAATACCCCCCACCGGGGCTGCAAATTCGCCGACTATCTGCTTAACGTGATTCCCCAACCGGCACAGCAGCAGGTGGCCGCAACCTACAACAAGACTCTGCAAAAGCTGGGCGAACGCGATGCCGACTTTCTGGCAGCCGTCAATGACCTGACCTCCGCCCGATGTTTGGAATTGGACAAGGCCATGCCGATGCCCGAGGACGTTTTCTGCCGCAGTGTTGGCTCCAAACTCAACCGGGCTTCCGGCGGTAAGTTCCCCCTGAATTTTACATACCATCTGGTGCATTATTTTGACGGCGCAAACGACGGTCTGGTCGGCGAAGAATCCTTCCAGTGGGGTTCTGATTACACCTTTCTGCAGACCGAGTGGCCTTCCGGTATTTCCCACGGTGATATGATCGACCTGAACCGCTATAACCTCCCGGGCTTTGACGTGCGGGAGTTCTATGTCCATCTCGTAAATGATCTGCGCCAACGTGGACTGTAAGGCGCTCATCCGGTGCGTGAGAACGCACCGGATGTTTTTTGTTAACAGTTCTTTTACACATATTGTGATTTTTCTTCAGCAAGTCTTAAGCAAAACATGGTATCCTAATCCCACAAAGCCAAAGATAAGGAGAATATCATATGGACGAATTTGAAAACAACATGGAGCAGCCACAGCAGGCCGCTCCCTACGGCTATTACAGCTATACACCGTCCACGCCTCAGCCTCCCGCAGCATCCGCACCCAAGCCGGAGAAAAAGCACACCGGGCTGAAGCTGACTGCCCTGGCCCTGTGCTTTTCTTTGCTGGGCGGTGCCATAGGCGCTGGCGGTGTTCTGGCCGCGGGCTACTTGATGAACGACAACAAGGATGCCGTAATTCCCGGCAATCAGAATCAAACTCAAAATCCCGCCTCGGACTCCACCACCATTCTGGAAGGAAACCGCGGCAACACCGTCATTGACATCAACGCCATCGACACCAGCAAAATTATGACTGCCGCGGAAGTTTACGCCGTCAACGTCAACTCCACCGTGGGCATTACCACCTCTATCACCACAAACTATTGGGGCTACCAATCCACCTCTGCCGCATCCGGTTCCGGCTTTATTATTTCCGATGATGGCTATATTCTGACAAATTTCCACGTCATCGAAAGCTCCAACAGCATTACCGTATCCCTGTATAACGGCAAAAACTACGATGCTTCCCTCATCGGTTATGACGAAAGCAACGATATTGCCGTTTTGAAGATCGAAGCAGAGGGTCTGTCCCCTGTTGTTTTGGGTGACTCCGACAATCTGAATGTGGGCGACAGCGTGATCGCCATTGGCAACCCTCTGGGTGAGCTGACCTTCTCCCTCACCGCCGGTACCATCAGCGCCAAAGACCGTGAGGTCACCTTCTCCGGCGGCATTACCATGAACCTGCTGCAGACCGACTGCGCCATCAATTCCGGCAATTCCGGCGGTGCCCTGTTCAATATGTACGGAGAGGTCATCGGCGTGACCAACGCCAAGTACTCCAGCTCCTCTTCCAGCGAAGCCTCCATCGATAACATCGGCTTTGCCATTCCCATCAACTCTATCCGCAGTATCGTTGAGAGCATCATCGAAAAGGGCTATGTTTCCAAGCCTTATCTGGGCGTATCCGTGTCTGATGTCAACGAGAGCTACCAGATCTACGGTTTGCCCGCAGGCGCGGCCGTTCAGGCCGTGACGGAGGACAGCCCCGCTGAGAAAGCCGGCCTGCAGATCGGTGATATCATCACGAAGGTCGGCGATACGGAAATCAGCAGTTCCGATGAACTGGTCAGTCTGATCGGCAATTCCGAGATTGGCGACAGCCTGACTTTAACCATCTACCGCCGCGGGCAGACGATCAGCGTCACTGTGGAGATCGGCGAGCAGATTCAGTCTGCCACTTCCGACAGCAGTAACCAACAGCAATCCCAGCGCCCAAGCATGGGCCGCTGATTCCGGATCCATCAAAAATAGCAGGCACATGCATGTGTCTGCTATTTTTTATCCGCCGGTATCAGCGTCAACTCATAGATATGATCAAACGAGATCGTTCTTCCGTCATGCAGCACGAAGGCCCTTTCGTACTCCATAAGCTTGTGTACCCGGCCGGTGACAGTCAGATACGCGCCGCCCGCCTTCCGTTCATCCGGTTGAAAGTAGGTCACCACGACCTCCGGCTGTTCCCTGATCCGCTGCCGGATGACACGCAGCGCTTCATCTATGGCTGCCACGCTGCTTTCCATCAGCTCAGCCGCCGTATCCGTCAGCCGTCCTGTCTCCCGGATGGCGGCTTCGTAGCCATTCAGTGCAGCAAAGGGCGCAAACTGCGCTGCCCGATCCTGCCGGGTCATTTGGGGGCGGGTTGCGGATCTGTGGTGCGGCAGGCTGATGATATCTTCATATGGGTTCATAAATTCTCCTTATGCTTTGTGACCGCCGATCTGCGCGTTTCTGTCCTTGGTCGTCGCCCCCTCCAGGAAATTCATTCCCTTCAAGATGGCGTTTTTTCCGTATTTTTTGCGGATATGCAGCACCGCCTGCTGACGGCGCGTTTCCCGAGCCAGCGCGGCGTTCTCCTGTTCCCGCGTTTGAATATCCGCAAACAGATCCATCTGCCACGTTTCCTCCACCGCTGTCTCCGCCCGCCGCACATTGACCGCCGTCAGGTTCACCCGCCGCACCAGCAGCATTGGATCGGCAATACGGTCATACAGTTCCATCACCGCCTCTGTGATCAGCCGGGTGGATGCACAGCAGCGGGATAGACTGGCAGTACCATGGGCGTGCTGGGGAATTTTTCGCCCATAGGGATCCGTGGAAACCGCCCCCCGGTAACGCGCGCTGATTTTTGGATCCGTTAGATTCTCCCGATCATACCCAATGGTCAGCGTCAGCTTGTCCGTCACCAGTCCCTGATCTACCAGCTCCAGCACCAGCAGATCCGTCATCTCCCGGACAATGAGTCGTGCCTTTTCATAGGGGTACGGACAATGCAGCACCTGACCGGAGCCAATGCTGCTGGCACTGGGGCGGTAAGATTTGATATCCTCCAGTGTGCAGGACTCCCATCCCCAGGCATGGTCGATCAACAGCTCGGCGTTGACGCCGAACAGCCGATACAGCACGTCCTCCCCTGTCAGTGAGCACCGCGCCACATCGCCCATGGTAAACATTCCATGCGCCTCAAGCTTTTTTGCATAGCCCCGGCCCACCCGCCAGAAATCCGTCAGAGGACGGTGACCCCAAAGGGAACGCCGGTAACTCATTTCATCCAGCTCCGCAATGCGCACACCGTCCGCATCTGGCGGGATGTGCTTGGCCATAATATCCATGGCCACTTTACACAGGTACAGGTTCGTGCCAATTCCCGCCGCAGCGGTGATGCCGGTCTGTGCCAGCACCTCACCGATCATCTTTCTGGCCAGCTCCCGCGCGGTCAGGCCATAGGTTTTGAGATATGGAGTCGCATCGATGAATACCTCATCGATGGAATAGACGTGGATATCCTCCGGGGCTACATACTTCAGGTAGATCTGATAAACCCGGGTGCTGCATTCCATATAGCTTGCCATATGGGGCGGTGCGATGATGAAGTCCAGCTCCAAAGCAGGATCGGCCTTCAGCGCCACGGTATCGAAGGATTTACCGGTAAAGCTACGTCCGGGCGCCTTCGCCTGCCGCAGCGCATTGACCTCTTTTACCTTCTGGATGACCTCAAAGAGCCGGGCGCGGCTCGGGATACCATAAAACTTCAATGCCGGTGTCACCGCCAGGCAGATCGTTTTCTCCGTCCGGCTGCTGTCCGCCACCACCAAATTGGTGGTCATGGGATCCAGTCCCCGGCGGACACACTCTTGAGAAGCGAAAAAGGATTTCAAGTCAATGGCAATATAACATTTTTGTTGCGTCACTGCCCCCACTCCCTTCGAATAGATTATATCACACATCTGTTCGATATTCAATGGTATTTTCACACAATTGTTCGGCAATTGTTTCTGTAAACTTTTTCTTGACAAATCCCCTGGGTGTGTGTATTATAATAGTAGTTAGCGCACGCTAACTACTATTTAAAGCTGATGGTTAGCAATTGCTAACAAATATCACAGGAGGTATGACAATATGGAGATTATGCAAACCGGATTGGTCAGCACCCTGGCGGTCATACTCACCGTAGGACTGCTGTTCGTCAAGGACGCGCTGAAGCGTTACAGTAATATTTAAATGGGCTTGGAAAAGCCGACCTCCATCAAGGATACACTGCGGGACTGCTGCCAAAAGCAGCAGTCCCGCATGGCACAAACGCATGAGGGCGCGTTGCGATGAATTCGCAACGCGCCCTGAACTTTATTTCACTTATTTCACATCCACGATCAGGCCATAGCCGCCGTCGCTGCGTTTATAGACCACAGCAAATGCTCCGTCGCTGTCCTCATCCCGGAAAGCGAAGAAACTGTGACCCAGCAGATTCATCTGCAGGACGGCCTCATCACGGTTCATGGGCTGCATGTGGAACTTCTTGATACGTACGATTTCCTGTTCTTCCTCGTCTTCCTCCGGTACGAAGGAAGTCTCCTCCACGGTGCGGGAGAACGCATCCTGCTTCAGACGGCGAGCCAAACGGGTCTTGTTCTTACGGATCTGACCCTCAATGGTGCCCACAGCGGCATCGATGGAAGCAAACATATCGGACGTACTCTCACGAGCCCGGAACCAGGTTCCCGCACCATGAACGGTGAGTTCCACATTGTTCCGGTTCTTCTCAACAGAGAAGACCACAAGTGCCTCCGCATTCTCCTCGAAATAACGAGCCAGCTTCATTACCTTCTTTTCGGCATAAGCATGGACGTTACCCGGCAGCTTGACTTTTTTCTCACTGTACTGAAATTTCATATGCGGCAGCTCCTTTCGTGTCACCGGTCATCCGGTGTACTATCACTATACCACGAAATTGCAGCACCGGCAAGGGGCACCATCAAAATTATATCTCGTCTTCTCCGTCCAGAAGCTCCGTCATGGTCAGGTTATAGACCTCTTCCGCCTTCTGCTCGAACAGCTTGCTCAGCCGTACAGCCTGACGCTGGTCAGGAGCCATCAGTTCCAGCGTCATCAGGTTGCCGAGCTCATCATCCAGGGACATGACCACGGAAAAGTCACCGTTTTCTCTGGGCAAAATCTGTGTCTTTACAAAGCTGCTTCGTCTGATCTGGCGATTGAACCGAGCCACGGCATTTTCTGCCCGCTGCTTGACGGTGTAAGCAATGGAGTCGGCAGTAAGCTCGCCGTCCCGCCGTCCTTTTTCCGTGATCTCATATTTTTCGCCTTCCGTTTCCCGCAGATGACCGGAACGAACCATCTCCGGAATAGCCGTACACACGTCAAAATAGCTCAGGCAGTCATCCTGATAGCACAGCTCATAGATCTCCTGCGTCGTCATGGGGTAATTGGAGCGCGCCGCTACATACAGAATCAGCACCTTAACATCCATCATATCATGAATAAATCCAAGTCTCTGCATTCTCTTCACCTCTTGCCTATCATTATACAGAATCCGTTGAAAAAATCAAGCACCTCCGGCTTCCATCCATCATATTCTGGCGTGAAAGGGGGATGCAGATGAAACAACGTATATTTTTTCCCGCCGGATGTTCCAACGCCCTGAATATCGCGGCAGAAGAACTGGAAAAGCGGGGTATCCGCATAGCCGAAGCGCCCTCAGAGGATGTGACGCATCTGCTGCTGCCGGTGCCCTGCAGGATGACTGCCGATGAATTGAATGCCATTTTGGAACCGCTCCCAAAAACGGTTATGATACTGGGGGGATTTCTTGATCGTCCCGAGCTGGCGGGCTTCCGCTGCCTGGATCTGCTGGCTGATGAACGATACCTGGCCGAAAACGCACGGATCACCGCTTACTGTGCGGTCAAGATTGCCGCTGAGCACATGCGTGCCACATGGGAGCATTGCCCGGTACTGATATTGGGCTGGGGACGAATCGGAAAATGTCTGGGGCAGCTTTTGAAAGTCATGGGCGCAGACGTGTCCATCGCCGCCCGGAAAGAAACTGACCGAGCCATGATCTCCGCGCTGGATTATCGCGCAGAGGATATCAGCAATCTGGGCTACATACTGGGGCGCTACAAGGTGATCTTCAACACGGTTCCCTCACACATTTTATCAGAGGAACAGATGTCCAACTGCCGGGCAAACTGTCTGAAGATCGAGTTGGCATCCAGCCCCGGTATCGTGGGAGTGGATGTGATCGATGCCCGCGGTCTGCCCGGAAAAATTGCGCCGGAAAGCTCCGGCGCGCTCATCGCCCGCACTGTTCTGCGTTTGTGTGCCCGGAAGGAGGGGTAATTGTGAACATTGGATTTGCCATGTGCGGATCCTTCTGCACTTACGAGAAAGTCTTTCAGGCCATGGAGACCGTTGCCAGCATCCATACCGTGTTCCCTATTTTTTCCCATGCCGCCTACACCATGGACAGCCGCTTCGGCACTGCTCAGGAGCATTTCGCCCGGGCTGTGGAGATTTGCGGAAAAGAACCGCTTCACACCGTTCCTCAGGTAGAGCCCATCGGCCCGAAAAAATTACTGGACGCACTGGTCATCGCCCCCTGCACCGGCAACACGCTGGCAAAGCTGGCGCACTCTATCGCAGACACACCAGTGACAATGGCAGCCAAAAGCCACCTGAGAAATGGCCGTCCGGTGCTGATCGCTGTGTCTACCAACGATGCGCTTGCCGGAGCCGCCGAGAATATCGGGAAGCTTCTTGCAAGAAAGCACTACTATTTCGTTCCATTTGGTCAGGACGCTCCGGAAAAGAAGCCAACTTCCATGGTCGCCGATTTTACAAAACTCCTCCCAGCTCTGGAAGCCGCGCTGGAGGGCAGGCAATTGCAGCCAATACTGATATAAATTATTGTTTGCGGGTTTAATAAACAAACGCGCCCGTAGGGGCCGATGACCACATCGGCCCTCGCCGAAGGCGCTTTTTGCCCATTGTT
>CANBCW010000041.1 GCA_947367115.1 uncultured Clostridia bacterium | reverse complement strand
CGCTTGCTGAACGCAGCTTCTGTGTAGACGAAATTGCCGGTCTTGGCGCTGTCAGCCTTCACGATGGGATCCATCAGGTCGGCGCTATAGGAATTCAGGGAGTTCTTCTGCTCATCGGTCAGGTCAGCATTGACCAGATCATCGGTGTTGTAACCGAAGTACAGCTGCGCCTCCGCACCGTAGTTCAGCATGGCGATCAGCAGCTTCTGCAGATCCGCGTCATTGGTATAGTCCAGCATGGCGTAAGCGTACTTCTCGACGGAGTATTCCACCACATCGCTGTAGACGTAAGTGCCGTCCTCCAGCTGCACATAAGCGCAGATGTAGAAGAGGTCGCCCATCTCCTTGGCGGGAATGCCCTGACTGTAGCCGATGTAACGATCCTTAGAGCTTTGATAGGTCGCACCGGGGATCACATGATCTGCAGTGTCAACGCTCACATCGGTGGGCAGACTTTCATAGGTCATCAGACCCATGGTAGCAGTAGAAGCGTCGATGTTCTCGATGGTGAAGTAGCCGGTGAACTTGACTTCATCCTTCAGTGCCAGAGAGACAGAGCTCATCTTGACAGTGGGAACCACTTCAACCGCGCCGCAGCCGGTGCAAGTGCCATCCACATAGGTATGGATGCCGGTAGCAGCCGTTTCACTATCGGTGTAGCTTTCACCACAGACAGAGCAGGTGTGAGTGGTATAGCCAGCTGCGACACAGGTGGGAGCGGTAACGACCGCGTTATAGCTGTGACCCGGTGACGCAACGGCTTCGGTGTAGCTGTCGCCGCAGGAACAGGTGAAGGTTTTCACACCAGCGGTGGTGCAGGTGGGATCCGTCGTAACAACACCCTCATCATAGCTGTGACCGGTAGCACTCACAACGCTGTCGGTATAGATGTCACCGCAGACAGTACAAGTATGGGTTGTGTAACCGTCCTCAGTGCAAGTGGGAGCGGTGACAACAGACTGATAGCTATGTCCAGTAGCAGCGATTTCCTCGGTATAGCTGTCGCCGCAGGAACAAGTAAAGGTCTTAACACCAGCAGTGGTGCAGCTAGGATCAGTAGTAACAACACCCTCATCATAGCTGTGACCAGAGGCACTCACTGCACTGTCGGTGTATGTATCGCCGCAGACAGAACAGGTATGGGTGGTGTAACCATTCTCCGTACAGGTAGGTGTCGTAACAACACTTTCGTAGCTGTGGTCGCCCAGAGTCACATCCGCCAAGCGATAAACGGTACGAGTCTCGACCTTGCGGGTATCAGATGCAGCAACCTCCTCCGTGCTCCAGTCAGACCACTCTGTCCAGCGCTCATAGGTGTACTCCATCTCGTAGGTGGTATAGGTCTGACCATATACATTCTGGACAAAGTACCAGTCGGAGTCGGTGCAGTAGTCATACCCAACCTCGTAGCTCATATCGCTGATATCACAGGAGTAGGTGCTGGGATCCGTCGTGCTGTAGAACGCGCAGAAGTTGACAAACAAACCTGTCTGATACTCCGTAGAGTAATCTTTTTCATGCTCGGGATAACTCCAGTGATAATACAGATAGCCAATAATGGCATCAGAGTCGATCTCCAGCTTGGCGGTTTCGGTCACATAAGCAGAGACCTTCTTGTCCAGATTGTTATACGCGGCATAGATATCGCTGGTGGTATCAAAACCGCTGTTCCAGCTCTGGACATAATAGATGGTATTGGTTCCGGTGCTGATCCACTGACTGTCCGCCAGTGTGTAGCCATCCATTGAAGTATCCTTAGATACCACAAACTCATAATCACTGTAACGGTACTGTGTTTCTACCACGAACAAGCTGGCATCCATTCCCACAGGGATCTCATACATCCAATCAGCCATATCCTCCGCATGATAGATGTAGTTGTCACCGCAGGCCGGGCAAATAACCTCATAATCCGCGTACTCTTTGCAGGTAGCATCGTGAACGTACTGCTCGTAGTTGTGTCCGGTGGCAGGAAGCACCTCCTGTGCGACCAGCGTCTCACCGCAAGTCTGGCAATGGCTTCCTTCCGTCAGACCCGTTTCGGTGCAGGTCGCATTGACAGCCGCATCCGTGACAACAGCATGCCCCAGTGCCGCAACGCTTTCCGTATAACTGGCACCGCAGCCACAGGTAAAGGTCTTCACGCCTGTTTCCGTACAGGTGGGCGCCATCGTGATAACGCCATCATAGCTGTGGCCGGTGGCTGCAACAATCGAATCAGTGTATGTATCGCCGCAAACGGTACAGGTATGGGTGGTATAGCCATCCTCCGTGCAAGTAGGTGCGGTAATCGTCACTTCATAGCTGTGACCCAGTGCCGCGACCTCCGAATCGGTGTAGCTGTCGCCGCAGACCGTACAGGTGTGGGTGGTGTAACCGCCCTCCGTGCAGGTCGGCGCGGTAGTCGTCACTTCATAGCTGTGACCCAAAGCCGCAACCACTTCCGTATAGCTGCTGCCGCAATCGCAGGTAAAGGTCTTGACCCCCTCATCCGTGCAGGTAGGCTGGGTCGTGACCACGCCGTCATCATAACGGTGACCGGTTGCCGCAACGATCGCATCGGTGTATGTATCGCCGCAAGCGGTACAGGTATGGGTGGTGTAACCATCCTGCGTGCAGGTAGGAGCCGTCACAACCACTTCATAACTGTGACCCAGTGCGGCAATCGTTTCCGTATAGCTGTGACCGCAGACAGTACAGGTGGAGGTCGTGCTTCCAGCCTCCGTACAGGTAGGTTCGGTCACAGTGGTTTCATAGCTGTGCCCCGGGGCGGTGATGACCTCGGAGTAGCTGTCGCCGCAGACAGAGCAACGGTAGTCCGCGCTTCCATTCTCGGTGCAGGTAGGATCCGTTATCGCCACATCATAGCTGTGACCCGGAGCCGCAACAGGAGAATCAATATAGCTGTCACCACAGACCGGGCAGGTATGGGTGGTATAACCGTCAGTGGTGCAGGTCGGTGCTGTCACAACCGCATCGTAGCTGTGCGAAACCTCCGTGCCGCACAGCGTGCAAAGGCCATTCGCATCATGGCTTTCGTGGGGGCATTCCACGGCTGCATAGCACAAGGTCAGCGTATCGTCGCCGTTATCCACCAGCGTGAAGGTGATGGTCATGCAGCCGGGAACATAGAGCAGCTCGCCGGTGCTGATCGCAGCGGTGCTGTACAGCTGTACGGATGTGACCTGACCCATGTCGCCATCGGTCATATACCAGCCCTTCTTGTCGCTGGCTCTGACACCAACGTAGCTGTCCTGCCGGAATGTGACTACCAGCTGCCCCTCCACGAACAGGTATTCGCCCAGATTGGCGGCATCCATGCCGTAGGCATAATCCGCGCCGTTGATCACACCGAACAAATAGTAGTCCACCGCTGGCTTATGGAAGCCGCAGTTGGTGCAAATATTGTTTTCATAGGTATGGCTGCAAGTCATGCCGCAGACGGTGCAAGCGCCGTTTTCCCAGGAATGGGCACATTCCACAGCGCAGACGGTGCAGACTCCATCCTGCCAGGTGTGGACACAGATTCTGCCGCAGACGGAGCAAACGCCCTCCGCCCACTCATGGTCGCAGAACATACCGCAGATCTGACACTTGCCGTTGAGCCAATTGTGGCTGCATTTCAAGCCGCAGATGGCGCAAACACCGTCAGCATAGCTGTGAGTGCAGGCCAGTCCGCATGCGCACCAGCCATCCTTGAAGCTGTGCGCCACAGTGCCGCCGCAAACAGCACAGATACCGTCGGTATCATGGCTTTCATGGGGACACTCCACCGCCGAATAGCTCAGGGTGTAGGTATCATTTCCATTGTCCACCAGCGTAAAGGTAACGATCTTATTGCCGGGAACGAAGAGCTTGTCCGCATTATCGATAACATCGGAATGGTACAGCGTCACGGAAGTTGCGTCTTCCGCATACCCGGCGGTCATGTACCAGTTCAGGCAGTCGGCAGTCTTTACACCTACATAGCTGTCGGCGGTGAAGAAGGCTTCCAGCCGTCCGTCCACAAACTGATAGATACCCAAATTCGCGTAGTCATCTTCACAGCCGTAATCCGCGCCGTTGATCCAGCCGAACAGGTACATATCCTGAATGACCTTCGCGGCACCGCAGTCTACGCAGATATTATTCTCATAGCGGTGGCCGCAGGTCATGCCGCAGATGGTGCAGACACTGCTGACATAATCATGGTCACATTCCTTGCCGCAGGAGCAGTAGCCATTTACATAGACATGCTCCACAGCCGCACCGCAGACGGAGCAAACGCCGGCGGTGGTGTGCTTCTCGTGGGTACAGGCCTCGGCAGTATAGCTCAGCACATAGGTATCGTCGCCATTATCCACCAGCGTAAAGGTCACGTTGGTATTGGCGGGCACATACAGTTTATCGGCAGTGGTGCCCAGTGTTTCCGTGTTGTACAACGTTGCGGAGGATACAAAGCCCTGCCAGCCATTGGTCATGTACCAATGCTTGTTATCCGCGGCCTTTACAGCCACATAGCTCTCGCTGGTGAAGAATACAGTGAGCTGCCCATCTACAAATTTGTACTCACCCAGATTCTCGTAATCTTCCTCACAGGCATAGTTGGCACCGTTGATGTAGCCGAACAGGTAGTAGTCCTGCACCGGCTTGGACGCGCCGCAGATCGTACAGATATTATTCTGGTAAACATGGTTACACTCCGCGCCGCAGATGGTGCAGTAGCCGTTCTCCATGTTATGCTCGCACACCAGGCCGCAGGAACAGGAGCCGTCCACATAGACATGCTCCACAGATGCGCCGCAGACCGTACAGATGCCGTCGGTGGAGTGTTTTTCATGGGTACAGGCCACCGCAACATAACTCAAAATATAAGTATCGTCGCCGTTATCGACCAGCGTAAAGGTGACCTGTGTCTGCCCAGGAACGTAAAGCTTATCGCTGCTGCTGAGTGTGGTGGTCTTGTACAGGGTCGCGGAGGATACAAAGCCCTGCCAGCCATCGGTCATGTACCAGTCCGCGTTGTCGCCGGACTTGATGGCAACGTAGCTGTCCTCAGAGAAGGTGACCACGACCTGACCGTCAACGAACTTGTACTCACCCAGATTTTCGTAGTCTTCCTCGCAGGCGTAGTTGGCACCGTTGATATAACCAAACAGGTAGTAATCCTTCAGCGGCTTAGCCAGGCCGCAGGAGGTACAGACATTGTTCTGGTAGGTATGTGTGCAGCCGGTACCGCAGACCGAGCAGATTCCATCCACCCACGCGTGGTCGGCATAGGTGCCATCCACATAGCGGTACATGGTCTTGGTTTCTACCTTTCGGGTGGTGCTGGCCGTGACCGGCACATCGCTCCAGTCGGAGTAATCCGTCCAGCGCTCATAGGTAAAGAGCTTGTTGTAATCGGTATACTTCTGCGCATACACATAGGCCACAAAGTACCAATCGGAGTTGGAACAGGTGGAATGCGCGGTGCAATAGCTGTAGTCGGAGTAGTCGCAGGTGTAATTACCGGGGGCAGTTGTGCTGTAGTAAGCATGGAAGGTGGTATAGCTTCCGGACTTACTGGCCGAAGAATAATAAGAATTATTATAACACCAGTGATAATACAGATATCCCGCCACCGCATCGCTGTTGATGACCCGCTTCATGGTGTCTGTCTCAACCGCGGAAACCTTATTGCTCTTGTTATTATACTGGGTGTAAAGGCTGCTGGAAGTCGAGAAACCGGAAGGCCAGCTATTGACATACAGCACAGAACCGGTGCTGTCCTTCACCCATTCGCTGCCGATCTGAGTATAGCCAGCCAAAGAGGTGGCGTAAGAAGTGGTAGTCTCATAATCGGAATAACGGTAGACCACTTTTGTCTCGATCAGGCTGTCGTCTATGCCGGAAGGCTTGGTATCCTGCCACTGCGACATGATACCCTCCGGATAAGCCACATAAGTATCCCCGCAGACGCGACAGGTGTAGCGCACCTTCTCGTACTCTACACAAGTCGCGCCGATGGTCTCCGTGTCGTACTTGTGGCCAGCGGCCGCGATCGTCTCCTGATACACATGACCGCAGGTGGCACAGGCATAGACCTTGACTCCCTCTGTGGTGCAGGCAGCCTCAGAAAGAACCGTCTCGGAATAGCTGTGGCTGCAGGTGGATTGATCCACACTCTGACTGACCACCATGAACGGTTCCTCTACCAAATAGACCGTATCGGCATTGGTAACAACCGCATCGCCATTTGCATAATGGCTCTGATAGTTTGCCAGGATCGCATAGGTGTACGCTCCCACCGTCAGATCGCCGAAGGCGGTGTTGTTATCAATAGTGCTGTAAAGCAGAGAGTAGTAGTGGTCGGTCACAGCATCACTGCCACCGGTGACAACGGAGCCATTACAGCCAAAGCCCTCGTAAATGTACACCGCTACCGTTTCCAGCGCATTGTACTTGGATTGGATATCGCCCCGAACCAGGAAGTAATCGCCTGCCACATGGGCAGAGGGTGTGGCCGCGCCGGTTACGGTGATATCATCCACCAGATCCGCCACATACTGCGTATCGGTGGCTCTGACATAGCCCACAAGACCGGTTCTGGTTTGCACCTTGTACCACAGTTCCCCTACGGTATTTTCATAGAGATAGGTAACCGTGTAGCGTTCACCGGCACTGGCCGTTTCCAGAACAGTGGAGGTAGATTCCGTAGCCGCGCTGCAGGGCAGGTTCATAATGGATGTCCCGGCCGTGATCTGCACCTGACCGTAGGCATTGTAGCTCTCACAGCCGCCGGCATAGCCGGAGGTGATCTCCGTAGCCGCGGGCAGTACTGTCTTTTCCGAGCAGGAGGTCGTGGTGGTGCCGCAGCCCGGGAAATCACCATAGGCATCCCGGATGGTGGCATATTCCTCGAACGTCACAGAGTCGTTGACATCCCAGTTCCACATTTTGATGGTATTGGACCACATGCGATCCCGCAGGCTGTAATATTCGCCGCTGCCGCTGGTGTCGTAGCAGCCGTTCCAAATTTCCTGCTCGGTGCTGACGCAGGCATAGTCGCACCAGATCAGGAAGTACGCTCCGCCCAGATTCGCGGCAGGAACATCTTCCACATCCTCGGAGTAATCGCCGTGTTCGCTGATGTCAGCAGAGTACCATTCATTATAGATATCCTCTTCGTTAGCGTGGTAGAACGTCCACTGGCGGTTATTGACGCTTCGGGCATCGGAGCCGCTGCTGGTTTTACGAAGGGCGTAGTAGGTATTGGTCTGGATGCAGTTGTACAGGATCCGGCCTTCTTCCACATAGTAGCTCACCGGCTCGGTATGATTGCTTGCCGTGCTGAAACTGGGATTAAAAGGAGAATCCCAGTACTGCACCTCGATATTATCCGCGAAATCATAGCTGGAAGCACGATTGGATATACTTCCCATAAAATCGTTGTACATCCGCATGGTATAGCCCTTGCTGTTCAGAAGGGCATTCAGCTCATTGATATAGTCCACGAAATCCGCGAAGCCCCATGCATAGCTGTAACCGGAAGCCAGATTGGAAGTGCTGAGCTGAACCTCGTCGGCTCCGACGCTCATATCGGTAGAACCCGCATACTCCTTGAAGAAGGCGGCAATATCGGTATACAGCTCAAAGATGAAGGCCTTGCCCTGATCCTGAACCACATTCACCGCGGAATAGTAGGGCCACTGCAGCGCAGTGGATGCGTCTGTTCTGCCCGTGTAGTTAATGCAGCCATTTACGTCCGCGGCGTAGTAGGTCTTCTGATCGTAAGTAGAATAGAAGGAATAAGTAGGATTGCTGTCGTAGTTTTGCTCAAACGTCCACGTCAGATAATCCAGATGAGAAGGGCTGTCGAAACAGGGAATCACGTCAATGTGATACTCCTTGGCCGTCTGCAGAATCTCAACGACCTCCGCCGTCGTCAGATATTTTCCCTTATCCGCGTCGTTTTTATAAGCGGACAAGGTCCAGGAGGTGTAATTGCTGCCGCAGATCCACGAAAAATCGTTCTTTGGCTGGAAGTCACCGGTATAATATGCTTCATCCCAGAGGTCAAAACGGAAACCGGAGTCATCAGAGAAGTGGAACTGCAGCGTATTATAGCCCATCCAGGACATCTCACGAATGAAATTGCAGATCCAATCCTTTGTGTAGTACTTTCTGCCGCAGTCCAAGCTGACCGCCCGCTGCACCGTATCCGGCGTATCCGCGGCGGTAAAGCCTTGAATGGAGTTGCTGTTCGCATAGCGCAGATGCTTCAGCAGCATATTGGCACCGTAGATCAGTCCGTCCACATCGCTGACCGTGATTTCAGCCGTGGTGGTCACATTCAGCTGATATCCCTCGGCGCCAACACCGGAGCCCTCATCCAGCCGAATCACGATATCGCCATCGGCGATCCAGCTTTCAGGCCCCCATACCAGCGCCATAGGGGTGCTGGCAGGACGGCTGTCAGCCGCGAACTGTCTTTGAAGCAGCTGTACGGTCTGAAGCAGGTCGCCAGCCGGTTCCGTATCCGCCACAACAAAAATGCGGCTGGACTCGCTCAGCGAAAACGTCTGACTGTTTGCCGCGTAGCTGTCCACGAGCTCGCCTACCGCGGAGGTATTCGAGGCCGCAGAGACCGGAAGCGGGGGGACCAGGCTGGCTACGAGTGCAAGCAGCAGGAATACGGCTGTAACACTTCTCATTCTCTTCTTCATGGTAATCGTTTCCTTCCTTCTGGAAATATCAAAAATCAGCTAATCCAACGCGGCTTCTCTTTCGTTAATCAGAAGCCCATGTATCAGCGAACGTATCACCGCAATGTACTGATTCTTAATCGGTATCATTCTATCATATTCATTTCGTAATTACAATCGCAAAAATTGTCACATATTCCAAAGTGCCGGGCGGTTTTCTGTATTTTTATATTGAATATTCATCATTTTTATGTATATTTCTCCCAGCGCATGCTTATTATGGCTCTCCCTCTCTTGTGCGGATATCCGCTTTTTCCTGCGGAAAATACTGCGATCATGTCCGGACAGACAAACCATCCGTGACCGCAGGGAACGGATATCATTGAAAAAAGCCCCTTTTGTCTGTTAGACAAAAGGGACTTTTTTCGTGTGAAAGATAGCGTAAACGGAGCATAATCGAGGTAAACGTAAGCAAAAGTATGCCATGCTTATTCCTTGTTTGACAGGAAGGTTTGCAAATCATCGATTGTTATTTTCATTTTGCATTCTCCTTGGCCGTATTGATGGAGGAAATAAGCATAACACGGATACTTGTGCACGCCGAATCAAGTGTCTTGTATTCTTGCTCAGTAATGTAACTCGTTTTATAAAGAAGTTCAAGCCAATAACCGGTTTCATTTGCTTCCTTAAGAGCAATTTGGAGTTTGGCAATAAAGTCTGCCTTGCCGTGAGCATACTGTGCCTCACGGATGTTGGCTCCGATAGAGGTGCCGCTTCTGCCGATTTGATTGGAAATAACGGATTCTCGTTTCTCTTGCAAATACTTAACGAGGTTAATGACAGATACTGCGAAATCCATAGATTGAACGGAAAGTTTGTCATTTCTCATTACATCGCCCCCTTTTTGTTAAGTATCTCACAGCACATTCTGTTTTTCAATAAAGCATCGCTGCGCGATATGAAGTACTCGCTAGCGCTCGCATGAAGTGTTTGCTTCGCAAACATGAAGCGAAGCGCGCCAAACCACTCATGCGCCGTCGAGGCGCACTTCATAGGGCGAAGCCCTGCTTCGTTTCTTCATGCGATGAAAGCGCGCTTCATTCGAAAAAGGTCTCTTTTGTCTGGTAGACAAAAGAGACCTTTTTCGTGCGAAAGATAGCGTAAACGGAGCAGAATTACGGTAAGAAAGCGCAAAAGTAGTGCATCCCATATTTAACCCATTACATACAAATCTATATCAATCTCCGTCCGCGTCATATGACAGAAATCAATTACCTTCATGGAAGGTGCTAAACAGGGACTTGGGTTATCGCTATATACAGTTGGGACAATCTCCAAGGTAAAATCAACATCAAATTCATTTTTCAGATTATTCAGGGCTTCAACTTTATCCAGAAGCGGATCAATAGTGAAATGCATTTGGTTCTCTATCAGAACATCATAGTCATCACAACGGCCAATTTCCCACAACGCAAAATCATACACTGTTCCGTTGCGACGTTTATCCCCGATTCTCCATATCCTATCCGGTATTAACCCAAGTCTTTCCGTTACAACGTCCGGATCAAAGTTCCCAGTGATTTTGAAATATGTATAACAACTGTTTTCTGTCATTTGAGGTGCTCCTTGGCAGTGTTGATGGATGCAATCAAAACGCGGCGGATCGTGCCGCATTGGTTATAGAGATCAGCAGCGGTTTCTCTATTCAAAATATCGGACTTCACAAACAGTTCCAGCCAATATTCCGTTTCATAGCACTCTTTTAGGGCAATCTGCAATTTGGCAACAAAGTCTGGCTTTCCATGAGCATAGTTGGCCTCACGGATATTCGCGCCGATTGAGGTAGCAGAACGCTCCAACTGATTTACAAGGGAGTAATGTCCCCTGATCTTTTCACAGAGTTTGATAATTTTGACTGCAAAGTCTGTTGAAATATCCCGGAGCTTGGATTCCGCCATAAAAGCACCGCCCTTCTAAATGCCATTATACCATAGTCGCCAGAATTATGAAAGTGAAATATCCTTCGGATGTGAAATAATGGCCTTCAGCCATTGTGAAATTTGATGCTGACGCATCAAGTGAAATGAAATAAATCCACCCATGCCCGCAGGCATTTCACATGGCGCAGCCATATTTCACACGCAAAGCGTATTTCACAAATCCGTAAGGATTTATTTCGTTGAAAAGAAACAACCTTTGTCTGGTAGACAAAGGTTGTTTCTTTTCTGGTGCCGTTGACGGGACTCGAACCCGTACAGTATCGCTACCGGGGGATTTTAAGTCCCCTGTGTCTACCGTTTCCACCACAACGGCGGCTAAGCGGTATGATATCACATTTTTTCCTCAGCGTCAAGTCGAAGCTGCGTCCGCCAAGAGCAAGTCTTTCACTGCCATGGGCAAATTCTTCGGCTCATCACAGAAATGCTTCGCCCCGGCGGCCACCAACTCATCTCTGTCTCGGAAGCCCCACAGCACCGTCAAGCACGGCACACCGGCATTGTTCGCTGTCGCCACGTCCACTTCGCTGTCGCCCACATAGACACAGCGCTCCACGCCGATCGTTTCCATCGCCTTGCGCACCATGTCCGGAGCGGGCTTGCGGGGACAGTCAGCGCTTTCTCCCCAGGCATACACGCCGGGAAAATAGTCCGCGCACAGCGCTTTCACCGCAGAATCCGGCTTGTTGGATACCACCGCAATCGTGAACGCTTCCCTTAATTCCGCCAGCGCATCCAAAATCCCCTCATACGGCTTTGTTTTTACCTGACAGTGGGCATCATAGAACGCACGGAAGGCTGCCAGAACCGGTTCCGGATCTGCTCCCTCGGGCACTGCCCGCTGGATCAGCAAGGCCGCTCCATTGCCTACAAAGCGGCGGACTTCCCCCACCGTACGCTCCGGATAGCCAAACTGGCGCAAGACATGGTTGACAGCGTCTGCCAGATCTTCCAGCGTGTCCAGCAAGGTTCCATCCAGATCAAATAAAATACCGTTCTTCATCTATTCTTCATCACCCGAATATCATCACCGACAAAAGTCAGCCGGGTGAAGCTGCCATGAAGCCGGGAGGCGACCTGAGGGGAATACCGCCGTCCCGCCTCGTCCACATTCAGGTTGGTGGAGATCACCATGGGTTTACCGGCCAGCAGGCGGTCATTGAGCAGGCTGTACAGCGCGGCAGTGACAAACTGACCGGGCATTTCCGTGCCCAGATCGTCAATGATCAGCAAATCGCAGGCTGTGTATTTTTCCGTTTCCTTGCGGGCATCTTCGTCCCCATTAAATTTCGCCCGCTCCAGTTTAGAAAACAGATGGCTGGCGGTTTCATAGCAGACCGAATATCCCCGATCCGCCACCGTTCGGGCAATGCAGGCAGACAGGAAGGTTTTTCCCAGGCCTGTACCGCCCACGAACAGCAGATTCCCTGCATCCGGTGCAAACGTGGCAGCATAACTGCGGCAGTTCTTGAAATTCTTCTCCATGATGACACGAGGACTGGCGCCATACTTGGGATCGTAGGTATCGCTGTAGTAGTCCAGCCGGAACTGGCTGAACGTCTCCTTCCCAGCCGTGAGCAGGGTCAGCTCCTTCTTCTGCTCCTGACGGCACAGCTCCGTCAGGCACTCACACATGGCTGCCCCTACATAACCGGATCCGCCGCAGCGGTCACAGATGGGGCTGTCATCCAGATAGCCTTCCTCGAAATTGGCGGCAATCAATTCCCGGCGTTCCAGCTGGAGCGTCAGGTTTTCATTTCTCGCCTGCTCCATGGCAGACTGTACATCGCCGCCCTGCGCAAACACCGCCTGCGCAGCCATTGCCATGGTGCGACGCAGCTCCAGATCGATCTGCTTCAGCCGGGGGATACGCCGATAGGCATCCGCCAGATGCCGCTGATTTTCCGATTCCCGGTCAGCCTTTGCCTGGGCAAGACGCTCCCGGGCTCTGATTACCACTTCTGTGCTGTATGCCATTTCTTATCCCTCCTGCAGTACCCGACGGATGGCTTCCATCTCCGCATCGCCCAGCTGACCGGATGCCCCCTTGGGCGGGGCTTTGCGGTCACCGGCACGGACATCGGCTCCGGTTCGGAAGCCCGCTTCATACCAGCGGGTCAAAATCTTATTCATATAGGCCCAACTGAGTCCCCCCGTATTTAAACAAGTTCGCTCATAGGCCATGGTGATCACTTCATCATCGAAATCCATATCCAGCCATGCTTTCGCGTAGCGTTCCTCGGCAGCAGTCAGACTCCGACCCCGAATCTGCAGCAGGCGGCACAAACGCGACAGGCGGCTATGGTAAACATTCTGGCTCTGGATAAAAGCCGCAGCTTCCTCCAAGGTGTCGATTCCCTGCTCTGCCCAGGAATAGGCCTCTTTCTCAATGGTGCGCAAGGACGGATTACGCAGGCTGCCCTTGCGGCGGTTACGCTCCTGGCAATAAGCCACCAACACGCATACCACATCCTCCGGCAGACCAAGATAGCGCACAAAGGACAGCAGGATCTTCAATTCTTCCGTGTTCAGGGTCTTACCCAGCCGCCGCTGGACTTCGCCGCACAGCCTTGCAAAAGAAGGCTCGCTGCCCATCTCCAACACGTCCCGTTCGGTATAATTAGGCCGCTCTCCGGCGGCAATGAGGACGCGCTTTTCCTCCGGCCACAAGCCAAGCTGGCGCAATGTGGCGGCCGCACAGGAATACCGGACTTCCGTCAGATGCAATGCCTCCTCGGCTCCCGCCGGATCGTTGCCGCACCGGATATATATGTACAGCAGCGCCGCGTCACCGCTGGCGGCACTCAGCAGCCGCCGGACATCGCCGCTTTCAATACTCAAATTGTCTATATTCATCCCAGACTCCCCATCTTATCTCATTTGGAGTCATTATACCACAGCTTTCGTCCGGATACAACGGTTGCGGCAGGCGGTTTTTCGCTGAAAAATCCGGAATTTTTTTGTTGCACCACAGGATGTTGTGGAAGTGCTTCGCCGCAGATACAAAAACAGCCGCCATTTTTCAATGGCGGCTGTGGGATGTACAGGCGGGCTGATATCATGCCCGCCCTTTTTCGCGTCACACCACTGCGCTTGCGGCGACACACTTGACAGAAAATGTACAGTTCTCGGCGTTCTGTCGTCACAGTTCATCTGAGTTTTCTGTTCCTTTCCTGTCCAAAGCTATTATGTCCCGAATCGCTTGGTTCATGCATTGCTTTTTTAATTTAATCGATCCATGGATGCGGCTTCGGCGGCTGGGGCGCGGTTTGGGGTTGGGGTTCCCCGCTCTGGCAGAAATCTTCATAGCACAGCGCATAGGTCAGTTCCAATTTTGGTTTTACCAGATAGTACAGCCCCAGCTGCCCTGCCACCGCCAACAGCTGGAAGCCCCAATAGGCCACACCGTCCGACACAGGCAGTGTCACTCCCGCTGCCGCCAGCAGAAGATCCGCCATAGCCACGACACTCAGCAGCAGCTCCAGCGCATAGAACCACCAAAAGCTCAAATCCAACTTGAACAGCCGCATCCGCCGGCCTCGCATCATCGCGCGGCTCCGGAACATGGCCGCCAGGCCGCCGGTTCCGGGCTGATCCATAATGATATAATTCACCATGCGGTAGCGATAATAAAGCGGCAGTGCCAGCACGGCGTAAAGAACCAAGAAAATGACCAGATAGGCCAGCATAAAGGCCACCATTCCATCTGCATTCAAATCCAAGGCGGTCATGTCCAGATCCGGATTTTGCATCAGCTCATAAACAGGCGCGGCGAAGGGCGTAAACGCCACAATGAATGAGCTCAGGTACGCACCGATAAAGCCCATGCCCAGATACTGAATGCCCATCATGATACCGGAGGACAAAATAGGCTTAAACCGGCGGAAGCCTTCGGCCAAATCCCGGGGCAGCACCTGACGGTGCCGAACATAGCCCAGTGCGGCAAAAATCATACCGGCCTGCCAGAACGGCATTGCGACCGTACTGACCAGCTGCAGCACAACCTGAGCCGTAGCCAAAGCCGCCTGCGTGCCCATGCCGCTTAGCCCCCCGCCGGAGGACACGCTATGGTCGAGAACATAGCTGATCAATGCCCGCACAAGCGAACCGCCCAGTGCGATGCCTGTGTGGATCAGCACCAAACGCCGGGGTGGATAGTCGGCAGACCGAAGCGTCTGCTCTGCTTCATTTTTTAAGGCTCGGATATCCATGGGATACCTCCTTCATGATACTAAACTATTTATATACGAAATGGCGAGAAATAGCAAATGAATTTTTTGTAACGGTAGAATTTCTGAACAAATTGTGCTAGAATAGGGGTAAATCACAATTACCCAAGGAGGGAAGCATCCATGGACTTAGGGCAAAAGCTGCGGCAAGCCCGCCAGGCTGCCGGTCTTTCTCAGCGCCAGCTTTGCGGGGATGAGATCACACGCAATATGCTCTCCCAAATTGAAAATGGATCAGCACGCCCATCAATGGACACGCTGCGTTATCTTGCCGGACAATTAGGCAAGCCCATCAGCTATTTTCTTGAAGAACAGGCCGTGACCTCGCCCAATCAGGCAGTCATGGCGCAAGCGAAAAAAACCTTTGGCGATCAGGACTTTGGGCGTGTCTTGGTCAGCCTGTCCGGGTATCAGGAACCTGATCCGGTATTCGATTGGGAACGCCATCTTTTAGAGGCGCTTTCCTGCATCGCGCTTGCGGAGCGAGCCATTACCGAGAATCGGCTGCCCTATGCGGCGCAGCTGCTGGAACAGGCCGCTGCAGCAGGCGCGAACACGCCTTACTATGACTCCGCTCTGGAGCGGCGGCGGCTTTTGCTTCTGGCCTCAGCGGCCAATCGCCCGGTTTCTCTGCCATCGGACGATCAGGCACTGCTTCTGCGTGCTAAAACAGCGCTGGAACAGGATCACCCCTCCCGGGCAGCGCAGTATCTGGACGCAGCCGAGGATCAGACCACGCCGGAATGGATGCTGCTGCGGGGACAGGTCTGGATGATGCAGTCGCAGTACGGCGCGGCACTCCCCTGCCTGAAAGCCGCGGAAAAACGGTACCCGAAGGAAACCCTGCCGCTGTTGGAGAACTGCTGTCAGGCTCTGGAGGATTATAAGGGTGCCTATTTCTATGCCCGCAAACGCAGAGAAATAGAATGGTAAATTGTTGTTTAGCGGGCATGGCCCGCCGCAAATGCGTTACGAACGCTGGATGAAACTTTACCACCGTTGGGGGT
>CANBCW010000040.1 GCA_947367115.1 uncultured Clostridia bacterium | reverse complement strand
ACATTTTACCGCAGGGCCGATGTGGTCATCGGCCCCTACAGTGGGCATGTAAACAACAATTTTCCTTCTTATCAAAAAACACCGCCGGGAATCCGGCGGTGTGACTGTTTATCCGCGCATGATGCGCTTTCTGGCGATATTGATGGGGCCTTCCTGCATATGGTTGATCCATGCCAAGCTCTTACCGCAGCCATAGGCCACGCAGGAGCTGGGGTCGTCTGCAATGGTACACTGGATGCCAGTACGCTCCGTCAGCAGCATATCCATACCCCAGAGCTGGCTGCCGCCACCCGTAAGGGTGATGCCATTTTCCGAAATATCGCTGACCAGCTCAGGAGAGGTATTTTCCAATACAGACAGCACCTCGTCAGCGATCTGCCGGGCGGGCCGCCATAAAACCTCGGCAATCTCGGAAGATTTCAGCACCAGCTCCTTGGGCATGCCGGACTTTGCATCCCGGCCTTTGACGGTCATGGACGCATCCTCGGGGCGGTCATAGACCCGTCCGATTTTAATTTTGATATCCTCCGCGGTGGTTTGGCCGATCACCACGCCGTGCCGGCGGCGGACATAGCGGCCGATGGCTTCATCAAAGCTGTCGCCCGCCACTTTCAGGGAAGAAGATGCCGCCACACCATTGAGGGTCAGCACTGCCACGTCGGTGGTGCCGCCGCCGATATCCACGATCATGTGGCCGTTAGGGCCGCTGATATCCAAATTGGCTCCCAAGGCCGCAGCCAGAGGCTCCTCGATCAGATACACGCGCCGGGCACCGGCTTCGATGGCGGCATTGATCACGGAGCGTTCTTCCACTTCGGTAACGCCGCTGGGTACACAGATCACGACACGAGGCTTGGGTGTCAGGATGCTGGCCTTGCTGGCCGACCGGAACAGCACCTGAAGCATCCGCACGGTCATCTCATGGTCGGAAATAACACCATCCTTCAGAGGATGCATGGCTACCACATTGCCCGGGGTGCGCCCCAGCATATTCCGGGCGGCAGCACCAACCTCCAGAATCTTTCCGGTATTCTTGTCCACCGCGACAACGCAGGGCTCCCGAACGACCACACCCTGACCGTCCACATAAATCAACACATTGGCTGTACCCAGGTCAACGCCCAGGTCATTGGAAAACAGTTTCATATCTTCGTCACCTACTGGTAGTTATTTGTGTTCTTTGACCGCCGCAACGGCGGCGCAATGTACTTCTTTCGCGCCCGCGGTCAGCAGTACCCGGGCACATTCGCTGAGCGTCGCCCCTGTGGTAATGATGTCATCCAGAAGCAGGACACGCTGATCCCTGAAATTCTCGGGTGCAACTGCCTCATACACGCCCAGCACATTGGCACGGCGCTGAGCCTGTCCCACAATGCCGGACTGGGGCGGATTATGGCGAATCTTCCGCAGGCAGCGCACAGGTTCCATGCCCAGCTCCGCGCAGACCGCCCGCGCCAGCAGCTCCACCTGATCATAGCCCCGGCGCAGCTTTCGCCACCGGCTGATGGGCACCCATGTGATCAGGTCGAACGCCCCATCCCGCTCCCGCAGGATCTTCATGGCAAGGAGCCGGCCATAGGCAGCAGCATAGTGCCGCTTATTGTGGAATTTATAGCGCAGCAAGCTGCGGCGTACGCTGTCCTCATAATGCCATACCGCGAGCCAACTGTCCAGAAACGGCAGTTTTCTTTGCCTTACCGGACACTCCGGAGCATTGATGCGGCAATCCGCGCACAGATCCAGCTCATTCTTCTCCAAAATCCTGCCGCAAAGAACGCATTTGGGTGGAAACAGCGTATTCGTAATTTGATGCCGCAAACTCATGTGACTTTCCCCTGCAGCCGCAGCTTCAGCCCTGTGTATCGGCGGCCCACCTTGGCATTTTGTACCATGGCGCTCACCGCCTCCTCCCGACCCACAATAATCAGAAGATCTCTCGCCCGGGTAATTGCGGTGTACAGCACACTGCGGTTCAGCAGATACGCTGAACCGTTCCACGCAGACAAGACCACGCAGCGGTACTCACTTCCCTGACTCTTATGCACGGTCATGGCAAACGCAGGCTCCAGCTCATGCAGCTGGTCAAAATCGTAATCCACTTCACGGTCGTCATAGACCACCGTCACCTGCTCCAGCCCCGGCTCAATGGACTTAACAACCCCCACATCACCGTTGAATACGCCAGCACCAACAGCACTGCCATCGCATTTCTTCCACATTATATCATAGTTATTGCGAATTTGCATCACCCGATCGCCTTCCCGGAAAGAAAATTCCCCGGCCTGGCGCTCTTTTTTTGTTGGAGATGCCGGATTCAGGCTCCCCTGCAGCAGTTTGTTCAGGCTGATGGTGCCCACGCCGCCCTTTCTGGTAGGAGTTAACACCTGAATCTGCTCGGCGGGAATCCCCATATTCTGCGGCAATCTCCGGGAACACAGATCCGTAATCGTCTGGCTAACCTCCTGCTCCGAACGGCAAGGCAGAAAGAAAAAATCGTTTTTCCGATTTCGGAGATTGGGCATCTCGCCCCGGTTGACCCGGTGCGCGTTCATTACAATCAGACTCTCCTGCGCCTGACGGAAGATCTCCGTCAACCGCACGGCGTTCAGCATTTCGCTGCGGAGCATATCATTGAATGGGAAACCGGGCCCGACCGGGGGCAGCTGATCCGGATCACCCACCAAGACCAACCGTTTTCCCTGCGGAATCGCCTTCATCAGACTGTACAGAAGCTGGATGTCCACCATGGACATCTCGTCCACGATAACCGCATCCGCCTTCAGCGGGTCGTCCTCATCTTTAATAAAGAACATCCGCCCCGTATTTTGATCGATGGATGCTTCCAGCAGGCGGTGGATGGTGGATGCTTCCTGCCCGGTCACCTCGGTAAGCCGCTTGGCGGCACGTCCCGTGGGAGCCGCCAGCACGCAGCGCAGCCCCATCTGGTTATATAATGATAAAATTCCGTTCAGTATTGTAGTCTTGCCGGTACCGGGGCCGCCAGTAATCAGCAGCAAAGCGCTGCCTGCCGCTGAGCGGATCGCCTGACGCTGCTGTTCAGAATATTGGATACCGCTTTCCTCCGCCGCCCTGCCAACCATCTTCTCCAACCCTTTAGGTTCCGAGAAGCTGGCATCCGCAAATTCCAGCAGCCGCCGGGAGCAGTAAACCTCCGCCCGATACAGCTCCGGCAGATAATCCACCGTTATTCCTGCCAATTCCGAACGTACCAGCCGCTCCGCTTCCCGCAGCCGTTCAACACCGGAGCGAACCGCATCTGTTTCCACCGTTAAAAGCTGGGCGGCAGCGCCAATGAGCTTGTCCTCCGGCAAGAAGCTGTGGCCCGCGGTCAGGTTATAATGGAGTTCAAACAGAAGACCCGCTTCCACCCGCCGGGGATCATCTCCCGCCACGCCCAGCTCGATGGCAAACCGATCCACCGCCCCAAAGGGCGCTTCCAGACCGTCATCCATCAGAAGGTACGGATCGTCATATAAAAGCTCCATGGTCTGCTCGCCGTAGAGCTTATATGTACGCACCGCCAGCTCCGCCGGGAGCTGGTGCAGGGTAAAGAATTCCATCAGCTGCCGCATTCCGACTCTCAGCCGGAATTCCTCACCGATCGCCAGCGCTTTTTCCCGGGAAATACCGGAGATCTCCGCAAGGCGCACAGGCTCCCGCTCCATGATTTCCAAGGTCTGTGTGCCAAAATGCCCCACGATCCGAGCCGCCATCTTAGGGCCGATTCCCTTGATGATCCGGCTGGACAGATAACTGACGATCTCTGGAGCGGTCTGAGGCAGCATCCGCTCCAGAAATTCCGCCTCGAATTGTTTGCCATAGCTCTGATGGGTGCTCCAGCGTCCGGTGACCATAAGCTGCTCGCCTACAGCGGGCAGCGGAATCGTTCCAACCACCGTGACGGCATCGCCGCCCTGACACCGCAGGCGCAGGACGGCGTAACCATTATCATAATTCTGAAAGACCACCGCACCGATGGTGCCTTGCAAAATTTCAAGTTCCTGTTCAGCCAAGTTTGATCCGCTCCTGTTCCAGTTTGGAGGGCAGTTCCTCCATCGTACAAATCTCCACGTCCTGCCTAAGACTAAGCAGCCGTGTCCGTTCCTCTTCCGTGATGCCGCATTCCACGAGCAGCAGAGGGCAGCGGATGAAGCCTATCTCCCGCAGCCAGCCATAGTGCCGCAAAACCGGCTCCTCTTCTCCATTCCCATGGCACAGGCACACCATAGCGAAGCCACGCTGTCCCGGAAGCAAAAATCCAAACAACGCCCACATAACACTCAGCACACCGAAAGCCGCCAGTACAGCCAATACGATCAACGTTGCCATAATCGCCACCTCGCTACAGTTTATGCCAGCGGCGGCTCACTTGTGCCGGATCAATACACGGATAAATTGTTGTTTAGGGTCATTTTCGTAGGGCACGCATTGCATGCGTGCCCTACGAAGGAAACTGCAAACAACAATTTTTCCGCATAGGGCATCTTGTTCTTTAGTTTACTATATTTTCTTTGGATTGAAAAGTCCTTTTTGCGAAAACTTTTATAAGTTAAGCTTTTGCATAGGTTTTTACAATTGTTCACAAATCGGCCTTGCAAGTTCTGCCAATATCGGGTATAATGGATAAGAAGTATGGGCAAAGCATTATATTGGAGTTTTCACGATGAAGGATTTAAATCTGCTGGTCTGGTTAACGCAGTTGGGGGTTTCCGTGGCATTTCCGCTGGCAGGCTTCGTGCTGTTGGCCGTCTGGCTCCACCGCAGCTGTGGGTGGGGTGTCTGGGTTCTGTGGGTCGGCATTGTGCTGGGCATCATTTGCGCCATTGACGGACTGCGCACCTCCTTGAAAGCCATGGATCGGCTCAGCCGCAAGCCCAAAGACAATGCACTGCCCCCTGTCAGCTTCAACGACCACGATTGACCCCGGAGGATAGAACATGGATTCCCGCAAGATCGTATTGAAAGAAACCGCCATCGTCAGCATCGGCGTTGCTATCTGCACTGCCGCCATGATCGGCATTTTCGCCCTGCTGGGCTATTTTGACCTGAAAGTTCTTTGGGGTGGCATCGCCGGAGGACTTCTGTCCGTACTCAACTTTTTCTTCATGGCCATCATCGCCTCGCTGGCTGCGGACAAGGCCGAGCAGCAAGATGCTGCAGGCGGCAAAAAAATGCTTCAGAGCTCTTACCCGATTCGTCTTCTGCTTCTGGCTGTGATTCTGTTTGCCTGCGCCAAAAGCGGTGTGTTTAACGTGATCGCGCTGGTGCTGCCCCTGCTGTTCGTGCGGCTCAGCCTGACCATTGCTGAATTTTTCAGAAAGAAAGGTGTGTAACTGTTATGGAACTGGAAGTGACTGGCGCATTTATATACTTTACCATCCCCATTTTCGGCGGGATCAACATTACCCAGACCGCCGTATCCTCTCTGATCGTCACCGCACTGCTTTGCTGGGCTTTTATTTATTTTGGCAAGGAGTTGAAAAAGCGACCCGACGGCAAGCAGGTTCTGATTGAAAAAGGCGTGATGATGCTGCGCAATATGGTCATCGAATCCATGGGCCTGCACAACGTCCACTGGACTCCCTTTATCGCCACCATTTTCCTCAGCTCGATATGTGGCTCCTTTATCGGTCTGACCGGTTTTCTCCGTTCTACCACCGCGGATCTAAGCACCACTATCGTATGGGCGGTCATGGTCACCGCCATCATCTGGTACAATAACATCAAAAACAACGGCTTCCTGGGCTGGCTCAAGGGTTTTACGGAGCCCATCTGGGTCATGACCCCCATGAACATTGTTTCCGAGATCGCCCAGCCCATCTCCATGGCCTTCCGTCATTTTGGCAATGTGGCCGGCGGCGGTGTCATCACCGCGCTGATCTACGCCTCTCTTAGTCTGGCTTCCACTCTGATTCTAAATCTGGTCGCCGCAAACGGCGTTCTGGTATCTGTGATCCTGCTGGCTGCGGCCGTGGCTCTGCTCATTTGGTGGAAGAAGCGTGGCAAAAAGCCCGGCCTTGTTTTCGGCATCGTTTCTGCCGTTCTTGGTTTCTTCGGTCTACTGCAGGCCACCGGTATCCTGTCCGGTGTCCCTATCCTGACCTTCGGCATCCCCGCAGTGCTTAGCTGCTACTTCGATCTGTTCTCCGGCTTCGTTCAGGCCTATGTATTCACACTGCTGACCATGGTCTATATCGCCGGTTCCCTGCCCGGCTCTCAGGAGGCACAGGCAGAAGCATAATTTCGTCAACCCATAAAATTAATATACAACACAAAATTAGGAGGAAATTTTTATGGATTTAGCATCTGCAATCGCAATCGCCGGTAAGGCTATCGGCGCAGGTTTGTGCATGGGCATTGGCGCTATCGGCCCCGGTGTGGGTGAAGGTACCGCTGTCGCTCACGCTCTGGACGGCATGGCCCGTCAGCCCGAGGCTACCGGCACACTGCGCAGCACCATGATCATGGGCTGTGCAATCGCGGAAACCACGGGTATCTACTCTCTGATCATCGCTTTCCTGATTCTGTTCCTGCTGTAAGCCCCTTTCCACTCACTTAGAAAGGAGCAACGCAAGTGTTTGAATCATTTTTGGGTGTCAACCCCTGGACTGCGCTGTTCACTTTGCTCAACACCCTGACGATCTTCTTCGTCGGCAAAAAGTTCCTGTTCGGCCCCGTCATGAAAATGATCCAGGATCGCCAGGATGAGATCGACGGTATGTACTCCGATGCCAACGCCGCCAAGGCCGATGCCGAAACGATGCGCTGCGATTACCAGGCAAAGCTGGATAACGCGCAGGCCACGTCTGAGCGCATCGTGAAGGAGGCTGTTGCCCGCGGCCAGGCTCGGGAGGAGGAGATCATCCGCCAGGCCAACGCCGAGGCTTCTGCCATCATGGACAAGGCTTCCGCCGATATTGCCATGGAGAAAAAGAAAGCTCTGAACGATGCCAAGGATGAGATCTCCGAGATCGCCATGGCGATTGCCGGCAAGGTGGTTGGCCGTCAGCTGAATGACACCGACCAGAGCAAGCTGGTTGACGCGTTTATCGACGGATTGGGTGACGGCGTATGACGGAAGTCGGAAGTGTTTATGGGGAAGCCCTGTATGATCTGGCTCTCAGCGAGAGCCTGACCGAGCCCATTCTGAGGGAGCTGGACGCACTGCGTCAGGGCTTTGACGCAGCGCCCGGCTTTATCAGGCTGCTCAGCACGCCCACACTTACCAAGCAGGAGCGCTGCAAGATTCTGGACGACAGTTTCCGTGGAAAAGTGCAGCCCTATGTTCTGAATTTTTTGAAGATGCTGACCGAAAAGGGCTATATGCGCCATTTTTCTGACTGTTGTGCCGCCTACCGGGAGCACTACAACCGGGATAACGGCATTCTTCCCGTGACGGCTGTTACCGCCATCCCCCTCACCGACGATCAAAAAAAGCGGCTGACCGGGAAGCTGGGTGCCATCACCGGCAAGATAATTGAGCTGAACAGCCGCATTGACCCCCAGGTTCTAGGCGGTGTGCGTCTGGACTATGACGGCAAGCGTCTGGATGATACCATTACCCATCGTCTGAATGCCATCCGCGGCGTTCTTAAGAATACCGTCCTCTGACAGAAAGCAGGAACAGTATGGAATTACGACCCGAAGAAATCACAAAGATCATCCGTAGTCAGATCAAAAACTACGAGAACAAAATGGAGCAAAGCGAAACCGGCGTGGTCATCCTCGTCGGCGACGGTATCGCCAAGGCATCCGGCCTTGACAAATGCATGGCTGGCGAGCTGCTGGAATTTCCCAACGGCTCCTATGGCATGGCTCAAAACCTGGAAGAAGACACCGTTTCCATTGTCATTCTGGGCAGTGACAACGGCATCAAGGAAGGTGACACGGTCAAGCGTACCGGACGCGTGGTGTCTGTGCCTGTTGGTTCCGGTCTGATTGGCCGTGTCGTCAACGCTTTGGGTGAGCCCATCGACGGCAAGGGCCCCATCGCATCAGAGGGCTATCGCCCCATTGAAGCCCCCGCTCCCGGCATCATTGACCGGCAGCACGTCAACCGTCCCCTGCAGACCGGTATCAAGGCCATCGACTCGATGATTCCCGTTGGCCGAGGCCAGCGTGAGCTGATCATCGGCGACCGCCAGACCGGTAAGACCACCATTGCCACCGATACCATTCTGAACCAGAAGGGTAAGAATGTGATCTGTATTTATGTCGCCATCGGCCAGAAGCGCTCTACCGTAGCGCAGGTGGTCGAAAATCTGACCCTCGGCGGTGCAATGGACTACACCATCGTGGTCAGCGCTACCGCTTCGGAGCTGGCACCCATGCAGTACATCGCCCCCTACTCCGGCTGCACCATGGGCGAGCACTTCATGCACCAGGGTAAGGATGTGCTGGTCATTTACGATGACCTGAGCAAGCACGCCGTGGCCTACCGCGCCATTTCTCTGTTGATTCGCCGTCCCCCCGGACGGGAAGCCTACCCCGGCGACGTTTTCTATCTCCACTCCCGGCTTCTGGAGCGCGCTGCCCAGATGTCGAGCGAAAAGGGCGGCGGATCTTTGACCGCGCTGCCTATTATCGAGACACAGGCCGGTGACGTTTCCGCCTATATCCCCACCAACGTCATTTCCATTACCGACGGCCAGATCTTCCTGGAGACCGAGCTGTTCAACGCTGGCATCATGCCCGCCGTCAACCCCGGCATTTCCGTTTCCCGCGTGGGCGGGGATGCTCAGCTCAAGGCCATGAAGAAGGTCTCCGGCAGCTTGAAGCTGCTGTACTCCCAGTACCGGGAGCTGCAGAGCTTCGCTCAGTTCGGCTCCGATCTGGACGCGGACACCAAGTCCCGCTTGGCTCTGGGTGAGCGGATCGTGGCGGTGCTGAAGCAGAAGAATAACGCCCCTGTGGAAGTGGCTCATCAGGTGTGCATCATCTACGCCGTTACCCATGGCCATCTGAACAGCATTGCCGTGGAGCAGATCCCCGAATTCGAGCAGCGGCTGTATGAGTTCATGGACAACCGCTATGAGGCCGTTCTGGAGGCCATCCGCACCACCGGCAAGCTGGAGAAGGACACCGAGGAAGCACTCCAGAGCGCCATCACGGAACTGCTGACTGAATTCGGCAAGAACGTTTAAGGAAGGAGGCACGCAATGGCCGGTGTTTCCACCAAGGACATTAAAAACCGGATCCGGAGCATGGAGTCCACCAAGCAGATCACCAAGGCAATGGAAATGGTTGCGGCCTCCAAGCTGCGCCACGCTCAGGCTCAGATCCAAAATTCTCGTCCTTATTTTGAGATTCTTTACTCCACCATCACTGAGATCGTGGAAAGCAACAGCGATTTTTCCTCCCCCTACCTGACTGGCAGCGGTGGACAAAAGGCGCTGTATATCGTCATTGCCGGTGACCGGGGTCTTGCCGGCGGCTATAACAGCAATATCTTGAAGAAAGTCTGTGCCGAAGCCCAGGATAAAGAGGCTGCCGTCCTGCCCATTGGCAAGAAGGCCATTGACTTCTTCCGCTCCCGCAAAATGCCGATGCTGACGGAAAACTATCCGGAAGCAGCCGATGTCTCCATCGGTGACTGTTTCTCCATCGCCAAGTTGTTGAGTAAGGCATACCGCAGCGGTGAATATGATGAGATTCATGTGGCATATACCAAGTTTGAGTCTGTCCTATCCCAGACTCCCGCTGTCCTTCAACTTCTTCCCCTGACCCCAAAGGGAACCGGCGAACAAAAGGGCAGTGTTGATATTCTCTACGAACCCGACGCAACCTCGGTCTTTGACGCGATCGTCCCCGAATATCTGGGCGGCGTGCTGTACGGTACTCTGTGTGAAAGCCGCGCCTCTGAGCATGCGGCTCGACGCACTGCCATGGACTCTGCCACCAAGAACGCAGAAGATATGATTGAAGACCTAAGCCTGAAGTTCAACCAGGCTCGCCAGGCTGCCATTACGCAGGAGATCACCGAGATCGTCGCTGGTTCTTGATTTTCCATGTCATTGCCAGGAGCGTGTTGCAGAGCGCAACGAATTCAAATTCTAACCATTGCCGGCGGCAATCGCACCGCAATTCACGCGACGTGGCAAATCCCCCGGTTCTACCGATCACCCCGAACGCCTTCGGGGATTCCCTCGCCACTGCGCCCGCAGCGCAAAGCAAATCGGCGGCTCTTAGCGCGTCGCTGTGACGCACTGGCTCGGAATGACACTTTCAATAAAAGGAGTTGAATCCAATGGCCAATAACAAAGGAACCGTGATCCAGGTCGTAGGTCCGGTTCTGGACATCCGCTTTGCGGACGATCAGCTTCCCCAGCTCCTCAACGCCATCCATATTCAGCACGGCGACGAGCTGATCGTTGCCGAGGTCGCCCAGCACATCGGTGACAATGTGGTACGATGCATCGCCATGAATTCCACCGACGGCCTGCAGCGCGGCATTGATGCCGTTGATACCGGTGCACCCATCACCGTCCCTGTGGGTGACGAATGTCTGGGTCGTGTGTTTAATCTGCTGGGTCAGCCCATCGACAATAAGGAGACCGTGAAGGGTGCTGAACAGTGGTCGATTCACAGACCTGCTCCCGCTTATGATGAGCAGCAGCCTGCCACCGAGATTCTGGAGACCGGTATCAAGGTCATTGACCTGATCTGCCCCTATGCCAAGGGTGGCAAGATCGGTTTGTTTGGCGGTGCCGGTGTCGGCAAAACCGTTCTGATTCAGGAGCTGATCTACAATATCGCCACCGCCCACAACGGCTACTCCGTTTTCACCGGCGTTGGCGAGCGTACCCGTGAAGGTAACGATCTTTATAACGAAATGACCGAGTCCGGCGTTATCAATAAGACCGCCATGGTCTTCGGTCAGATGAACGAGCCCCCCGGAGCTCGTATGCGGGTGGGTCTTTCCGGCCTGACCATGGCGGAGTATTTCCGTGATGTGAAGCATCAGGACGTGCTTCTGTTCATCGATAACATTTTCCGTTTCACTCAGGCCGGTTCCGAGGTTTCCGCGCTGCTGGGCCGTATGCCCTCCGCTGTCGGCTACCAGCCCACGCTGGCTACCGAAATGGGTGCCCTGCAGGAGCGTATTACCTCCACGAAGAACGGATCCATCACCTCCGTTCAGGCAGTCTACGTCCCCGCGGACGACCTGACCGACCCTGCCCCCGCTACTACCTTCGCCCACCTGGACGCTACCACCGTTCTGGATCGTGGCATCGCCTCTCTGGGCATCTATCCTGCCGTTGATCCGCTGGACTCCACCTCCCGGATCCTGTCCCCCGAGGTGGTAGGTCGTGAGCATTATGAAACCGCCCGGGCGGTACAGAATATCCTCCAGCGCTACAAGGAGCTGCAGGACATTATCGCCATCATGGGTATGGACGAGCTGAGCGAGGAGGACAAGCTGACGGTCAACCGCGCCCGCAAGGTGCAGCGGTTCCTGAGCCAGCCCTTCCATGTAGCCGAGCAGTTCACCGGCTATCAGGGCAAGTATGTCCCCCTGAAGGAGACCATCCGCTCCTTCAAGGAGATCATCGAGGGTAAGCACGATGACATCCCCGAATCCTACTTCCTGTTCGCGGGCTCCATCGACGAGGTCGTGGAAAAATTCAGAGGCGGTGAGGGCAAATGACCCCATTCCCCCTAAAGATCGTCAGTCCGGACGGCATGGAGTTTGAGGGCATGGTGGAGGAATTGATCGTCCGAACCACTACCGGCGATATTGGCATTCTGGCTGGTCATACGACCTGCGTTGCCCCTCTGGGCATGGGCCGTGCCACAGTCGTGGTGGATGGCAAAAAGCGCTACGCCGCCTGCATCGGCGGTATGGTATCTGTGGTGAACGGACACGTCAATTTGGTGCCTACCACCTTTGAGTGGGCCGAAGAGATCGACGCGGAGCGTGCGGAGGCCTCTTACCAACGGGCCCAGGCAGTTTTGGACAGCAAGAGCGCGTCCGATACGGATATCCGGCTGGCAGAAGCCCGGCTACGCCGCGCTCTGGTTCGCAGAAGCGTGGCATCAACCAAATAATGACCACCCTCCGGTGTTATGCCGGAGGGTGTATTTTGTCAATCGGATCTGTAAATTGTTGTTTATGGGTTTAATAAACAAACGTGCTCGTAGGGGCCGATGACCACATCGGCCCTCGCCGAAGGCGCTTTTTGCCTATTGTTGGTGCATATTTGCAACATTTTACCGCAGGGCCGATGTGGTCATCGGCCCCTACGGTGGGCGCGTAAATAACAATTTATCTTACCAATGTACAGAGAAAGCCGCTGCGGATGCAGCGGCTTTCAGCCTATTATCTCTTGGAGCCCAGGAAGAACACAGCCAGGGTGCCGGGGCCGGAGTGGGAACCGATGACCGCGCCGGTGTAGCCGATGAACACTTCCTTCACGCCCATGCGCTCCTTCAGGAGCTTCTCCAGATACTGGGCATCCTCCATGCAGTCGCCATGGCAGATGAAAATGGTGTCGTTTTCGCCGGGCAGGCCAGTCTTTTCCACCTTATCCGCCAGCGCCTCGATGGAGGCCTTACGGCCCCGAACCTTGCTCACGTTGATCAGGTGTCCCTCATCATCCACATGGAGCACAGGCTTGATCTTCAGCATCGTGCCCACCAGTGCGGTAGCCGCGCTGACACGGCCGCCCCGCTTCAGGTACATCAGGTCATCCACCGTGAACCAGTGACACAGGTTCAGCTTATTGTTCTCCACCCATGCGGTCAGCTCCTCCAGATCCATACCGGCAGAGCGCTTCTGGCAGGCATACCACACCAGCAGACCCTGACCCAGAGAAGCGCAAAGGGAGTCCACCACATTGACCTTCCGGCCGGGGTAGCGCTCCGTCAGCTCATTGGCCGCGATAACAACGGACTGATACGTGGTGCTCAGGCCGGAGGAGAAGGCGATGACCAGCGCGTCCCGCCCCTCTTGCAGCACAGGCTCGATGACGGAAGTCCAGCCCTCGGGATTGACGGCTGCGGTGCTGGCGGCTTCGCCGTTACGCAGAGCGTCGTAAAAGGTCTTGATATCGCCGCTGACGGAATCCTCCCGTGTTTCACCCCGGAACAGCAGGTTCAGGGGGATGACCTTCAGGTTCAGCTCTTCCAGCATCTCCTTGGGAAAGTCGCAGCAGGAATCGGTAATGATTTGGTAATTGGCCATAGGTGGTACTCTCCTTATACAAAAAAGACTGGACATCACCATCGGATATGGGCTATAATGGCAGTCATAATAATTACTGTTATATCATAACGGAATTTCCGTAAAAAGTCACGCTTTTTTCGGTAGAACCGCCCCTCTACCCGGTAGAAATACCATTCTACCGCTGGTAGAGTTCCAATTCTACCGGCTCAGGAGGGCACTTTATGACTGAAAACACCACCGAAAGAACCGCTTCCGGCCGCCGGGCGGGCGCGGTCGGCATCGTTACCAACGCGCTGCTTTTTGCCATGAAGCTCGCAGTGGGCACGCTGGCAGGCTCCGTATCCATCACCGCTGACGCGCTGAATAACCTGTCCGACGCCAGCAGCTCCGTGGTTACGCTGCTGGGCTTTAAGCTGGCGGAAAAGCCCGCGGATGAGGATCACCCCTACGGCCACGCCCGGTACGAGTACCTGTCCGGTCTGGCGGTGGCAGTGATGATCCTGTTCATCGGCTATGAGCTGGCGAAAAGCTCCATTGAAAAAATCTTCGCCCCTCAGCCTGTGGAATTTACGTGGATCACCGCCGCCGTGCTGCTGGTTTCCATGGGCATCAAGCTGTGGCTGGCCTATTTCAACCACCGGCTCGGCAAGCGCATCCAGTCGGATACCCTGCTCGCCGCGGCAGCGGACAGCCGCAATGATGTTGTCGCCACAGGCGCGGTGCTGCTTTCCGGCATTGTGGAGCGGTTCACTGGACTGGGCATTGACGGATTCATGGGACTTGCGGTAGCGGTCTTTATTTTGTACAGCGGCATTGGTCTGGCAAAGAACACCATCAGCCCCCTGCTGGGCGAGGCTGCGGGCCCCGAGTTACGCGAGCAGATTTTGGATCAGATCCGCTCGGAACCCCGCGTTCTGGGCTACCACGACCTGATGGTGCATGACTACGGCCCCGGACGGCGGTTCGCCAGCGTCCATGTGGAAATGGATCGCCGGGAGGACCCCCTGGTGTGCCACGAGCTCATCGACGGTCTGGAGCGGGAATGCTTTGAAAGCCACGGCATCCAGCTGGTGATCCACTACGACCCGGTGGTCACAGACGACCCGGAGCTTGACCGGATGCGGGCAATAGTCTGCGCGCACCTGGAAGCCATCGATTCCCGACTGGCGATTCACGATTTCCGCATCGTGCCGGGCTCCGGGCATACCAACCTGATCTTCGACATTGGTCTGCCCGCGGATCTGACCGGCAGGGAGAAGGAAATAAAAGCGCGCCTGGATCAGCAGTTGAGCCAGAACGCGCCGAAAAAATATGAAACCATCATTACCTTCGACCCCGAAGCGTTTAATAGGTAAATTGGTGTTTGTCGGAGCAAAGCCTCCCCTTGAGGGGCGGAGGGGTGAAAGGTTGCAATTTTTACAGCGCAAAAGTATTCATATTTCACCCCTCAGACGAAAATCAAAGATTTTCGCCAGCTCCCCTCAAGGGGAGCCTTTGCGCCCGCAGGGCGCTGTCGCCCCGCAAGGGGCGACACATTTCATCATCTAAACACCAATCTATCCTTCCATCTCACTTCTGCTTTTTCAGCAGGGAGATGGCGTACACCATCAGGCACGCCCAGCCAAAGAGGGTCAGCGCCCAATACTGGCCGCAGACCAGAGGGCTGCCCAGCACCACCAGCATGTAATAAAACACCGTTCCCCAAACCTCGGCCATCAGCGCGGAGAGGAAATTCAAAATGATCAGTCCCATGTCCAAAACCAGCGCGGCAATGGCCAGATTGCGGATGATGCGAATGGTCTTGACCTGATCCCGGTGGTCAGCCTTCGTCAGCAGCACAAAGCCCGGCACAAAAAAACCTGCGGCGATGACCACAAACAGAAATTTGAAGAACCCTGTGGGTTCCGGAATAAATCCCAGCACAGTGCAGAGAATAAACATATACAGCCAACTGAGCCAAAGTGTTTTTGCTTTCATGGAAAAAATCCTCCTGTTGAACCCATTCTACCCCAACCCCGCTAAAATAGCAAGGGGAAAAAAGGGGCTGGACAGTGGAGCAAGGATTTGCTATAATGGATGAATAATCCAAGGAAAGGGAGCTGATTTCCCATGAAATGCCCATTTTGCGGTGACCAGGACAGCAAGGTCGTGGATTCCCGCCATTCCGAGGACGGCCTGAGCATCCGCCGCCGCCGTGAGTGCCTGAAGTGCCAGCGCCGGTTCACCACCTACGAGATCGTGGAGAGCCTGCCCATCATCGTTGTCAAGCGGGATGGCTCCCGCCAGAGCTTTGACCGGAACAAGATCCTCAACTCCATGATCCGCGCTTTCGACAAGCGGAAGGTGGATGTGGGTGATCTGGATCGCATCACCACCGAGATCGAGCAATCCATCCAGAACACACTGGAGCGTGAGATCAGCACCGACAAGATCGGTGAAATGGTCATGGAGCACCTGAAGCCGCTGGACGAGGTGGCCTACATCCGCTTTGCTTCGATCTACCACCGGTTCCAGGATGCCAGCAGCTTCATGCGGGAGATCAGCAAGTTCCTGGAGGACAAGTAAGGAGTATGCCATGGATGATTTTGACATTGGATCTCTGATCCCCAGTCTGGACAGCCTGCTGGACAAGCTGGATCTGCTGCTGCGGATCCTGGTTATGGCAGGGCCTCTGGCACTGCTGGGTCTGGGACTATATTATTTCCTGACTCCACCCAATGAAGCCAACTATTCCGCGGGCTACCGCTTCCGCTACGGCATGTCCCGGGTAAAGGTCTGGCGGTTTATGCAGCGCATCGCCGGCATGGTCTATTCCGCTGCCGGCCTGGTGCTGACCGTCGTCATGGCCATCATCTGCATTTTCTTCGGCAAAATGGAAGCCCCGGACATGGTCTGGACTGCCGCAAAATGCATCCTGTGGGAGCTGGGCATTGTTGCTGCCGCCACCGCTGCCATCAACATCACCGTCATGGTGTTCTATGACCGTCAGGGCAACGACCGCAAGGAAATGCGGGAACTGTTTAAAAATCTATAAAAAAGCTGCCGCGTTGCTGAACTGCACCCCATTTGTTAGACAAGTATGATATAATACTTGTACTAAGAAATGGGGTGTTTTTCTATGCCAAAG
>CANBCW010000039.1 GCA_947367115.1 uncultured Clostridia bacterium | reverse complement strand
CCCAATGGCGTAACGATACCTGACCAGCCGAACACGAATCGTCCGCCGGCACTGCCGGCAAACAACAATTTATCTTACAATCTTTATCCCAGAGAGCCCATGAGGATTTTGGCAAGCTCCGAATTTTCGTCCAGAATGACGGTCTTTTCGTCACCGTTCAGGGAGGCCTTCAGCGCCTCCAGCGCCAGGGTGAATTCATAGAACTCCTTCTTCTCCGGCGTATCATAGTCTTCCGCCAGCAGGCGCATGTATTCCGCCTCGCCCTCAGCCACCAGCTTGGCAGCTTCCGCTTCCGCGTCAGATACCAGAATGTTGACTTCCTTATCCACCTCGTTGCGGATCAGGTTCGCTTCGTAATTTCCCTCGGCGGTGTACTTCTCCGCCATCTGGTTCCGCTCGGAGATCATGCGGTTGTACACCGCGTTCAGGTTGGAGTCGGGCAGGTCAAACTGCTTGATCTTCACATCCTCCACATGGATGCCATAGGTCACAGCCGTGGCATCCACTGTGGCGGCGATGCCCTCGTAGATCTTGTTCCGCCCGGAGCCATCCTCCATATTGATGATATCTGCCTGCGCTAAGGTGCCCATAGCCGTTTTCAGGGCGTTGTAGGTGATGGCGTTGAGCCGTTCCTCAGCCTTGGCGGTGGTGCCCAGCGCCCGGTAGAACTGCTGGGGATCGGAAATGCTCCACAGAATGTAGCAGTCCACGGTCATGTTCTGCTTATCAGAGGTCAGAACCTCGGAAGGGGGGATGTCATAGAACATGGTAGCCTTGGAGAAATAGCGGACAGAGTCGATGAAGGGGATCTTAAAGTGCAAACCGGGCGTAGTCTCGGTATTGACGATCTCAGAGAACCGGAAGGTACAGGCGTACTGGTTCTCCTCCACGATATAAACGGAGCTGAAGCCGACGATGACCAGCAGCAGCGCAATAATTCCAACAATAATTCCTTTTTTCATAGCTTAGTTACCTCCAACCATGCTCTCCAGCGGCAGCAGCATCTGAACATCAGAGCCGTCGCCGGAGGAGGTGTTGATATACAGCTTCACACCGGGCAGGATCTCCTGGATGGCCTCGTAGTACATCCGGGACAGGGTGATATCGGGGTTCTGCTCGTATTCGGCATACATTGCGGAGAACATAGCCACCTTCTCAATGGCTTCATTGATACGCTTGGCCTTCAGATACTCCGCGTTCTGGATCAGCTTATCGGCCTGAGCCTGGGCATTGGGAAGCTGGGCGTTCTGATAGGCGACAGCCTCATTTACCACCGCCTCGGCCTGCTGCTTGGCAGTTTCAACGGCCTTGAACGCTTCGATGACCTGCACCGTGGGGGGCTCGGAGTCCTGAATACGCACATCCACCAGCGTCAGGCCGATGTCATACTCTGTCAGGATCTCCGTAACCAGCTCCTTGACCTGCATCTGGATATTTTCCTTGCCGTCGGTCAGGACGCTGTCCACCGTGGAGGAACCCACCACATTACGAATCTGGCTCTGGATCAGGTTGCGCAGGATCATCTCCGGGTTATTGGAGGAGTACAGGTACTTCACCGGATCGGTGATCTTGTATTCGACAAAGAAATCCACGTTGACGATGTTATAATCGCCGGTGATCATGGTGCTTTCGCTGGTATTTGAGATAACCATGCCGGTGTTTTCATCGGTAGCGTAGCCCAGCTCGATCTTCTGATAAACATTCACGTCCACCTTATGCACACGCTGGATGCCGAAGGGCAGCTTGAAGTGCAGGCCAGGATCCGTGGTCGCCGTAACCTGGCCGAAGGTGGTGACCACCGCCTGCTGCTTGTCGTCAACGGTGTAGAAGCAGGTGACCACGCCGATGATGACGAACAGGGCGATGGCGGCGATCAGCACCATGCGGCCGATCTTCTTACCGTCTACGCTGCCGCCGCCGTTTTTGGGCGGCCATTGATAGTTGTTGTAGTTTGCCATTTGAACATTACTCCTTTATTATAATGTATAAGATTATTCCAACCAGCCGTCGAAAATGATTTTCCTGCAGGCTTTGCAATGGAGCGCATCGGCTCCAACTTTCGCAAACAGCTTTTCTGTAACCGCGATATTGCGTTTGTTATCACCGAAGAAACGTTCCGTTTTGGTATACTCCCGGTCTGCTAATTCAAACGTCATTCCGGTGTTTCCCCAAACCCGCAGTTTTCCCGGCAGCATTTCCTTCCCGCACCATGGACAATTCATTTAATTTCCTCCTTCACATTATCGGAAAGCGCCGATCATGACACTGGCGATCAGGAAAATACCCGCTGCGATGATGCATGCACCTCGAAAAATCATCACGGCCAATGCCTTTCTGCTGGGTGTTCCATTCTCCACTCGCCAGCCGTCCAGTATATGCCATGCGCCGTCGGGGGCAGTCACCAAGTAGATACCGAAAACGATAAGGATGCCAGCTATTATGAACATGATGATGTCATATCCGTCGAAGCCCTGGAACTCCAAAGCGGTCGCAGGCCGCTGGTCATTGATGGCGGCGTACAGGGTTTCCGGACTTATGTATTCAGAGATATCGCCGGGATGGTTTGCGCTGAGCCCCATCACCGTGCCGTTTGCTGCGTGGACGCAATACTGGGTATCATTGGGATAGGTGATGAACACCTTTTCATCGTCGCCGCTCCGCTCCCAGGTAAAATTGTAAACATTCTGCCCATCACCAATCTGGCACTGCTCCCAGTCCACTGTCAGGCACACGCCGTCGGCTTCATAACCCCCGCTGGAACAGCCTGCCAGCAGAAGAGCCGCCAACAGGATCAGCGTAACGAGTCTTTTCATTTTCTTTCCCCTTCAATTTCGTTGAGCATCTTCTCCGCCGCGCTCTGGAGCTGGGCAGAAGCCCAGGCAGTGAGCATGATGCACAGCACCTTTTTCACCCGCTCCTTAGCGCCGGGGACAGGCTCGGCATAACTTTCCAGCTCCTTGTCAATGTAGGCATCCCGCCCCTCGGTGTTGTGCATCACCCGGTAATGAGCCGCCAGCCGGACAAACATGAAATAAAGTTTGCTGTCGTCGATGATATCGTCGCTTTCGTCGTCCAGATGGCCGTTGATGTAGCTGAGCATGCCGCAGATCCGCTCCATGGGCAGCACATTTTTCAGCATATTGATGTTGATGATGCGGCAAAGCTGCCCAAGTGTGTATTTTTTGCGCTCCGGTGGGGGCAGAAACCCCCGCTTGACCCAGTTCTGCACCGTGTAGGGCTCCAGCCCGGTGATGCCAGCCACCTGGCTGAGCACCATGCCGCCTCCTAGGAACATGGAATTGAACTGGTTTTCAATATAAACCGCGTCATCCTTCTTGGCCGTGAGTACCGTTCCGGGAATGATCCATTCCATAATCTTACCTCCGTTTCTTGTGATGATAGGATTGTATCATATGGTTATGTGATTGTCAATAGGGATTTTATGATTTGTAAAATAAATTGTTGTTTCAGACAGTCTTCGCAGGGCACGCATTGCGTTATAAACAACAATTTATCTTTCTTAAAAAATTATGTCACCCCTCTTTACGAATGTAAAAAAATGATGTACAATAAGGTGAAAACTGCGTAAGGAGGAGCTGCCTTTGAATTGCATGAAATGCGGACGAGAAATTTCTCTTGGTCAGGTATTCTGCAAGGAATGTCTGGCAGACATGGCAAATTACCCTGTCAAGCCCGGAACTCCGGTTCAGCTTCCCTCTCAGTCTGCCACCGTTTCACCCCGGCGTGACCGCAGCCCCCGCAAGCCGCGGAAACCCGATGAACAAATCATTATCCTGAAAAAGTGGCTGATCGCGCTGAGTGTATCTCTGTTGACGGTAATTCTCGCGGCTTGTGTGACCATCACCATTCTGTCGCACAAACTGGATGAGGCAAATAACAACGCATTGCCCGGGCAGAATTACAGTACTGTTGACGATCTCAATACAACCGGTTAAAATGTTTCACGTGAAACATTTTAACGAAGCATACTTATTCCGAATTGTTTCACGTGAAACAATTCACTTTATAAAGGAGGCGGAGCATGGGTAGAACCATTGCCGTCGTAAACCAGAAGGGCGGTGTTGGCAAAACCACCACCGCCGTCAATCTGACCGCAGCCTTGCATGATCTGGGGCTGAAGGTTTTGCTGTGTGACTTTGATCCTCAGGCCAACGCAACATCCGGCCTGGGTGTAGATAAGCGAAAAATAAAGCACTCCGTTTATGATGTTGTCATCAATAATGTATCCGTAAAAGACGCTGTTGTGAATACCAAATACGGCGACGTGCTGCCGTCCTCGGCCGACCTTGCCGGTGCGGCGGTAGAATTGATCTCCGCAGACCATCGGGAACACCAACTGGAAAAGGCGCTGGAGACCGTCAAAGCAGATTACGATGTAATCTTCATTGACTGTCCCCCTTCGCTGGAAATGCTGACCCTTAACGGTCTTTGCGCCGCGGACAGCATTTTGGTTCCGGTGCAGTGCGAGTATTTCGCGCTGGAGGGACTGAGCGATCTGATGAGCACCCTGCGCATGGTCAAACGTCGGATCAACCCCCGGCTGGAAATTTTCGCTGTCGCGCTGACCATGTATGACGGCCGAACCAACTTCTGCGCACAGGTTGCGGAGGAAGTCCGGCGGCATTTTCCGGGCAAAGTGTTCTCAACCGTCATTCCCCGGAACATTCGGCTCGCCGAAGCGCCCAGCCACGGCATCCCGGTAACGGCTTACGATAAATCCAGCCGGGGCGCGCAGGCATACAAAGCTATGGCAGAGGAGTTTAAAACAAAACTTTAATAGAAAGGAATGATCCATTTGGCATCCCCAAAAGGACTGGGTAAGGGTCTGGGGGCACTGCTGGGTGATTTCAGTGAGGAAACCTCATATGAAAAGAGCCCCTATCAGCTGCTGCCCATTTACAAAGTAGAGCCAAACCCCGACCAGCCAAGGCAGGACTTTGATGAGGAAGAACTGCAGGCTCTGGCGGACTCGATCTCCGTTCACGGCGTTTTGCAGCCCCTGACCGTTCGGGAGCTGAGCAGCGGCTATTATCAGATCATCGCCGGTGAACGGCGCTGGCGCGCCGCACGGCTGGCAAACCTGAGTGAGATCCCCGCGGTTATCATTGAGGCCGACGATAAGAAAGCCATGGAGCTGGCACTGATTGAAAATTTGCAGCGGCAGGATTTGAACCCTGTGGAAGAAGCGCTGGGTTATCAGACGCTGATTAATGAATACGGTCTGACCCAGGAGGAAACCGCCGCACAGGTCGGTAAATCCCGTCCCGCCGTGGCGAATGCCCTGCGTCTGCTGGGTCTTTGCCCGGAGGTTTTGGAAAAACTGCGCAGGAACGAGCTTTCCGCCGGACACGCCCGCGCCATTCTGACGCTGAAATCCGAGAAAAAGCAGATGGAAGCCGCGCAAAAGATCTGTGCGCTGGGGCTGTCCGTCCGGCAGGCGGAGCTGCTGTGCAAGAACATGTCCCGCGAGCCAGCGCCGGAAAAAGAGGTAACGCTGGCTGTAGATTATGTAGCGGAATGTGAAAAATCCCTCAGTAAACACCTGGGTCGCGGCGTCAAGATCGTCAACGGAAAACGCAAAGGCCGTTTTGAGCTGGAATTTTACGGTCAGGATGATCTGCAGACCCTGATCGACGCACTCTATAAAGTAAAGTAATTTCCTTAGATATAAGATATAAGATATAAGACATAAGATATGGCGTAAAACGGCCTTATCTTGTATCTTGTATCTGTTATCTTGTATCTCCTGATTATGTAAAAACTAAGGAGAAATTAACAATGTTAGACATTAAGAAAATCAAAGAAAATCCCGAAGGCGTTAAGGCTGCCCTGCACGCCAAGGAAGTAGACTGTGACGCGGCCATTGACCGCATCCTGGCTCTGGACGAGGAGCGCCGCGCGCTGATCGCCAGCACCGAGAGCCGTAAGGCTCAGCAGAATAAGGTTTCCAAGGAAATTCCTCTGCTGAAAAAGCAGGGCAAGGATGTCGCGCCTATTTTTGCGGAGATGGCCGCCCTGAAAACCGGTATGGCTGAGGATGCCGCCAAGCTGGATAGCGTGCTTGCCGAATACAAGACGCTGATGCTGAGCCTGCCCAATCTGCCGGATCCCGACCTGCTGCCCGGCGGCAAGGAGAACAACACGCCCCTGCGCTATATTGGCGAGAAGCCTGTTTTTGACTTTGAGCCCAAGCATCACGTGGATCTGTGCGAGGGTCTGGGGCTGATTGACTATGTCCGCGGTGTAAAGCTGGCCGGTGCCGGCAACTGGATGTACACCGGCATGGGCGCGCGGCTGGAGTGGGCGCTGCTGAACTACTTCATCGATACCCACATCGCCGACGGCTACGATTTCATCCTGCCCCCTCACATGCTGGAGTATCAGTGCGGCGAAACTGCCGGTCAGTTCCCCAAGTTTGCGGATGAGGTCTACAAGATCGCCAACCCCACCGATGACCGGCTTCACTATATGCTGCCCACCGCCGAGGCCGCTCTGGCTTCCGTTTACCGTGACGAGATCCTGACCGAAGCCGATCTTCCCCGGAAGATGTTCGCTTATACCCCCTGCTTCCGCCGTGAGGCCGGTTCTCACCGTGCCGACGAACGCGGTATGGTTCGCGGCCACCAGTTCAACAAGGTGGAAATGTTCCAGTTCACCCGCCCCGAGGATTCCGATGCCGCTTTCGAAGAGCTGGTGCGCAAGGCCGAGGATCTGGTGAAGGGTCTGGGCTTCCACTTCCGTACTGTGAAGCTGGCTGCCGGTGACTGCTCCGCGTCCATGGCTCGCACTTATGACATTGAGATCCTGATTCCCTCCATGGACGGCTACAAGGAGGTTTCCTCTGTTTCCAACGCCCGCGATTATCAGGCTCGCCGCGGCAACATCCGCTTCCGCCGTGAGGAGACCGGCAAGCCCGAGTTTGTCCACACCCTGAACGGCTCCGGTCTGGCAACCTCCCGGATCTTCCCTGCTCTGGTGGAGCAGAACCAGCGTGCCGACGGCTCCATCGTTGTACCCGAGTGCCTGAGGAAGTACCTGGGCGGCATTGAGGTCATTGAGAAGAAGTAAAATAGTATGTCATTCCGAGCGGAGCAAAGCGGAGTCGAGGAATCTACGCATTTTGTTGTTATTTGCAGTCAATTCGGTGCCAAGATCCTTCGACTCGCTGACGCTCGCTCAGGATGACAGCATTTTCAGATATCTAAAAAATAGAAAGGAAATCTACTTATGAGCAAGAAAAACGGCAAACCCTCCCTGTGGGAAGAATTTAAGGCTTTTGCCATCAAGGGCAATGCCATGGCACTGGCTGTTGGTACCATCATCGGTGCCGCCTTCAGCACCATCACCAAGAGCCTGACAGACGACATCATCATGCCCATCGTCAATATTTTCCTGGGTGGCGCTGACTTCAGTGACATTAAGATCGTCCTGCCCCGGATGCCCTGGGTCGAGCCTACCTACGAGCTGGTCGTCAACGAGGCAGGCGAGGAAGTTTCCCAGCTGGTTCAGAACTACCTGACCGTCGGTAACTTCATTTCCGCTGTCATCAACTTCTTCATTCTGGCCTTCGTGGTGTTCTTCATTGTTAAGGGCATCAACGCTCTGAGCGAGATCGGCAAGAAGAAGGAAGAAGAGCAGCCCGCTGAACCCCCCGCACCTCCCGCTCCCTCCGCTGAGGAAGTTCTGCTGACCGAGATCCGCGACCTGCTGAAGAATAAGTAATTTCATACCGTATCAGGGGAAAACTGATGTTTTCCCCTGATATTTTTTAGAATATTTAATTACAAAACGGTAAGTTGTTGTTTAGCGGTTTTGAATAACGTAAATCATAGGGGAGGGTCTTGACCCTCCCCTACAGTGACGATGGGTTATATTGCACTGACAAACAACAATTTCTCTTTCTAAACCGCGCAAATATAGACATTCTCTCCAAAAAGTAAAGAAATATTTTGACAAATACGCCCAATAGATTTATAATAAACCTGTTGGGCGTATTTTTGCCCCCACTTGTTTATTAACTTGAAAGGGATGGAACCAATCATGTTTAAAATCGTTCGTAAGAAGGAGCTGAACTCTGCCGTCACCCTGATGGAGATTGAAGCCCCCTTCATCGCCAAAAAGGCCAAGGCCGGTCAGTTCATCATCTTCCGGATCGACGAGCAGGGCGAGCGTGTTCCCCTGACCATCGCCGGTTATGACCGGGAGAAAGGCACCGTCACCATCATCTTCCAGAAGGTCGGTTTCTCCACCATCGCGCTGGGTAATCTGAACGAGGGTGACTACATCCGTGACTTCGTCGGCCCTCTGGGCAAGCCCACTCCTGTCGAGGGCAAGAAAAAGGTCTGTGTGGTCGGCGGCGGTGTTGGCTGCGCCATTGCTCTGCCCTCTGCGGCTGCTTTTAAGGAAGCCGGTGCGGAAGTCACCGTCATCGTCGGTTTCCGCAGCAAGGACATCGTCATTCTGGAGGATGAGTTCCGTGCTGTTGCCGACAACTTCATTCTGATGACGGACGACGGTTCTTACGGCCGTCACGGTCTGGTCACCCAGCCTCTGAAGGAGATGCTGGAGGCCGGTGAGCAGTTCGACGAGGTTCTGGCGATTGGACCCATCCCCATGATGAAGTTCGTTTCCCTGACCACGCTGCCCTTCGGCACCCACACCAGCGTGTCCCTGAACCCCATTATGGTCGACGGAACCGGCATGTGCGGTGGCTGCCGCGTTACCGTGGGCGGCGAGACTAAGTTTGCCTGCGTGGATGGCCCCGAATTCGACGGTCATAAGGTCGATTTTGCTGAGCTGATGAAGCGCAACTCCGTATACCGTGACCGCGAAGCCGAGGTCAAGGAAACTCATACCTGCCGCATGGATGCCATGGGCAAGGCTCTCATTAAGTAAGAAGGAGGATACTGAAAATGGCGAATATGACGCTTGTTAAGACCCCGATGCCTGAGCAGGATCCTCAGGTTCGTGCCCGGAACTTCAAGGAAGTTGCCCTGGGCTATACCGCTGAAATGGCCGTTGAAGAGGCAAACCGCTGCCTGGGCTGCAAGAACCCCAAGTGCGTGGAGGGCTGCCCTGTCAATGTCCGCATCCCCGAGTTCATCAAGAAGGTTCAGGAGGGCGACTTCAAGGCCGCCTATGAGGTTATCACCTCCACCAATGCCCTGCCCGCCCTTTCCGGCCGTGTCTGCCCCCAGGAGAGCCAGTGCGAAAGCAAGTGCGTCCGCGGCATCAAGGGTGAGCCTGTTGCCATCGGCCGTCTGGAGCGGTTCGTTGCCGACTGGTACCGTGAAAATGTGAACGCCATGCCCGAAAAGGTGGCCTCCAACGGCATTAAGGTAGCCGTGGTCGGCTCCGGCCCTGCCGGTATGACCTGCGCCAGCGACCTTGCCAAGCTGGGCTATCAGGTCACCATGTTCGAGGCGCTGCACACCGCCGGCGGTGTGCTGGTCTACGGCATTCCCGAGTTCCGTCTGCCCAAGGCCATCGTTGCCAATGAGATCACCAAGCTGCAGGCGCAGGGTGTGGAAGTCATGACCAATATGGTCATTGGCCGTGTCCTGACCCTGGACGAGCTGTTCGACATGGGCTATAAGGCTGTGTTCGTCGGTTCCGGCGCTGGTCTGCCCATGTTTATGAACATCCCCGGCGAGAGCCTGAACGGTGTGTTCTCTGCCAACGAGTACCTGACCCGCACCAATCTGATGAAGGCTTACACCGAGGAAGCCGACACCCCCATCATCAAGTCCAAAGCGGTGGCTGTGGTCGGCGGCGGCAACGTTGCCATGGATGCCGCCCGCTGCGCTATGCGTCTGGGTGCCGAGCATGTGTACATCGTCTACCGCCGCGGCGAGGCTGAAATGCCCGCTCGTCTGGAGGAGCAGCATCACGCCAAGGAAGAAGGCATCGAGTTCAAGACTCTGTGCAACCCCACCGCCATCGTAGGTGATGAAAACGGCCGTGTCTGCGGCATGAAGTGCGTCCGCATGGAGCTGGGCGAGCCTGATGCTTCCGGCCGCCGCCGCCCCATTGAGGTGCCGGACAGTGAGTTCGTGCTGGATGTGGACACCGTCATCATGTCTTTGGGCACCAGCCCCAACCCCCTGATCCGCTCCACCACCCCCGGTCTGGAGACCAACCGCAAGGGCTGCCTGATCGTGGATGAGAATGTCATGACCACCCGCGAGGGTGTTTTCGCCGGCGGCGATGCCGTTACCGGCGCTGCCACCGTCATTCTGGCCATGGGTGCCGGTAAGAAGGGCGCTGCTGCCATCGACGCGTTCTGCAAGAAGTAATGAAACACAAAATCGTCCTGAGTCAGATGACTCAGGGCGATTTTTACTCAATTTCGATATTGTTAACTCCGTGACTGAGGATGATGTTAATTAGCTCGTTCCGGGATCGGTTCGTCTCCCCGCCGTTTGATCTTCAGAGGCTCGTTATTCATAACATTTCGCCTTTTTCCGCTCCTTATAGGCACGCTGATTGGCACCGGTGTAGCCCAGCAGCATATTGGGGTTGCGCTGTGCCATGAAATCGACCGCGGCACCCAGCACATTGTTCTTATCCGCGCTTCCGAAATTCACCGCAGCGATATTGGCGCGCTGGATAGTGTTGACAATCAGGGAGCAGTTCACCGTGACAAAATATCTTCTCACATTCCGCTGGTAAACCCACTGAATATCGGAATAAGGAATCGCCACGCAGGTACCCCTGCCGAACAGGAAGCCAGCGGACAGGCGGGCACGATCCTTGCCCACGATCATAACATCGGGGCTGTTCAGCTCCGCGGCGGCGCGATCCAGCAGGTTTGCCTGCTCCAGCGCCTGAATGGTACGCTTGAAGCTGCTGTTATTCATAATGCCCGCAATGCAGAATATCACACCGAAAATAAGGCACATGAAGCAGCTCACCATCCATCCCGTGATCGCCTCGCTGCCGGGATCCGTGGTGGCGTTCAGATACATGGTGCCGAAATACTCCTCATACTCCGAGGTGCTGATCTCCCAGGAATCGGCCAGGCTGTCCTTCACTGTACTGGTGGTAGTCATAGCCAGACCATCCAGACGGTAAGGCGTAGGCTGAGGTTCATCCTCCGTTTCCCGCATCCAGTAATCCTGCTGAGCAGTCATTTTCTTGTATTCGTCATCACTGACCCGGACGGTATAGAGATATCCCTCCGCGTCCTCAACAGAATAGTACACCGCTCCGTCATAATCATACAGCCAGTTGCTGATACCTACCACATCCAGATAGACGTAGGTGCCGCTTTTGCTGTCCAGCGCGTCGAACAGCACAGGCTCTGTGGCATCATTTTTATCATTGATGCCGGAAAAAATGCCGCAGATCAGAAACACCGCAGCCAGCGCCAGCAGCACATAGCCAACAATATTAATTGCGGAACTAGGCTTTATGTACTTGGCAAGAATCTTCTTTGAATCCATTTTTTCTCCTCCTCTTGATCGGTTTCTTAACCGTAGCTTCAATATAACAGATCGCAGCGGAAAATGCAAATGGTTATTGAGCGGGAAAGCGAAACAGCAAGGAATCTTTTCAAAACCTCTTGCATTAGAAAAACCGCTGATGTATAATTACAATGTAAAAATATGGGCAAGCGCCCGAAATTATGGAGGAATGTCATCATGTTCAATGCGATGATCGAAACTTTAAAAGCCAATCCCCGGAAGATCGTGTTCACTGAGGGTCACGATGCCCGTATTCTGGAGGCCACTGCCCGGCTGGTGGAGGGCGGCTTCCTGACCCCCATCCTGGTGGGCAATGTGGAAGAAGTCAAGGCCAACGCTGCCAAGGGCGGCTTCAATATCGAAGGCGTGGAGATCCTGGATCCCCTGACCTATGAAGGCATGGATGCCATGGTCGAGAAGATGGTGGAGCTGCGCAAGGGCAAGATGTCTGCCGAGGAGTGCCGCAAGGCTCTGTCCAAGGGCAACTACTTTGGCACCATGCTGGTGAAGATGGGCTACGCTGACTCCCTGCTGGGCGGCGCTACTTACTCCACCGCCGATACCGTGCGCCCCGCGCTGCAGCTCGTCAAGACCAAGAAGGGTGCCAACCTGGTGTCCTCCTGCTTCATCATGGTTCGCGGTGAGGAGAAGATCGCCATGGGCGACTGCGCCATCAACCTGAGCTATGAGGACAGCGTGGACAAGGAGGGCAACGTCACCGTGTCTGCCGCCCGGAAGCTGGCGGAAGTCGCCGTTGAGACCGCCAAGACCGCCAAGGTCTTTGGCATCGATCCCAAGGTCGCTATGCTGAGCTTCTCCACCAACGGCTCCGGCAAGGGCGGCACCGTCAAGCTCAGCCACGATGCCACCATCGTCGCCAAGGAGATGGATCCCGAGCTGCTGATCGACGGCGAGATGCAGTTCGACGCTGCCGTTGCCCCCGAGGTCGGCCAGCTGAAGTTCCCCGGCTCCCCTGTTGCCGGCTATGCCAACACCTTCATCTTCCCCACCATCGAGGCTGGCAACATCGGCTATAAGATCGCCCAGCGCTTGGGCGGCTTTGAGGCCTACGGCCCCATCCTGCAGGGTCTGGCTGCGCCCATCAATGACCTGAGCCGCGGCTGCAACGCCGACGAGGTCTATAAGATGGCCATTATCACCGCCGCTCTGGTGTAAATCATGAAAAAGATTATTGCAATGCTTCTGTGCCTCGGCCTGCTGCTGTGCGGCTGTGCCGGAAACGATCCCACAGGCAATGATCAGACCACAGGCGGCTCCGGCAGCGGCCTGACCGGCGGCGGAAACGCTGAAACCGATCCCATCGGCGGCAGCAGCGAGCCTGACAAGCTGACCACGACAGCCGTGCTGAAATACGCCCACTGCTACGACCAGGACATGAACCGCAGACTTGGTCTAAAAGAAGACGGAACGCCCCATGTTTTTGCAGCGGAAGGTTATTCCGATCACGAAAAAGCGCTGGCGTGGACGGATTTGAAGGCTGTAGAAATCAGCGCGGAGGTCCTGTACGGCCTGAAAAAGGACGGCTCCATCCTGGTTCTCGCCCCGGAGAGAACGCTGGGTAAGCTGAATTGGGATTACAGTGCCTTTACAGACCTGATCCAGATCGAGACCTCCGACAACCATGCCGTTTACGGCCTGAAAGCCGACGGCACCGTGGTGGCTACAGGCGACGAAGCCCATGATGTTTCCGGCTGGACGGACATCGTTCTGCTCAGCGCCGGCGGCGACAGCAACAACATGATCATGGGCCTGAAGTCCGATGGAACCGTCGTGATCGAGGGTGACGAAGCGGTGCTGGGTGCTGCCCAGTGGACGGATATCGTTCATATCAGCGCCGGACGCTTCCATGCCGCGGGTGTCAAGTCCGACGGCACCGTGGTGACAGTGGGCCGTCCCCTTGACGAGGAAAAGGGCGATGTAGGCGAATTTGACGTTTCCGGCTGGACGGATATCGTCTATGTGGTGGCGGAAAACCAGACCACCTACGGCCTGAGATCCGATGGCACGGTGGTCTGCACCGGACGCAACGCCAAGGATACCTTCACCGAATGGACGGATGTGATCTGCATTTATGCCGGTTTCAACGGCCTTGTGGCTTTGAAATCCGACGGTAAGCTGACCTGCACCGGCAGTTGGGCTGTTTTTGAGCCCTGATTATCTTGTACAATTTACCCGAAACTGCCCCATTTTGGGGCAGTTTCTTTTCACATCGATCCAGCCCGCAAAACCTTGACCACCGCTGCAAAGTGTGGTATATTCATAAAAATACCGTTGCTGTATCTGCTGTTTTCCGTGGGGTGGTTCTGCATGAAAAACGCGAAAAAAGTTCTGACGTATCTGGTGATCATGGGCATCGCCCTGGTCTGCGCCCTGAGCTACGAGCTGTTCATTTTCCCCAATGACTTCGCCCCGGCGGGCCTCAGCGGCATCTGCACCATGGTGCAGTATGTGTTCGGCATCAGCGTGGGCTACCTGAGCCTGATCATCAATATCCCCTTAGCCATATGGGTGTTCCTGTCCGTCAGCAAGCCTCTGGCGGTGCGGAGCATGGTGTATGTAGTCACCTTCTCTGTGGCGCTGCTGGTACTGGACCATGTGGATCTGAGCGCCTTCGCCTATTCCGGCCAGAGCAGCAAGATCCTGGGTCCCCTGGTGGGCGGCATCATCAACGGCGCCTGCTACTCCCAGCTCCTGAAGGCCAGCGCCTACACCGGCGGGACGGATTTCATCGCCGCCCTTATCCACAAAAGCCACCCGGAAAAAAGCATTTTCGGGCTGATCTTTGCCATGAACGCCATCGTGGCAGCGGTGTCCTATTTTGTATATGATTACAAAATGGAGCCGGTGATTTTGTGCATCCTGTATTCCTTCGCCTCCAGCACCCTGTCGGAGCGGGTCACAAAAAGCGGCCGTACCGCCATACGCTGTGAGATCATCACGGATCGCCCCCGGGAAATTTCCGATGCCATTATCGGCAAGCTGCGCCACAGCGCTACCCTGATCCCCGCCAAGGGCATGTACTCCGGCAAGGAGACCAATGTGCTGATCTGCGTGGTCAACAAGACCCAGGTGGCTGCCCTGTCTTCCATCATCCGCTCCTTCCCAAACACCTTCGCCGTGTTCTCTCAGGCCAATGAAGTCATGGGCAATTTCCGCAAGCTGGACGAGGACGGAGATGAGGAGATCGAACTGCTGGACCCCGGTGACGGGAAGGCAGTATAACAGACAATCGTCATCGCGAACCAGCCATCAGGCTGGTGTGGCGATCCCCCGGATTTTCCGGAAACTTTAGGGGATTGCCACGCCAGTGTGCGCACTGGCTCGCAATGACATTATAATTATTTTGAATTTACTAAACAGGAGGAGATTCCAATGGCCTACATTTATCCCGAGCCCAGCCACACCTTCAGCGAGTACCTGCTGATCCCCGGTTACACTTCCGAGGAGTGCATCCCCGACCGGGTTTCCCTGCGCACCCCTCTGGTCAAGTACCGCAAGGGCGTTGAAGAGCCCGCTATTTCCCTGAATGTGCCCCTGACCTCTGCAGTCATGCAGTCCGTGTCCAACGACACTCTGGCCATCGCGCTGGCCAAGGAGGGCGGCATCAGCTTCATCTACGGCTCCCAGTCCATTGAGGATCAGGCCGCCATGGTGGCCAAGGTCAAGGGTTATAAGGCAGGCTTTGTGGTCTCCGCCTCCAATCTGACTCCTGAGCATACGCTGGCTGACGTGCTGGCTCTGAAAGCCAAGAACGGCTTCTCCACCGTCGCCATCACCGATGATGGCACCGCCACCGGCAAGCTGCTGGGCATCGTCACCAGCCGCGACTACCGTGTTTCCCGTATGGATCCCTCCGAGAAGGTCAAGGATTTCATGACCCCCCGCTGCAAGCTGGTCACCGCTCCTAAGGAGACCACTCTGAAGCAAGCCAACGATATCATCTGGGATAACAAGCTGAACAGCCTGCCCATTGTGGATGAGAATGATCACCTGATGTACTTCGTTTTCCGCAAGGACTATTCTTCCCACAAGGAAAACCCCCTGGAGCTGCTGGACAATAAGAAGCGTTATCTGGTGGGCGCGGGCATCAACACCCGTGACTATGCCACCCGCATCCCCGCTCTGCTGGCGGCCGGCGTGGATGTGCTGGTCATCGACTCCTCCGAGGGCTTCACCTGCTGGCAGGAAAAGACGATCAAGTGGGTTCGTGAGAACTACGGCGATACCGTAAAGATCGGTGCAGGCAACGTGGTGGATAAGGACGGCTTCCGCTTCCTGGCTGAAGCCGGTGCGGACTTCGTCAAGGTCGGCATTGGCGGCGGCTCCATCTGCATCACCCGCGAGACCAAGGGCATCGGCCGCGGTCAGGCCACTGCGCTGATCGATGTGGCTCAGGCTCGTGATGAGTACTTCAAGGAGACCGGCATTTATGTGCCCATCTGCTCCGACGGCGGCATCGTCCACGATTACCACATGACCCTGGCACTGGCCATGGGCGCGGACTTCCTGATGCTGGGCCGCTACTTTGCCCGGTTCGACGAATCCCCCACCAATAAGGTCATGGTCAACGGTGCCTATATGAAGGAGTACTGGGGCGAGGGCTCCAACCGCGCCCGGAACTGGCAGCGCTATGATTTGGGCGGCTCCACCAAGCTGAGCTTTGAGGAAGGCGTGGACTCCTATGTCACCTACGCCGGCCCCCTGCATGATAATGTGGAGGCTTCCTTGTACAAGGTCAAGTCCACCATGTGCAACTGCGGTGTTATCACCATCCCCGATCTGCAGCGGGAAGCCAAGCTGACACTGGTCAGCGCTACCTCCATCGTCGAGGGCGGCGCTCACGATGTCACCCTGCGCTCCACCTCTACGGTAAAATAAAAAGTCTATCAAACCGCCCACGGCTGCAGCCGTGGGCGGTTCGTCTACTACAGATAAATTGTTGTTTAGCGCACTAAGATACGCTGTCATTGCGAGGAGCGAAGCGACGTGGCAATCCCCTACGGCGATGCGCAAATGTTACGACTAGCAACCAAAATGCCGGAAGAACCGGGGGATTGCCACGCCAGTGTCTAGCCCCGCAGGGCTGTGCAAGCGAGCAACCGATGCGCCAGCATCGGCTCTTAGC
>CANBCW010000038.1 GCA_947367115.1 uncultured Clostridia bacterium | reverse complement strand
CACTCGGTAACGAAGCACTCAGATCTCGCAGATAAAACGATACCGAGCGGTACCCAATGGCGTAACGATACCTGACCAGCCGAACACGAATCGTCCGCCGGCACTGCCGGCAAACAACAATTTATCTTCCTCACTGGTACCAACAGAAATTCAGGGAGCTGCTGCCATTGGCAGCAGCTCCCTCTCGATTCACAAGAATTACACGCCGTACACCAGCCAAATGTAGATGTACGCAGGCACAATGGCCGCCAGCGTGAAGGGAATGCCGATTTTGAAGAAGTCACCATTCTTCACTTCATGGCCTTCCTTGCGCAGAATGCCGATGGCGGTAATGTTAGCAGAAGCGCCGATGGGCGTGATGTTGCCGCCCAGAGTGGCACCGGACAGCAGGCCAAAGTATAGGGGGATGCCCACCAGAGTGGGATTCACGCCAAGGCCGGGAGCCATTTGCACAGCCAGACCGCCGATGACCGGAATCATAGTGGCAACATAGGGGATATTGTCAATAAAGGCGGAGATCAGCACGGATGCCCAGACGATGATGGTATACATCAGGAACACATTGCCGCCGCCCAGCTTGGCAAGCAGGCCAGCCAGCGCATCGATAACGCCCTCGTTCTTAATGCCGCCGATCATGAGGAACAGACCCACCAGCAGCCCCAGCGTTTCGAAATCGATGGCCTTCAGGGGGCCGGTAATCGCGGAGACATTTTTGTTCTTCGCGAAATTATAGATCAAGTCAACAACCAGCAGGCAGCAGCAAATGATGCCGTTGATCTCAGCAGGCAGGTTCCAGCTGTCGGGAGCAAAGGAAGCACAGATCAGCAGCAGAATCGCGCCAACCAGAAGAACAGTGGGAACAAAGTCCTTCACCTCGGTCATCTGGCCGCTCTTAGGGATAGGAGCCTTTTCCTTGCGGAAGATGATATAGACGATAATGGCAGCCAAAACGGCACCCAGCTCAACCGCGAAGAAGATGGAGGGCTTGCTATTGTACCAGAAGAAGTCCATGAAACTCATATCCAGCGCGGAGCCCAGCATAATGGCAGTAGTATCGCCAACCAGCGTAGCCGCACCCTGGAGATTAGAGGACACAGCAATGGCAATAATGAACGGAACAGGATTAGTCTTCAGTTTCTTGCAGATCTCAATGGCAACAGGCGCAACCATCAAAACAGTAGCCACATTGTCAACGAAAGCGGAGATCACACCGGCAAACAGGCTCAGACACACCGCAGCCCACTGAACATTGGGAACCTTGTCCATGATCATATCAGCCAGACGCTCGGGCATATGGCTGTCGATGAACAGCTGCACAAGACCCATGGTACCGCCGATCATCAACAGGACATTGAAATCCAGAGCGCCGATGATATCCCCCAGCGGCAGCATGCCGGTTGCAATGAAGATCACACCGGAGGCCAGCGCGATATAAGGACGGTACTTACTGAAGGTCAACATGAGGACATAGGTCAGCGCGAAGAGAATAATTGCGGGAATCATTCCGTTTAGCATTGGTAAGCCCCTTTCAAATCTTTGTCATTTTAAATTGTATCAGATATTATAATGCCTGTAAAGGGCGTTTTTTCCGGATTCTCGGAAAAATTCAAACAAAACGTCCCCTGTTTGTTGACAGGGGACGAATGTGTGCTTTAGACATCCAGATCAGGGCCGGTGTACCGGGGCGGAATGGGCATTTCGACTGTTTCAGGCATTTTCTTCAGCTTGGAAGCCGCCATCAAACCACGGGACAGGCTGATGAGAACCCACGCATGGAACACGATATCCATAATCCACACGGCGATTCCGGAGCTGGACAGGAGCATCATGCTCAGCATACCCAACGTGTCCACAGCAAACAGCACCAGAGCCACGATCAGCCAGCCGCTACGTTTCTGAGACATGAGCCAGCAGAGCAGATACACCACCAGAACAATCGTTGCCGGAACCAGTGCAGTCACAGTATAGGTGCTGATGATATAGCCATCAAACACATAGCCCCAGAACGCCAGATAATAAGGAATAGCTGCGGAGAACAGGAAATAGTTCCCGCTCCGAGTCAGGAGCATGACCATATTGATCACCGTGAAGAACAACACAGCGAGCAGATTATGACGGCTGCCCTGATACAGATTCTCCTGATATTCCCGGGTATTCTTGTCGTTCACATTGTAATTCGCCATGATAAGTACCTTCTTTCCGTTATTTCTCCATTTCCTGCGGCTGCTGGCCGGGCACACGCCGCTGTCTCGGCATACGGCTGAGCTGCTCGGCTGCCCGAACCGCGATGACCAGCAGAGCGATCCCAACACCATGCGTCAAAATTTCCAGCAGGCAGCTGGCAGGGTTCTCCAGAAGGGTCAGTGCGAAGATGATCAGCAGCAGCGTATCCAGCCCATACAGTCCCAGAGAGGCTAACAGCCACTCCTTACGCTGGCTGGACATCAGCCAGCACGCGATATAGGCAGCGTACAGCGCAAGGGTCAGCACCGTTGCCAGCGCCGGAAACGCTCCGGCAGCCCCCAATTCCCGAACCAGCCAGTTCAGATAATAGGGCACCGCTGCCGAAAACAGGAAATGATACTCCACGTGAAGCATCAGCATCAGTTGATTGATCAGGGTGATGGCCAAGATGACAAGCAACCCATTGCGTCCCCAGCCTATCTGCTGCCGCAGACGCAGACGAATACGCTTTTCTGCCGGAACACGGCGCGCAGTTTCCATGTTCGATCCCTCCTCGGTTACATTTGCGACCATTATAGCAAATCCACCGCGGAATTGCAAGTATGCTTGACAAAAAGGACGCAAAGTGCTATGATATGATCAATCAAATAGGACAGTTCGTGACCATCCTGTCGGTAAACAAAACTAGGGATTTTGATGGGCGCATTGCGTCCATTTTGTTTTGTGGGCGCGGACTGCGTCCATTTTTCTGTTTTGGAGGTTCCCATGCGTAAAAATATCCGTTTTCTGACCCATGCCGCGATCCTGGCGGCAGCCTATGTGGCACTGACCCATCTTCAGAATATGCTTCTCCCCGGCTCTGCCAGCTGGGCCATTCAGTTTCGGGCTTCCGAAGCTCTGTGCATTCTGGCCTTTTTCACCCCGGCCGCCATTCCCGGTTTGACCATCGGATGTCTGCTGTTTAACCTGACTTCCGGTCTTGCCCTGCCCCTTGATTTTCTGGTAGGCAGTCTTGCGTCCTGCCTGGCGGCCTGTGCCATATGGCTGACCCGGAAGGTCACCATCAAGGGCTATCCCCTGCTCGGTATGCTCATGCCCGCCCTGTCCAATGCCATTCTGGTTGGCTGGGAGCTGACGGTTTACATCGGCGGCGGTTTCTGGATCAACGCGCTGTATGTCGCCATCGGTGAAACGGCTGTTCTGCTGACTCTGGGCACGGCGCTGTACTACGCACTGCGCAGACGCCGTCTGCAAGAAAGATTGTTCGGCAATGTGCAGTAACCCTCGAAATGTGGTATAATACCATCAAAGGGAGTGAATGCAAATGATCGACTTTTCCAAACTGGAGTTGTCGCAAAAAGCGGATTTCGACCGTATTCTCCAGCATTGCGGCCAGCGGGGCTGTGAGTATTCTTTCGCCAACCTATACCTCTGGGGGCGGCAGCGGGCCGCCCTTCTGGATGGTTACTTGGTTCTTTTTTCCCAATTTGACCGGCGCAGTGTCTATCCCTTCCCGGTTGGGCAGGGGGATATCAAGCCTGTTTTGGATGTGCTCATCGCCGATGCCCGGGAGCGTGGGATCCCCTGCTGCTTCAGTGGTCTGCTGAAAGAGGAATGTGACCTGCTGGAGCAGCTGTACCCCGGTCGGTTTCGGTTCCACCCTGCCCGGGAAAGCTACGACTATCTGTATGATATCAACGATCTGGCTGACCTGCGGGGACGAAAATACCAGCGCAAGCGCAACCATCTGCACCGTTTTCAGGATGCCTGTCCGAACTACACCGCTGAACCCTTGTCCGGCGAAAATATGCCTGCTGTTCAGGAAATGGTGGACGAATGGTTCGCCATCCGCCGCCGGGAAGATCCCCATGAGGATTTTCATTTGGAGCGCAGGGCGCTTGACCGTGCTTTTGCTGAACGGGAGCGGCTGGGGCTTGAGGGACTGATTCTGCAGGAAAACGGACGGATTCTTGCCATGACCATGGGCTCTGCTCTTTCCGAAGATGTCTTCGATGTTCATTTTGAAAAGGCTCAGCTGGATATAGACGGTGCCTACACAGCCATCAACTGCGAATTTGCCCGGTATCTCCGAGATCGTTACCCCAATCTGCGCTATCTCAACCGTGAGGATGATATGGGCATGGAGGGACTGCGTCAGGCAAAGCTGTCCTATCACCCAGTAATGCTTCTGGAAAAATACTGGGCACGGCTCTGGGAGGACGCGGATGAAATTTGATTATCCCACTCCCGATCAGTTGACCGCGCTGAAAGCGCTGTGGAAACAAGCCTTCGGCGACCCTGATGATTTCATTGATCAATTTTTCTGTACCGGCTTTGGTGAAGCCCGATGCCGGTGTGCCGTGGAGAACGGCCAGTTAACCGCCGCCCTGTACTGGTTCGACTGCGAACTGGAGGGGCGCAGGCTCGCCTATCTTTATGCCATCGCCACGGATAAACAATTCCAAAACCGCGGAATTTGCCATGCCCTGATGGATGACACCCATGCCTTGCTGCAGGCGCAGGGATACAGCGGAACGCTGCTGGTACCCGGAGCCACCTCGCTGGGGGCTTTTTACAGTGCGATGGGCTACCGGTATGCCACCGAACTGCGGGAGTTCTTTTGTGCCGCCGCCCCAGAGCCGATCTTTCTGCGCCCCATCGACGCGCAGGAATACGCCCGGCTGCGTGTGAACTTGCTGCCAAAGGGCGGTGTTATTCAGGAGGGCAGCAGCCTTGCCTTTCTGTCCGCTCAGGCCAATCTGTATGCAGGTACACACCTGCTGCTGGCCGCCCGGCGCGATGGGGATACACTATATGGGCTGGAGCTGCTGGGCGACGCGGCCGCGGCTCCGGGACTGCTGCAAGCCCTCGGCGCTTCCAAAGGACAATTCCGCGCTCCGGGCGGGAGCCGCCCCTTTGCCATGTACCGCCCCCTGGACAACGCTCCCGCCCCCGCTTACTTCGCTTTTGCCTTTGACTGACGGACTTTTGTATATTTTATCCAAGGAAACCGCAATCGTTCTCGGATTTTTATACGGTGGCGCACCTTGCTTTTTTCCTCAAAAAACGCCATAATGATACGTATACGAAAGGCGTATCGGAGGTATTCTATGCAGAAAGTTCTGATTCTGAATCACGGCGGACAATACGATCAGCTCATTGCCCGGCGGGTACGGGAGTGCCATGTGTTCTGCGAGGTACGCCCTGCCTCCGAGATGGATGCGGACAAGATCCGTTCTTTTCAGCCCATTGGCATCATCCTCTCCGGCGATCCGCTGGAGGGTACCGCGATTGACCCCCGGATCTTTGAGCTTGGTATCCCCGTGCTGGGCATTGGAAAAGCCTGCACCGCCATGGCGGCGCTTCTGGGCGGCTCCGTCGCGCCTTCCAAGCAGGCATACGGACGCACACTGACCAATCTGAGCGAGAATGCCGTCCTGTTTGCCGGATTTCCACCTGTTACGATCAGCTGGATGGATCACGACCGGCAGATCACCGCTCTGCCTCCGGATTTTGTCGCCACCGCCCGCACAGCGGACTGTCCCATCGCGGCCTTCAGCTGCCCGGAACGCAGCCTGTACGGTATGCAGTTCCATCCGGAAGCCGCCCACACCGAGGGCGGTACACAAATCCTGAAACGGTTCCTGAAGGATGTCTGCGGTGCCAACGAAGAATGGCAAATGGAGAATGTGATCAGCTGGGCAATCAGCGATATTCGCCACCGGGTCGGCAGCCGGAGAGTGCTGCTGGCGCTCAGCGGTGGTGTGGACTCCTCCGTCGCCGCGGCGCTTCTGAGCCGCGCAGTGGGCAGCCAGTTGACTTGCATCTTTGTGGATCACGGCATGCTTCGTAAAGACGAAGGAGATCAGGTTGAAGCGTTCTTCTCCCGTATGGATCTCCACTTCGTCCGTGTGAACGCTTCCGAGCGGTTCCTTGCACGTTTGGACGGCATTACAGACCCCGGCGAGAAGCGCCGGATTGTGGGCGAAGAATTCGTTCGGGTTTTTGAGGAAGAAGCCAAAAAGGTCGGTGCCGTGGATTTTCTGGCTCAGGGAACCATTTATCCCGATATTTTGGAAAACGGTCAGGGCTACGCTGATGTGATCAAGAGCCACCGTGAAATAGGCAGTCTGCCGGATCACATTGATTTTAAGGAACTTATTGAGCCCCTGCGGCTGCTGTTTAAGGATGAAGTCCGTCAGCTAGGACGCACCATGGGTCTGCCGGAGTTTCTTGTTGGGCGGCAGCCCTTCCCCGGCCCCGGTCTGGCCATTCGGATCATCGGCAATATCACACCTGAAAAGATCTCCATTCTGCGTGATGCGGATCATATCTTCGCATCGGAACTGGAAAAAGCCCATATGCACGACCATATCGGCCAGTATTTTGCCGTCCTGACGGACACAGAACTGCGCCGTTCCGGCAAGGATACACACGCAGAATACTGCCTTGCTCTGCGTGCTGTGACCACGGATGATTTCTCCACCGCAAAATGGGCGCGGCTCCCCTACGAGCTGCTGGATCGGCTTTCCAGCCTGATCATCAAAGAAGTCCCGGGCATCAGCCGCGTGGTCTACGATATCACATCCAAACCCCCGGCTACGATTGAGTGGGAGTAACAAAAATTTTATATTCTATGCTATTTGAGCCTGATGGTTATACAAACCATCAGGCTCTTATTTGTATTATGCTTATGATCTCTATTTCCAGACAAAATGGAGGTCACAGGGATGCCAAAAGCTCCAAAATCTGATGGATATTCTTCTTCCCAAAGGATACGTTTTCATCGTTTAAAACCAGGCAGGGGACACTCATCACGTTGTAGTGGTTTTTAAGCTGCTCGAAATGGCGGATGTCATAAACCTGCGCGGTTATGAGAGGGTTTTCTGCGGCGATTCGCTGGGCGGCTTTCACCAAATCAGGACACATGGTACAAGACAAGGTGACCAGTATTTTCATGTCGGTAGGTTTGGAAATGGCTTTGATTTTTTGCAGGATATCCTCGTCGATGGCCTGTCCCGGGCCGGCAGCATTGTACAAACCAAGTACAAAGGAAGTAAACTCATGTCCGCTGGGAATGCCATGGAAAGTAAGTCCGGTTTCGGTGCCGTCCTCCAAACAGATTTTGACACAGGGCGCAAATGTTTCAGGAGCCTGTTTGTCCGCTACCTCCATAGTCAGCTTGTGGGAAAGCGTCACAAGGGCAGATATAAAACCTTCCAGCTCAGCACTGATTGGGCGGCTATCAAGATATAGCTTTAACAACAAATTCCGTTCCATTCGGGAGAACACAGCATCCAACTGCTGCTTCATCTCATCGGTAAATATTTCAGTTGCATTCACCGACGCTTCTGTGGATGCAGGAACGGGTGCTTCGCTCTTTTGAAAAGAGGGAACCTCGGGGTGCAAACCTGTTTTGCGGTGCATGGCTGCTACATATTTCTCCAGTTCCGTGGCAGCCAGCGCTCCGTCGCCGGTGGCAGTGACCACCTGCCGGAGCGGTTTTATACACACATCTCCTGCAGCATAGACACCGTCTACGCTGGTTTTCTGAGAGCCATCGGTTACAATGTAGCCATGCTCATTCAGTTCTACAATGCCCTTGACCGCATCTGTGGCAGGGGCATAGCCTGCAAAAACGAACACACCGAAAGACTCGTTACTTTTATGCTCCGTCATCTCGCCGGTGGCGGTGTTTTTGTACCGGGCATAGGTCAGGCCGTTCTCGCCGGACACTTCCTCCATAACGGTGTTGGTCAGGATAGTGATCTTTTCGTGTTTTTTCGCAGCTTCCGCAACGGAGGCGGCACAGGAAAAATCGTCTTTACGGATCAGAATGGTAACATGACGGGCAAACTTCGTCAGAAATACACTTTCCTCCGCAGCAGCATAGCCGCCGCCAATCACGAACACGTCTTTTCCCGTGAAGAATTCTCCGTCACAGGTGGCGCAGTAGGCAACGCCCCGGCCCTTGTGTTCTTCTTCCCCCTTGAAACCAACCGCTCTGGGGTGGGCGCCGGTGGCCAACAGCACACCAAAACAGTGGTAATCCTCACGGCTGGTATACACTGTTTTGACGTCCCGGTCAAGGTCAAAACCGATGACTTCTGCCAACTGAAACTCTGCGCCGAAGCTTTGCGCCTGCCGCTGCATGGTATCGGTTAAGGTTTTTCCGCTGGTTTTCTCAATCCCGGGATAGTTGACTACCTCATGGGTAATGACAATCTGTCCGCCGAATTGTTCTTTTTCCAGTACCAGCACCCGATACTTTGCCCGGGCCAGATACAGGGCGGCGGTAAGCCCTGCAGGGCCACCGCCAACCACGATCACGTCATACAAATTTTCCATCAAAGCTGACCGACCAGATCCAGACTGGGCTTCAGGGTTTCGGCGCCGGGCTTCCAGTTGGCAGGGCAGACCTGATCGCCGTGGGCATGGACAAACTGGCAGGCTTGCACTTTGCGCAGCAGCTCCTCGGCATTCCGACCCACATTACCGGCGGTGACTTCGTAACCGACGATCTTTCCCTCGGGGTTGATGATAAAGGTGCCACGCTCCGCAAGGCCGTCAGCTTCGATCAGCACTTCAAAATCTTTGGAAATGGCATGGGTGGGGTCAGCCAGCATAGGGTAGTTGATCTTTTTGATTCGCTCGGAGGCATCGTGCCATGCTTTGTGGACGAAGTGGGTGTCGGTAGACACGGAATAGACTTCGCAGCCGATGGACTTGAACTGCTCGTACTTGTCCGCTAAATCCTCCAGCTCCGTGGGGCAGACAAAGGTAAAGTCCGCAGGATAGAAGAAAAACACGCTCCACTTGCCCAAAATATCTTCCTTGGACACAAACTTGAAATCGTTCTCATGGAACGCATAGGTGCGAAAATCTGTGATTTCCTTGTTGATCATAGACATGGTTAATTCCTCCAAAGACTGTGTTGATTGCAGAAAGCATAGATAGAGCGGACTTCATCCCCATCGCACAGGGCAAATTTCGCCCTTGGCTCATCGTCCGGATCCAGATGGGCATACTGGATACTATGCTCTGTTTCCAGACAGATCCATTCGATATAGTGTTCCTTGTTCATGGGATGCTCCACCGAACCAACCGTGACATGGACGGTATTACCATCCACATCGTACACGGGGATATGCTTTTCTTCCGATGCTTCCGTGGTGCCGGGTGTAATCTCCTGCATTTTTTCACCGCAGCAATAGACCGGAACGCCCTTGTCGCGGATCATGGCAATAATATTGCCGCAATGCTTGCAAATATAAAATTTCTGTTTCATAAACTCCCTCCTCACAAGAAAAGTGTGTCCGAAATACTATAAATAATTCATATGCAGCAGGGTATACTTGTGATAAAGGAAGTGGAAACATGGATTACAAAAAGGGATTTATTCCATACGCGTTGGCGGCGTTTCTGATTGGCATCGTGGGCGGTTTTTCGACTGTTTTAGGCCCGGCCTTTGTGCAGGATCTTGGAATTGCTTACAATAATACCACTTGGACGGCGCTGGCACAGGCCATGTCCACCGCCGCCTGCGCCCCGATTTTGGGCAAGGTGGGTGATGTGATCGGCCGAAAAACCACGCTGCTTTTAGGAATCGCGGTTTTCACATTGGGAAATGTGCTGTCGGCATTGGCAAATTCTCTGGTGTTTATGCTGGTGGCACGGTTCGTCGTGGGCGTGGGTACAGCAGCGATGGCGCCGGTAATCCTGGCCTATATCGTGACCCGGTTTCCTCGGGATAAAATCGCAAAAGGCTTTTCTTTATATATGTTGATTTCAAGCGCATCCGTCATTTTCGGGCCGACGCTGGGGGGCTTGATAGTTTCTGCCTACGGCTGGCGAGCCATGTTATGGGTGTGCGTCGGTATATGCGTTAGTGTCTTTTTCGCTTGCCTCGTAACCGCCGGCAAGGACAGCTCCCAGCGTCAGAAGCTGCAAAACTTTGACGGATTTGGTGCCGTACTGGTGCTGGTTTTCTTCAGTTTCGTGCTGTGTATTCCCTCTTTCGGGCAGAATTTCGGATGGACGTCCAACGCATTTATCGTGGTGTTGATCGCTGCGGCAATCAGCTTGCTGGGGCTGATTGTAGCCGAGAGGAAAGCGGTGCATCCCATCCTGTCCGGCGGTTTTATGAAGCGGAGTGCATTTGTTCTCAGCATCCTTGCCTTGTTTTTGACTCAGGGATTGATGCAGGCCAATATGACCAACACCATCGTTTTTGTCAACTACACCCAGCCGGATAATAGCGTTATTTCTGGTTACGCCATCTCGGTGATGTATCTGGGGATGTCTTTGGGGGCTGTGGTTTTAGGGCCACTGGCAGACCGGTTTGAACCCAAATTCGTACTAATCGGCTCGCTGATGCTTACAGGCATCGGCTGCGCGCTCCTGTTTCTGTTTTCCACCGCAACCTCTGTACTGCTTTTGATGGCATCCTTGGGCATTCTAGGCTTTGGTCTGGGTGGAAACGGCACGATTTTTATGAAGGTGGCGCTGGCTGGCCTGCCGCAGCAGGAAGCCGGAGCCGGAACCGGCACCTACGGTCTGTTCCGGGACTTGGCAGCGCCTTTCGGTGTCGCCGTTTTCGTGCCGCTGTTTACCAATCAGATCACCGGGTGGATCGCCACCGGAGCAGACGCGGCGGATGCCGCTGTCCGATCCATTCACCTGCTGGCGGTTGCGGAATTACTTTGCGTTGCCGCCGGTATCGCAGCCGTATTCTTTTTACCCAGAATCCGCAATAAAGGAGAAGAAAAATGAGATTAAAGGATAAAGTGATTTTGATCACCGCCTCTACCCGGGGTATCGGCCTTGCCTGCGTGAAGGCTTGTGTGAAGGAAGGGGCGACTGTCTATATGGCTGCCCGGAACATGGACCGGGCACAGGAAATTGCAAACAAATTGAGTGGGGTAAACTGTGTCTACAACGATGCTACAAAGCCGGAAACCTTTACCTCCATGGTTGAAGATGTGGTAGCCGATGCCGGTCGCATCGATGTACTGGTGAATAATTTCGGCACATCCAATCCCGGTAAGGATCTGGACTTTGCGCATACCGATCCTTCCGTGTTTCTGGACACTGTGAATCTGAACCTGCGTAGTGTCTTTATGGCAAGTCAAACTGCGGCAAAACACATGGCTATGTGCGGTGGTGGCAGCATCATCAACATTTCCTCCGTGGGTGGACTGGTGCCGGATATTTCTCAAGTGGCTTACGGGACCAGTAAAGCGGCCATCAACTATTTGACTAAGCTGATTGCTGTCCACGAAGCCAAAAATAAGATTCGGTGCAATGCTGTTCTTCCCGGCATGACCGCCACAGAGGCAGTGGAGAATCATCTGACGGAAGAATTCCGAAATCTATTCCTCCGGCATATCCCCCTCGGACGGATGGGGCTGCCGGAAGAAATCGCCGCAGCGGTGGTGTATTTAGCCAGTGACGAAGCTGCCTATACCACCGGACAGATCCTCACCGTATCCGGCGGCTTCGGTCTGGCAACCCCGGTTTACGGCGATCTGGCTGACAAGACATCCCGACGATAATCAGCTATACAAACGCAGCACGATTGGGAGCTCCGCCCTCCGTGCTGCGTGTTGATTTTCCTTTCCACACTGATACGCAAACTGCTTGAATTCACCGCTATGCAACAATGTCACTTATTTCGATATTCTGGATGAAATTCACGGGCATCATGATATTGGCAATCTGATGGATGTCTTCACCGCCGTGAAAAATACCACCCATTGCTCTACGGGCTGCGGCGGTTGCTATGATAAGGTGATTGCGATTATTTCGGAAGCGATGTCTAACAAGAAAAATGGAGGAGAACCGATGAACACAAAAGTACACGAGCTGTTAAATCAGCAGATCAACAAGGAATTTTACTCCGCATATCTCTATCTGGGTTTTTCCAACTATTTTGAGGATGTAGGTCTGGACGGCTTTGCCAACTGGTATATGATCCAGGCGCAGGAGGAGCGCGATCACGCCATGCTGTTCTATCAATATCTGCAGAATGAGAATCAGAAAGTAACGCTGGAAGCCATCGCAAAGCCGGATAAGGTGTTTACCTGTCACATGGATGTGCTGAAAGCAGGTCTTGAACACGAGCAGTATGTTACCTCACTGATTCATGATATCTATTCGGCAGCCTATGATGTAAAGGATTTCCGCACCATGCAGTTCCTTGACTGGTTTGTGAAGGAGCAGGGCGAGGAAGAAACCAACGCCAATGATCTGATTACTAAGATGGAGCTGTTCGGCTCTGATCCCAAGAGCCTGTATATGCTCAATCAGGAGCTGGCGGCAAGAGTATATACCGCACCTTCTCTGGTGCTTTGATTGAGAGGGGGAGGATTTTGAATACCCCCTGTGCGCTGTAGGCAAGGATATGTTCAGCGAGGCATAAAACAGTTCCCAAATAGACACCTTGTATGACCAATTTTTGAACTCCAAAGTGGCAGTAAAACGAGATAATGTGTACAATAGACACCCAATATTGCTTTTATTGATACCAAAACGCCCCGATCTATAGACAAAGCCACGAGTTCACCATCGAATGGCAGTAAGGGCCGCTGGCTAGCGAGTTAAGGAAATAGTTATAAAACCGCCGTAAAGTGTGAAAACACTTTACGGCGGTTTCTTTTAGATTATCTGTTTTGCAGTGAATGCATCAGGCATCAATTTGAACGAACGGAATGATTACAGATACAGCTTGCCGGCGGTGCCGAAGTCGTAGATGCCTTCCACCAGCAGGCCGTTGTGGTTGGTGATCCAGTAGGAACCCACCGCCAGTTTGCCGTTGGTGCGAACATAGATGTAGCTGCCGTCCTCCAGTTGAACCAGACCCAGGCCAAACTGCTTCATACCCTCCAGGTAGTAGTACAGGTTCTCGCCCTCGGCCACGATTCCGTCTTCGATTTCGGAGATGATCATGTAGCCATCTTCGCCGAACTCGTAGTAGCCGGATTCCATGGCGCCGTTGGTATTCGTGACCCAATACTTGCCCACTGCCAGCTTGCCGTTGGAGCGGACATAAATCCAGCCACCGTCCACTTCCATCAGACCGGCATTATACTGAATCTGATTATGGACGAAGTAATACAGATCACCGTTTACCTGGTGGATGCCATTCTTGGGGGTGCCGGCCATGCCGTTCTCGTCGAAGATGACCTTCTGGCCCAGACGGAACAGATCGGACAGCTCTTCGGGCACATTGGTGATGTAATAGGTGCCGGTGGCCAACTGACCGCCGGAGCGGACATAGATGTAGCCATCGCCGTAGACCATCAGGCCCTTATTGTAGCCGATCTTACCGTTCTCATAATAGTACCATGCGCCGTTTTCGAAGTATACGCCGTTCTTATCGGTGGAAACAGGCTCAACCATAAAGCCGTTTTCGTCGAAATAGTACATACCGGAAGCGATGCCCAGATCGTTGCCGGGGATGTAATACTGCGCATCCACGATCAGCTCGCCATTGGAATTGACATAGGTGTAGTTCGCACCAACCTTGGTCAGACCGTTGCCCAGCATCAGGCGGGCATTCTCATAGTAGCGCAGAACGCCGTTCACCTCGGTGATGCCGTTGTGCTTGCACAGCTTGCCATTCTCGCCGAAGGTGTACACACCGCCAGCCACCATATCAAAATCGGTGGTGTTTCGGCTGACATACACATCGCCGGTGGCCATAATGTTGCCGCCGTTTTCGGTGTCGCCGGTGAAGTAGTAGTAATCCTCGCCAACCTGAACCAGGCCGACATGCCATGCGATATGGCCGTTGGCGACCCAGCGATTGTCGCCGGTCAGGCCGGTCAGACGGCTCTGGAATACGCCGTTTTCATCGAAGAGGAACAGGCCGGTGGCTTCGTCGATGAATGACTGACCCTTGGATGCAGCGTAGTCGATGCTTTCCTGATCAGGGGCGTAGGTTACGCCGTTGATCTTCTCGTTGGGATAAGGTAGACGAGCTTCGCCCTCAACCCGGTAGCCGGTTTCGGGATCCAGGTAGTACCACTGGCCCTCGATCTCGGTCCAGCCGGTGTACTGAACCTCGTGACGGTAGACATACTGGGTACCCAGTACCATGCCGCTCTCGCCGTAAACATTCTTCCAGCCGGTGTAGGTGTAGTCAAAATAATCGGTATCCAGAACCGCAAAAGCCTGACCGTCCTTAGAGAGGGTCACACGACCTATATAGGTGCCGGCAATGTCGCTGATGAAGCGGTTGGGAATATCCGCATCGGTCTGCACTTGCTCCACTGTGGACAGCTCCAAAGTGCCCTGGCAGGTAGTATCACAAACAAATACGACAGCGAACAGTCCGGTATCGGGATCGATCACTTCCTCGGTGATTTTGTAGGAATACACACCGGGAGCCACTTCATCAAAGAAAACCTGGCCCCATGCCGTAACATAAAGCACAGCGGGCTTTGGACCATGCAGAGTAAAGGTGATCACATCGCCGGCCTTAGGCTCCAACACCACCATGCCATACATCGGCAAATTCCACAGCTGGCTCTGGGCATCATAGATCGCGCCGTCCTCTGCCATAATGATATTCTGGTCCGTAATGGGCGTGTTGGTTACATGATACCACTGATAGTCTGCGGTAATATCCTCCGGCAGGGGTCCCCAGGTTCCGTCGGTGCGGTCCTGTGCCTGGGTGGTGAATTTATTGTCCTCATCCGGTTGAACAATGACGTAGGGAGAAGGCTCGATATGCAGATAAGGAACTGTCGTGCCGTATATACCCATCAGAGAGGTGTACCTCAGTTCCCCATCAGGAGAATCCTTCCAGCGGTAGAAATCATAACCGCTAAGGCTCATAGAACCATTCACCGCAGACCTGCCGCTCTGGGCAGTAAGGGTACCACCGGTGAGGGTTACTCGGCCCTGCCGCAAGTCACTGTTAATTGCGCAGAGGGTAATAGCGGAACCGTTATCGTTCTGCGCTACGCAGTTCAGAACGCCTCCGGAGATGTTGACATCTTCATAAACCAACGCGCCATAATTTCTGCCCGTTGCGTTAACTGTACCGCCAACCACGGACAGGGTCGAAATCGAGTCATAATCTCCGCAAGCAAGACCGCAAGCATATCCATAGGGACTCTGCAATTGGCCGGAGGCATGGATGGTGCCGCCTTCCACAGTCAGATCGCCGCCGGAGAAAATACCTGCAGATATTTCTGCAGAATAATCGCTGAGCAAGTCTGTGGCCGTCAGGGAGCCATCACCACGGATGATCAGATCAAAGACCGCGGAGATAGCTGCACTGGCATAAACCTCACCGTTTCCGTCGTACAGGCCCTCAACGGTGTTGTCACCCTTCAGCTCCAGAACGACAGTATCGCCACCGACAACATAAATGCCGGAGCCCTTGTAAGTACCGTTTTCCGCAAGGATATTAGCGTTATTCAGGGTCAGGGTCTTGGTATCCTCATTCCAGGAAATGGTGTCATCGGCGGCATCGATCTCTTTGACATCCTTGCCGTTGATGTACACGGTGGTGGGGACGATGTCACCGGGCTGGACGGTATAGCTGTCTTTCGCCAGCTCCGGGCCGTTGGTAAAGGCCAGACCGCCCTCAGTCAGCACATTGGTAACGATGTGGGACTCACCGAAGGGCACACCGTCGATGACGGTGTCGCTGCCAGCCAGGAAGTACTTGGTGTTTTCCAAACCGGAAACCGCGCCGGGATCACCGCCCACGGGGTCATTCCAGGTGGGATCCACAGCATACCAGTTACCGTCACCCATCTGCACATAGACCCACATATGGGGCTGACCGTTGGCAAGGCCGGTAACCAGGGTGGCAGGATATCCCATTACGCTGGCATAGAGCATAAAGGTCCGGGCGTAGCCCTCACACACCAGACCGTTGGTGCCGGTGGAACCCATCATACCACCGATGGCATTGCGGCAGTCCTGGCTGATGGCAGTCAGGTCGGCAGAGGTGTTGTATTCATTATGCTCGATCAAATACTGATGTACAGTCAGAAGGGCCTCATATGGAGTACGGTTCAAAATCGAGTTTGCATACACAAGGTCTAAAATAACGCTCGACAGTGCGCTATTAATAACGTCGGAACCTAAACTCCGGTATTCTTCAGCCCGGATATCAAAACTGCCATCTGCCTTATACAGATAGAAATAGAACCGCTGGGTATAGGTAACAGTACCCTCACCGGCTTCGTATTCCAGCTCAAAGCTGCGTTCCTCTCCCACCTGCAGATCGCCGGAGAGTTGGTATAATTCTAGATTATCCATCAAAAAAGTGCTGTAAATGGCGGTAGCATAGGCATTGACGGTATCCAGATCGTCATTACCGGAAGATGCAATGGCCTGGGCTGCGGCTTCTTCCGCAGCAGCCTGAGCGGCGGCATTCGGATCAGCAGACGCCGGGTCATAAGTAAAGCTGACAGAACCGGTGTATTCCCGCAGCAGATAGCCATGGTCACCGCTTTCCAGCAGGGTGTTTGCAGAGGGTCCGTCCAGTAGATAGCTGTTCCGATCAAGCCAGTCAGCGAAATGGTCATAATCACTGTCGGCCAGCCGGTCGGACCACAATACATGGGTACCCTCTGCCAGCTGCGGTCCTTTAGCAGGCTCTGCCAGTGCAGTAACAGGCACTATACCCACCACCAGCACCATGATCAAAAGCAGGCTTAGGACTCTTTTGATACTTGTGTTATTCATATTTGTTACCTCCCATGGGTAAATTTAGGTAAATGCTACAAAATGAAAGCGCAATATTTGTATACAATAATACAATTTAAATTATACC
>CANBCW010000037.1 GCA_947367115.1 uncultured Clostridia bacterium | reverse complement strand
CAAGAATAGTTTAGGAGAAGTGTTGTTTACACCCATTCCTGAATGTCTTTGTTGCTGCGCTCCCACTGCGTCAATTCCTGCCAGCGGTCTATATGACAATAGCGGCACATGGGGACGGGCTTGGCCAGCTGATAGAGCAGATCATATCCGTTGCGAACAGAGAAAATATCTACACTGTCTTGCTCACACAGCTCCAGACCTGCGGAAAAATGCTGCTCGAAAATCCTCATATGGGCGCCGATGCCACAAGGGTACATCCTGCCTTTATACAAAAACAGACAGACATTAGAGTAGGGGCAGCGGCGATAGTTTTCAACTGGGTCCTGAACTCCGGAGGGGTCCAGCAGCAGCCGATTGAAATGGGTCTTTGTCTTGTCCTCGCCGAACAGCTCGAATTTCACGCCGAAGGCCGCACACTTTTCACGAATCCCATGTTGATCCAGAGAGATGGGATAAGGCGTCAGGGCGATGGTGATTTGCGCCTCCCGGCAGGTTTCGTAAAAGCTGTCCGGCTGCTTAGGCAGCAGTAATCCGTTGGTCACAAGAAAAATGTCGCCCTTGGGGAAACAATCTCTTGCCAAACGCAGATAATCTTCGCACCGGGGGTTCAGCAGCGGCTCGCCACCCAGCAGATGGATGTACGCACATTCGCCGCCGAACAGCTGGCTCAGCCGCTGAAAGCTGCGCTTGCTTTCTTCAAAATCCGGAAATTCCTCCCAGGCCAGGGGCGAAAAATGGGAGCAGCCGGCGCAGTTGAGATTGCAATGAGCCGCCAGCGCAAATTCAAAGCGCAGCTTATGGTGCGGAACCTTGGCTGCAAGGTAGGGGGTACCGGAGGGCGCAGCATCCCGCAGATCCTCAATCTGCCGCATCAGCAGCAAATTCAGCCGCTTCTGCTCATCCATGGCCTCCAGCACTGTCTTCAGATCCCGCTGGACGCTTTCCACCGGTGGGGGAAGTATTTTTTTCAAAAGCCGCTTGAACATAGGTACATTCCCTCCTTCGGCACAGTAATGGGTCAGATAGGTGTTTAAATTCAGATGCAACCGGCGCAGCAGATGAGGATAGAAGCTGGTCTTTGCTGCCACAGTCCAAAAATTCTCTGCCCGGGATGGACAGGTCCGCTCCCAGGGTTTTGCGCCGCTTCCGGCAAAGTGGAAGATCGCCGGGTCTGCTATAGCTTGCCGGTAGGCTTGCAAAAAGTCATTGGGAAGATCGTGGGCAAGGACTCCAATGTCACAGCAATTCCACGACAGATCCAGCAAATGGATCTGACCTTGCAGCACATGGTTCAAAACATCCTGATCGTGGCGCTGCCATTTCCGGCTTCGGGCAGCCTCCATCAGCTTGGCAGACAGCTTTTTTTGCCGGAACTGTTCCAGATCCATCACCAGCATACCGGAAATGATATCCGACATGGTGCGGCCTTTGGACAAGGCCACAAGGTAGGGATCAACCGCTGCCCCCAGAGGGTTCCCCTCCAAATCGCTGTCAAAAAGCGTTGCGATGTCTCGAAAAGCCAGCATATCGCCATCCAGATACAGCGCACGGTTGTAACTAAGGCTAAGAATATCCGGAATCAGCAGGCGGGCATAGGCCATAGAGGAGAAGCGGGGGCGGTTTTGCGTATAAAGTTCGTTTTCGTCAAAGATCGGGCGAATATCGCAAGTGCGAATGGAAATATTGGGATAGTCTGCACACATGGCGCAGAGCTTATTTCTTGAAGAATCACAAAGACCGTTGTGCAGATAGAGGATATCGTAGAACCGCCCGGGATCTGCATGATCGATGACCGATTGTATCAAAACGCCGGTGGGGGCTGCGAAAGTTTCATCGCCGCAGCACACCAGAGTCATCGCATCCTCCCATACCGGCGGTATGGGCAGCGAGGCTTCCCGGGCCGGAGCCTCCGCAAATGGGGAGGGGGTACTGTCCCATACCTGCCGCATTAGCATCAGCAGCGTCCGGGTCTGCGCATCAAGACGATCCAGCAAGTTGCGAAGATCCCGCTGGACGCTCCGGGCTGGTGGGGGCAGAAGCTTCCGGAAAATACAGCGCAGCTTCCCTTTGGGTGTGTCGTATAGCCGGCTATAGGTGCTTTCCTGGCTGCACAATTGGGAGAATAGCCGTTCATGAAAGGGCGTCCGCCAGGCGATCTCCCAAAATTCCGGGGCATAGCAGCAGTTGCAACTTGTCCACGGCTTTGCGTGATTGCCTGCGAAATGAAACAGGCAGGGCGAAGCTAGCGCCCTTTCATATACTTTCTTCCAATACTTCGGCAGATCATCGACGCCGTTATCTGGCACGATCACGTCCCAAGCCGGATCAAAATACTGAATTTTGCCGTGCAGAAGGTGGTTCAGTACATCCTGATCGTGCCAATTCCAGGGCCGGGAGCGGGCTGTTTTCATCAGCATCCCGGCAGGAAAAGCTGAACGCAGGACATCCAAGTCCATCAGCAGCACTGCCGCCATGAAATAGTCATCCGGTTTTTCCAGTCCGATGACCTCTTTTGCATAGCTTTGCAGCTCCCGGGATGCAAAGACCTCCGACAAAAAGCCAAAGTCCACGGAAGACCCCAGTGCCTTGCCGTTTAGATCGCTGCCGAACAACTCCGCCACATCCCGCAAAGCGATCATATCTCCATCCAGGTACAGTACCCGATGGTATGCTGTATCCAAAACCTCGGGAATAACCAACCGGGCAAAGGTCATGGGAGAAAAATCTTTTCGGTTTTCCACATACAACCCCTCTGTGGAAAAAACAGCGCGAATATCGCAAGTTCGAATGGAGATGTGTTCATATCCCTCTGCCATGGCGCATAGCTGCTCCAGAAGGAAAAAATCTATGCCGTTATGAAGATAGATCAGGTCATAAAACCGCCCCGGTTCGGCATGGTCCATGATGGAGCGGAACAACACACCGGTTGGGGCTGTGAAATTTTCATCGCCGCAGCTGATCACCGTGACCGCATCCGGTCGCATTGGCTGCAGCGGTATGGTGTGCTGTGTCATAGCCGCTCTCCTTACTTCCAAAATACCTGATCTACAAAATGACCGAACCGCTGCGTTTCCGGGGGCAGCGCCCAATAATCACCGTAGGTTTGCCGCAGCACCGCATCAAATGCCGCCGGTGCATGGAACAGATGTCCTTCAAAGGGCAGTTGGACACGCTTTTCAAAACAGCGAGCCTCATATCGCTCATTTTCGCAGCTGAAACAATGCTCAGCGACTCCAATATATTGGGAGCCGTGGAAGGGATATTTCGCATGAAGCCGCTGGGTTTTCTTTAAATAATGTTGCTTGATCCATGTACCCAAGCGGTGGCGCTTGCCGCCCAAAAGGTTGATAACAGCCAGCAAATACCGTTTTCTGCGACATTCATGGCTCAGCCGCATGGGAAAATCCGCTTTTTGATAGCATTTTTCCAGCTTAGCAAACCATTTACGGTAGGTATCCGCATCCTCCGGCTGGCCATCCAGAGGGAATACATCAATATCCACTCCAAGGGTACCGGGAGTATAGTCGAAATTTGTTTCGATTTTGACTGTCCGGGTATCAATGATTTTGACGAAGCTGTGGCGGGATGTGACATTCATGGGCGCGATCAAACGGTAATACGGTACTTTCGTGGCTGCATTGAAACCCTGAATAAGCCGGTTATAATCCTCCCGGGGGATCCACACATCGATATCATCATCCCAGGGAATAAACCCCTGATGCCGCACCGCACCTAAAAGAGTGCCGTAAGCGATATAATAAGTAAGGCCATGGGTTTGGCAATGATCCGCCAGTTCCAGCAGAATGTCCAGCTGGAGCAGCTGCGATTCCCGTAAGCCGATTTGTTTCATAGTGTTTCTCCGTCTAAAAATACCCGATAGCGGTCACAGATTCCCGGAACATCGTCACCGAATGCTACCTGCTCGCCTTTGTTCAGCCACAGAATCTTGTTGCACATCTGTCGAACCTGGTCCAAATCGTGGGAAACCAGAATGGTGGTGGCTCCGCCGTGAATAATCTCATGCATCTTCGCTTCGCTTTTGGTGCGGAAACCGCCGTCACCCACCGCCAGCACCTCGTCCAGGATCAGGATATCCGGTCGGACAAAGGATGCGATGGAAAAGGCCAGTCGGCTCTTCATGCCGGAGGAAAGCTGACGGAAGGGACTGTTTTGAAAGTCCTCCAGCTCCGAAAAAGCAATGATTTCACCATATACCTCGTTTAAGAGTTTTCGGTTATATCCCAGCATGGAACCTCGTAGGAAAACATTCTCCCGCACCGTCAGGTCATCGTCAAAGCCGCTGGTTAGCTCCAAAAGCGCAGCCACCGTGCCGTCAGAGGTTACGCTTCCTTCCGTAGGTTCCATAATACCGGCGATGATCTTCAACAGAGTAGATTTACCCGCTCCGTTGGTGCCGATGATGCCCAGCATATCCCCTTTTTCAAGAGAGAAGGAAACATGGCGATCTGCCCAGAATTCCCGGGCATGGTACTTACCTCTAAGCCGCCGGACCACATATTCCTTCAGGCCTATATCCTTAAAGTCCCCCATCCTATAACGGACGGATACATCATTCACTTTCAGAATGCTCATAAGCGCCCTCCGTTACAGATAATACAGGAACTTGTGATTGTACTTTTTATATATCAGACAACCAATTCCCAGCACCAGCAACCCGTAAAGCAGCATCATCAGATGGAACCACAGTCCAGGTACGGTGCCGGAAAGGACGATCTGTCGGAAGTAGGTGATGCACAAATAGACCGGATTAAGGTGCAGCGCAGCCTGCAGCCGGTGACTAAAACCGTCAGTGGTGTAGAAAATGGCTGAGGCATACATCAAAAGCTGGGCAAAAACTGTCCATAGATATTGCATATCCCGAAAGAACACAAAAAGCGCAGACAAAATCAGTCCCATGCCGATATTCAACAGCAGCAAGCAGATAATTGGGTACAGCAGCAGCGAAAATTTCCAGGTAATCGCAACCCCATCCAAGATGCAAAACAGCAAAAATACCGCCAGTGTCATGGCGAAATTGATCAGTGTTTGGACATTTTTTGCCAGCAGAAACAGAAATTTCGGCACTTTGATCTTGGTAAAAATGTCTGCATTATTCCGCAGGGACAGCATACCCAGACTGCAGGAATCGTTGAAATAACTGAACACCAAATTACCGCAAAATAAATAAGTGGTGTAGTTATCCACACTGCTCCCAAAGAAGCCGCCGAAGATCACCCGCATCACCAGCAATGTCAGCAGCGGCGACAACAGACTCCAGATCATGCCCAAAACCGTGCCCTTATATTTCTTTTTGAATTCGCGTTTGACCAATTCCTCGAAAAGAAATTGGTTGCGGCGCAGTTTCTGAACCATATTAAAGCATCCTTCCGTGCTTGCGTTGATAAAGCCATCCGATAGCCCCCGCCAGCGCAAAGGCCCAACAGGCATGATACGGCAGCAGCCGCAAGATCAATCGGCCTGCCAGACCGCAGCTTTTTTGTTTCAGCATCAGATGAATTCGGGGTTTGGCGTATTGTGAAATCTCCTTTAGCTGCGATATATATTGGAGCCGCACAACCCGGGGATTATGATAATAGCCGCTCCAAATACCGATGGCAGCCGTCACGCACCGCTGCTCCAGAAGCTCCCGGTGTTCCGGCCACGACTCAGCCATATCCGCATAACGCGCCCGGGCGGCAAGATAGTGGTTCATGCGGTTAGGCAACGATGCATCGCCGGTGATGCTGTTCTGCCGGCGACGGTAATGGTATTTAGGCTCCGGCAGGCAGACAATACGCGCTGCCTTACTGAAAAGGCGATAAACCGTCGCCAGATCCTCATAGGTCTGACCTACAGGGAAGAGAATGTCCTGAAACAGCTCCCGTTTCCACAGCTTGTCATAAAGGGCATTGTCCATATCCCGTTCCTGAAGCAAGGCGTTCATCGCACCCTTTTGGTCCAGCAGCATCCGGTCTTTATGCCCAAAATTGGCGGTGCAATAACGCAACTGCTCATATCTGCCGCAAACGCAGATATCCGCTTGTTCCTCCAGAGCGCCCTCCAGCAGGTAGGTAAACATATCCGGATCGATCCAGTCATCGGCATCGATCCAGCCGATCCAGTCCCCCTGGGCCGCCGCCAGACCTGCGTTGCGGGCAGCCGACACACCGCCGTTACGCTGATGGATTACACAGATCCGCGAATCCTTTGCCCCATAAGCATCACAGATGGCGGCGCAGCCATCTGTGGAGCCGTCGTCCACCAAAATGATCTGCAAATTTTCATATATCTGCGCCAAAATACTGTCCAGACAAGCTTGCAGATACTCTTCTACATTATAGATTGGGACGATAACTGAAATTGTTGGCTGTTCCATCATTTCTCCCCAAATAAGTTTCCGAAATGGATTGCGCTACCGCATAGGCTTCAAAACCTGCCGCAGAAACCGCATCGGCATAACGCTCCCGGTCTGTTTTGCAGTAGGAGATTTTCATAATTTTATCCGCCCAAGCCCTCGGGCCGGTTTCCAGAGACATAAACTCTGTTTTTTCCGTCAGCTTCACTTCCCGGGACAGTCCGCTACTGCAAAGCACCGGCAGGCCAGCCGCCTGGGCCTCCACCGCTGCCACCGAAAGTCCTTCAAAGAGGCTGGGCAGGGCAAAAACATCCATGGCCCATAACATCCGTTCGACCTCGTCAGATCTTCCGTAGAAGATCGTTTGCGCTTGAATGCCCAACTGAGCGGCTCGTCGTTCCAGCATTTCCCGGTCTTTCCCGTCCCCCACCAGCAGCAGTCGGCTATCCGGGCGAAGCTGGATCAACCGGACAAATACCTCCAGCAGGAAAATCTGATTCTTCTGGCTGCACAGCCGCCCTACAGTTCCCAGAACCAGGCAATCGGCAAGACCCAACTCTTTGCGCATCGTTTGCCGGATATCGTCATTAAAGCGAAAGCGATTGGTATCAATGCCGTTGGGGATCAAGGTGACCGCCTTGTGCGGCCCGAACAAAAAGTCTGCGGCAGCTTTGGAGCAGGCCCATAGCGCTGTGGCGTCCGAGGTAAAGCATCGCCGGCCCCAGCGGTGCAGCAGCAGCTTCACCGGTTTCAGAAAGCTCCTGCGCAGCGCCTCGTTATGACTGTGGATGATTCGAACCGGCACACCCTCCTGCCGAGCGATGCGACAATACGCCATGGATACGCCCTGATAAAGATGCAAATGCACCACATCGTATCGGCGCCGGCGCAAAAGTCCTCGGAACATCCGGCAGTTTCTGGACAAGTCATTTAAGCTACCGGATAGCTGAATGAACCGAACACCACGGGCTTCCAATCTGGCCGTAAAGTCGCTTTTTTCCAGTTTGGCGGAAACGATGTCAACTTCCAGTTTGGAATGATCCATTGGTTCAAGAAGATTACAGAGGAATGACTCGATACCGCCGGACGCCCAATGCTGACAAAAGCAGCATATCTTTCGCTTGCTCACGAGTTATCCCCCTTTTTAGCCTGATTTTCTATTAAAATACCATAAAATCTCCTGCTTTGCAATCCCCGGTGCCTGCACAGCAGCAGATTTATCCTTGTCACCGATATAGAAATATGGTATATTATTTTCTGAATACATTACTTATACCGTAGTTTCTCGAGAAACATTCTGAATTTGAGGTATCTGGATATGGCACCCTCCTACAGCAAAACACTGCGTAAAAATAACCCGGCAGTGAGCCGGGGCTTATATGGAATTCTGGCCGGTGCAATGCTGGTTCCGGTGATTTGCTTCAACAGCGCAGATACCGTTAAGGGACTGAGTATGGCGTTGATGGTGGTATCGATGGTCGTGGTCTTGCTTCGGTTCAAGCAGGTTTGTCAGCAAATGAATTTTCCACTATTGATGCTGGTCCTCATCACTGCCATGGGTGGCGTTTCCACCGCTTACGCCGTGTCGGGAAAATTCGCCCTGCAGGGTACCCTCTATCTGATGACAGCGCTTTGCATTTGCCTTATCTTGACTGCATTTCCCAATAAAAAAGCAACCCCCGGGCGGTTTATGGCGACTGCCCTGGCGGCTGCAGCCGCCTTGGTCAGCTTGATAAGCATCGACTATGTTTCCACCCGCCTGATCAGCACCCCAGTGCTGTCTTTTCTGGGGCAGTTTACTACTGTTTTTGATGGCATATCCGGCATAGAGGAGCATGTCCGGCTTACCTCAATTTTTGATGCTCCCAATGTGTTCGCCGGCTGCGTGGGTATCGGCCTGCTGCTGAGCCTGATGCTGGCCATGTCCGCATCGGACAAAAAGGAACGGCGAATGAATTTGGTGATGCTCTATATCAATGCGCTGGCGTTTTTGCTGAGCTTCAGCATGGGTGCTGCCATATCCATTGTGGCTGCGATTTTTATTTACATTCTGCTGGAGCGCAAGCATGACCGCTGCACTTTGGTTGTTTTGTTGGGTTTGACGGCGTTGACGGTGCTGGTGGGGATCATTCCCATCTCTATGACCGCCCTTGACAGCTGGGATGGGTTCCAGCCGATTCCGCTGCTGGCTCTGGCGGCAGGTGCGGCGCTGCTGTGCGTGGCTGATCACCATTTGACGGAGAAACTGACAACTATCCTCCGTGGCAAAGGCATCGGACTTGCTTTGTTTTTGGGGATTTTCGTTACTATTTTGGCAGGTTTTATCCTGACCGCCTGCTTATGGACCGGCGGTATTTCCCTGTCCCAAGGCGATGGTTTGCGCCGGGCTGTCTACCCCGATGCCGGCAGCTACATCGTTTCTGCTGTTGGTAGTGGCAGGGTATCCGTGACGGTGGAAAGCCAAAACCGGCAGGAAGCCATGATGCATACCAGCACTGTCCTCTATTCCGGAGAACTGCAAGGCGCAGCATTTACCGTGCCGGAGGATAGTTTAGTGGTCTACTTCAACTTCCTTGCCGATTCCGACGCCAAAGTGGAGCGCATAACCTACGCCGGTTCGTCCGGCAGCGGTTCAGTCCCCCTGGACTATAAGCTGCTGCCCGATTTTATATCTAATCGCATTCAGGGCCTCTTTGCTAATCAGAATGCTATTCAGCGTACGGTCTTTTTCTCTGACGGTTTGAAGGTTTTTAGCAAAAATCCGGTGCTGGGACAAGGGATTGGCTCCTTTGAAACTACTATTTTCAGCGTTCAAAGCTTTTATTACGAAACCAAATATGTCCATAATCATTACATCCAGACACTGCTGGAAACTGGCATCATAGGTTTGTTGTTATTTGTTGGACTGATCATCCTTTGCGCGGTTTTGATCCTGCGCTCACGAAAGAGGGGAGATCGTCATCCATTTGTTCCGGCACTGGGCGCACTGCTTATTTTTATGGCGGTCCACGCAGCAGTGGAGGTGGTATTCTCCTCTGGGTTCTATCTGCCGCTGGCTTTTGGTGTATTTGCGTTGATTGGTCTGTGCTGTGGCGATGCACTGTCGCTTCCGAAAAGAGGGCGCAGCCTTTCTGCTGCAGCGGTGGGCGTTATGCTGCTAACCTTTACCGTTTTGCTGGGCTGCAATCTCAAAGCGGCACAGATCGGGCACAATGCCACCTCTATGCAGGATTTCCAAAAGGCTGCCGAGCTGGACCCCTTTGAATGGACGGATTATGCCCTCAGCTATATCGCAAACGCTCCGCTGCAAACTTCTCAGGAGGTACAGCTTCAGGCGGAAGAATATGTCCAAAAACTGGACCGAGAGCAGTCCAACACCATCCACTATCATCTGTCCCGATACTGTTTCCAAACCGGTCAAAGGGAGCGTGGTTTGGAAATGGCCGCCAAGCAGGCGCAGGCTACCATCTCCAGCAGCCAATGGTGGAATAAGATCTTTTTGCTGCTGTATGAATACGATGACGGCAGTGAGGCTTTTCGTGTCGGTATCCAAAACCTTGTGGCTACCATGGATGAGTGGAACGAGGAAAACATGGGCCAAATCCTTTTGGACGATGCCATTTTGTCCTATGTCAAGGAAGTGTTGGCACGATCAACATTGACAGGAGCTGCCCATGGATAAAAAACTATTATTTGTTGCATCCACCCGGGCCCATATCTGCCATTTTCATCTTCCCTATCTGCGGCAATTCAAGGAAGATGGGTGGGTGGTTCATGGAGCCTGCGGCGGCGATGATGGAGAAATCCCCTGCTGCGACCATGTGCTGCACCTCCCGCTCCGAAAGCGAATGTTTGCCTTGGGCAATTTCCGCGCAACCCATCTGCTGAAAAAGCAAATCTTACAGGAAAAATATACATCCATCATCGTCCACACCTCCCTGGCGGCCTTTTTTACACGATTAGCCATTCTGGGCATGAAGCATCGCCCGAAAGTTATCAACATGGTTCACGGGTATCTTTTTGATGAACGAACCCCCTTGCTGAAACGAAGCATCCTGCTGGCGGCGGAAAAACTAACCGCATCCGTTACAGACCTTTTGATCACCATGAACTGCTGTGATACGGAAATTGCAAAACGATACAAATTGGGAACGGTCATCGAAACTGTTCCCGGTCTGGGAGTAGACTTTTCCGCATTGGAATTGCATCGCACCGGAAATCCTGCGCAGCTACGCCGTACTTTGGATTTCAAAAAGGATGATTTCGTTCTTATCTATCCTGCGGAGTTTTCCAACCGCAAAATGCAGCATATCCTGCTTCGTGCTATGACAGTGCTACCGGAAAGTACCGTGCTGGTACTCCCCGGAACCGGTCAGTGTCTTGCTGCGTGTCAAAAGCTGGCACAAAAGCTTGGGATTGTCCATCGGGTTCGTTTTCCGGGATATGTAGAGGATATCGCTCCGTGGTACGAAATGGCGAATGCAGCCGTTTCGTCCAGCCGCAGTGAGGGCCTGCCCTTTAGCATGATGGAGGCCATGTGGTTTGGTCTTCCGGTGGTGGCCAGCGATGTAAAGGGACATACGGATCTGATCGTGGACAAAAAAACCGGCTTGCTCTATCCTTGCGGCGATTGGGTCGCCTGTGCGGAACAGATTCGCCGTCTGACGGAAGATCCCAAGCTGGTCGGTGAGTTCTCCAAGTCCGTAGTGGAATATGTTCGGCAATACGATTTGAACTGTGTGCAGCCGCAGGTCATGGCACTGTACCGTACTGCAACCTGCAAGAAAGAGACAGATCCGTATCTGCCGTGAAATCGGGAGAGACTCCACTTTGGTCGATGACCAACAAGTAAAGCAGTGGCAAATTTTTGAACTCCAAAAGGGCGGTAAAACAAAATAATGTGTATAGTAGACGCAAAACATTGCGTTAATTTATACCAAAACACCCCTATATATAGACAAAACCACTTCTACACCATCGAGTGGGAATGACACAGTTGTTCCAGGGCACTTCTCCTCAGCCTCTAATCCCCTGAAAAGGGCAAAGTTTGGCATTCTGAGAAAGGCTCAGACAAGATAAGAATTTAAGACCTTGTGAAGCACACATTCATCGTGCTTCACAAGGTCTTTTTATACACTTTTCGCTATGACCATTGTTTCCGTGGTTTGCCCTATTCGGATGTTTCACTGGCTTGTATCAGTGCTTTTTCCAGTTCCCGGGCGGCGGGGCTGAGGGGGTGTTTCGTGGATGCCAGCAGGCACACGCTGCGAGGTGGGATCCGGTCTGCCAGCGTCAGCGGGAAAATGGAAGTTCCGACGGTTTCTCCCGTCAGGAAATCCTGCGGGACGAATCCAATACCGAGGTTCGCCTTTACCATCGGCAGCACCTGATCCGCGGTGGCTGCCTCAATGTCAGGCTCGAAAACAAGCCGCTGGTCCGCAAACAATTGGGCGTAGAAGCGATAGGTGCCGCTCTGCTCGCCCAATGAAATGATGGGATACCCGGTCAGATCCTCCAGAGAGACTGTGGACTGTGTTAGGGAAATGTAAGCGTGGCCGCAGACAGCGACCTCCTGAATATCCATCAGTGGAATCCTGCGCAGGCTTTCTCTGACCTCCATGGGGGTCGTGACAACAGCCAGATCCGCAAGGCCGTTTTCGAGATCCGCGATAGCAGCGGGGGTGGAATCGTTCATCAACTTGATGTGTACGCCGGGATACCGGAAGCGGAACTGCTTCAGGACCGGCAGCAAAAAGGTGCGCAGCGCCACCTCCGTGGCGGCGATGCGCAGCACACCGCCATCCAAGCCCTTGCCTTTGGCGATCTCTTCCTCGCCGGCCTGGAGCTGCTCAAAGGCGATAGACACATGGCGGTACAGCGCTTCTCCCTCCGGGGTCAGCAGGACATGGCGGTTGGTGCGGGTGAACAGGGCACAGCCCAGCTCCTGCTCCAGATTCTTGATCGCCCGGGTAATATTCGGCTGGCTGTTCATCAGCGCGTTGGCTGCCTGGGTAAAGCTCCTGTGCTTGGCTACATAGTAAAAGATTCGGTAGTAATCATAATTGATACTCATCATTTTCTCCATATCAAATTGATATTCAGCGATGCAAAATCTATATTTTACATATCGTTCTGCTGGCATTATAATATGCAGCCGGAAGTAAGTCAACTTAAAAATGGGGGAGAGATCATTCTATGAATAAAGACCTGACCGTTGGAAAACCGTCATCGGTGCTTTGGAAATTCTGCCTGCCGCTGTTTGGCAGCATCATTTTCCAGCAGCTTTACAATATCGCCGATAGCTGGGTGGCGGGCAAGTTCGTCAGCCAGAACGCGCTGGCAGCGGTGGGAAACAGCTATGAGATCACGCTGATCTTCATCGCATTTGCCTTTGGGTGCAACATCGGCTGCTCGGTGATTGTGTCTCAGCTGTTCGGTGGGAAGGAATACGGAAAGATGAAAACGGCGGTCTATACCGCCATGATCGCCAGCGGTGCGGTGTGCCTGGTGCTGATGCTGGTGGGCATTCTGGGCTGTGACACTTTGCTGCATCTGATCAACACCCCGGAAGAGGTGTTCGCGGACTCGAAGCTGTACCTGGACATCTATGTGTGGGGCTTGCCGTTTGTATTCTTCTACAATATTTCCACGGGGATCTTTTCCGCGCTGGGTGACAGCAAAACACCTTTCTTCTTCCTGGCGGTCTCCTCGCTGACGAATATCGGCATGGATATCCTGTTCGTTACAGCGTTTGAGATGGGGGTAGCCGGCGTAGCCTGGGCGACCTTTATCTGCCAGGGCATAAGCTGTGTGCTGGCGGTGGTGGTGGTCATGCTCCGGCTGCGGAAGATTCCTGCCGGGGGCAAGATCCAGGCCTTCTCCGGAAATCTGCTGAAGCGCTTTGCTGTGATCGCCATTCCCAGTATCCTGCAGCAGAGCTTCATTTCTGTTGGCAATATTATGATCCAGAGCGTGATCAACAGCTTTGGCACCGATATCATGGCCGGTTATTCTGCCTCCGTGAAGCTGAACAACCTGGTTATTACATCCTTCACGACCCTGGGCAATGGTGTGTCCAACTATGCGGCCCAGAACATTGGTGCCGGAAAGCTGGACCGGGTGAAGGCAGGCTTCATGGCAGGGCTAAAGCTGGTGTGGATCCTTTGCGTACCGCTGGCGCTGCTGTATTGCACCTTCGGAAAAGCGCTCATGGGGTTCTTTATGGACGCGCCGACGGAACTTGCCCTGCGCAGCGGCATGACGCTCCTGCGGATCCTGTCGCCGTTCTACTTTGTGGTATCAGCCAAGCTGGTGGCGGACGGCATCCTCCGGGGAGCCGGAATGATGAAGCAGTTCATGGCGGCGACCTTTACAGACCTGATCCTTCGGGTGGCCCTGGCATTTGTGCTGTCCGGGACGGCGCTGGGCTCCACTGGCATCTGGTGCGCGTGGCCCATCGGCTGGACAGTGGCGACGGTGCTTTCCATTACATTCTATCATAAAGGTGCATGGAGTAAAAAAGAGGTGTGATATGATGAAAAAGAAGCGGTTGGGCATTCTTTTATCCGCGCTTGCGGCTGGGATGATCGAGGCGTTTTCCATCATGCGGCTCCATGGGGTGTTTTCCTGCATTCAGATAGGAAACATCCTGCTGGGTGCGGTGGCTTTGGCCAATGGCAGATGGGCAGCGGCGGGGAACCATCTGCTGTCGGTGGCGGGATTTTTGGTAGGCAGCGTGCTTTGCGGTTTGCTTTCCGCAAAGCCGCATGGGCGGCGCTGGCTGCTGGGGAAAGGGATCCTGACCGCAGCCGTTCTGATTTTTGTGGTGTTGCTCCCGGAGAACATGGACAGTGTTGCCGTTTGCCTGCTGGCTCTGCTGTGCGGATCCTGGTTTCCGGACATATCCCCGCGGGAGGATGGCTGTGTGCCGGTCATTGTGTTTGGCGTGGGAGTTCTGCTGGGAGCGATATTGGTCTCCTGTCTTGGCGAGTTGGTATTTGCGATTTGCGCGGCGCTGTTCCTCGCGCCCGCCGTACTTTGAAATGGCTTTTGTGGATGGCTGCTGTCAGCTTTGAACCGCGAATGGCCTAGTCAAAAGCGTACATCCCATACAGACCCAACAAGCCGTCGCCGCAGTCATATTCCATGCCGCAGGCATCTGCCAGCTTTTTGACGAAGATGCAGTAAGCGGACATACAGGAATATTTGAGGGTCGGGAAATTTGCATGGTTGTCCCTGAGTTTGGGCGCAGGGAGCGCACAGGGCGCAGCCGCTGGCGCCCACGATCAGTCCATCGTGCCCGGCTTCACGCAGTTTCCTGACAACACGAAGCTCTGCGGCATTGTGTGACCGCTTGGCGTGCTTGATGGCTGGCGCATCGGAATAATCCGAGACTTCCCAGATGGTTTGCAGCACCAGCGCTTTTTTGTGGGCCAGGATCCGCTGCTTCATTTCCTCAATAACACCGAGGGCATTAAAATATGTTGGCAGTTTCATATGAGTCAAATTAGCAAAAGCAGTAAGCCTGTGTAAAAATATATATTATTTGTACAAACCGGTAACATCCCATGGAACAAGAGCCCATTCGCCATTATTTCTCCAGGGGACCCCTATACGATCCCCGATTGTTTCATAAGTGCATTCAAAGGTTAACTGTGCAGTTTTTTTTAGTCCCGGCAGTTAACCAAACAACACATATTACAATTTTTGAAAGAGCGCATGCTCGTTCTTCGATTTCAAGAATCTCAAAACTGTCCAACGTCTTATTTTCGAAAAGTTTTCTGCATTCGCCAGCTCGTTGCTTTTCGGATAAATTACCTGGAAACATTCTCTGTAGATACATTGACAGGTTTCCATAATTTTTGCTTTTCCAAGAGTGTAGCATTTCTATCGGTGGTATTACATATGGGTATTCTAAGTAATCCTCTATTTCTCCGTTTGCAGGAATGTCTTTTCCTATTACAACCAATACTTGCTCTGCTGCTTCTATGCCTTGGACTTCGAAAGCGTTATTTGCTTTTTTAATTAGAGTTGTACTCATACTATCGAATGCACACCAGCCATATGACGAAAAACGCTGATTGAATGCCTCAGTTTCTGCGATAAGTTCATCTAGTTGTGACTCTAAGTCCTTCACTTTTTCACGGATTTCTGGCGTTAGCATAAAGCCGAGTAATTGCATCGTTTTTATTTTCTTCTGAAGCTTACGAATCGATACTAAATTTTCGGTACTCACATTCTTCACCTCCATAAATCAAATTCTAGCACCATTGGAATAATAATGCAAATACTCAAAATACTGAAGTTAAAACACGAATGCTTAAAGAGTTTGGTGATAAATCAAAAAAGGTTTCAATGAAGCACTTGCCTTTTGTGCATTGGCGATGTATAATCTTGATTGAAAGGTTATATAATATATCAATCAAGTTCTCAATGGGAGGCTGCTATGGAGATCAAACGTGACAGATACTTAAATCAGCTTATTTCTTATATGTGGGATGGTCAGGTCAAAGTCATTACCGGTATTCGCAGATGCGGAAAATCGTACCTTCTGCGAACCATCTTCCGCAATCATCTGCTAGCACAGGGCGTTCCGGCTGACCATATTCTTTCTTTTGAGTTGGATCTGGCAAGGGATATCCAATACCGCGATCCCCTGGTGCTTGCTGAGTATGTGCGGAGTGCCGTTGAGGGAAACCGCGATCAGTTCTATCTGTTCGTGGATGAGATTCAGATGTCGGATGAGGTTCCCAACCCCTACAATCCGGATGGCAAGAAGATTACGTTCTACGATGCGCTGAATGACCTTCGCGCTCTTTCTAATCTGGACATTTATGTGACCGGCAGCAATTCCCGGATGCTTTCCTCTGATATTCTCACCGAGTTCCGGGGCCGCAGTGATGAGATTCGTGTCCACCCCCTGAGTTTTGCGGAGTACTACTGCGCTGTCGGCGGAGATAAGCAGGAGGCCTTTGATAACTATGCTTTCTTCGGCGGTATGCCACTGGTGCTTTCCCGTCCCACCGATGCAGCAAAGATGGCGTATCTGAAATCTCTTTTCACCGAAACCTACCTAAAGGATATTGTGGAGCGGAAGAAAATCAAGCGGCCGGATGTGCTGGATTCCATCCTGGATCTGCTGTGTTCCTCTGTGGGTTCCCTGACCAATCCGACCAATGTGGCCAACACCCTCAACACCAAGCAAAAGTGCAGTGGTGAGAATACTGTGGCGCAGAATACGGTCAAAAGCTATATGGATCATCTGGCAGATGCCTTCCTGTTCAGCGAGTGCAAGCGGTGGGATGTGAAGGGGAAGAATTACTTTGATTACCCAAATAAATACTACTGCGAGGACTTGGGCCTGCGGAATGCCCGAATTGGCTTCCGCCAGCAGGAGATGACCCATATTATGGAGAACATCATTTATAACGATTTGATTGTCCGTGGATGCTCTGTGGATATTGGTATTGTATATGGCAATGATAAGGACAAAAAAGGCCGTACCGTTCAGGTAGCCCGGGAAATCGACTTTATGGCGACCATCGGTGGCAAGAAAGTCTATATCCAATCCGCCTACGCCCTGCCTGATGAGCAAAAGGCGCAAATCGAGAACAGGCCCTTCGCTCTGACCGGCGACTCCTTCCCCAAAATCATCATCCGGCACGATATCCGCAAGCGGTGGTACGATGATAACGGTGTGCTGAATATCGGCGTGCTGGACTTCCTGCTGGATCCTGATATTGTATAGGGGACCTACCTCAAGATGGTGATCGCTCGCACTCGCCACGATTCGTATCAGTAAGAAGGCGTGAAAATCATCGATATTGCGGACTGGTTGCTCGATTTCCGAAACTAAGAAATTTATTATTTTGGTAAATAGAATTAGTGCAGCCAAAACATAAAGCAAAACATTTAGGTAATCTTGTATACGTTTTGTCTTTGTACTGCTGTTTGCCATAATCGCAACACTTGCCTCTATATTGGCGAAGGTCAGCGAATATGGGAAACATAATTTAGAAACCATCATTGCCACATTCAAGACGTTGCATTCAGAACATTCATCCATTTTCTGCTCTTGAAAATTACCAAAGTGATTGCAAACCGGACGCATTCTTCCAGGGACAGGA
>CANBCW010000036.1 GCA_947367115.1 uncultured Clostridia bacterium | reverse complement strand
ATCGCTGCCAAGGATATCGACAAGACCATTTATGTGGTCGGTGTCTACGAGTCCAACGGCGTGACCTACACCACCGGCGTGATTTCCTACAACCTGAACACCTACTTCGATGCCCTGCGCACGGCACTGCCGGCATGCAAGACCCTGTGCGAAGCTGCTGTGGTCTACTGCGACTACGCCAAGCTCTACTTCCTGGGCAAGTAACCCAATATACGCAAAGCAGGAGGCTGTCCATTCGGGCAGCCTCCTGTTCATTAAGAGGAAATATGACATTGCCAGCTTGATTTCAGTGCTGCGTTATTCCGGCTACCGGAAGGTGATTTCTCCGGTTTTTTCGTCCATAGATTCAATGATCGCAATGGATTCCAACTGGTATCCCAAATTGCGCATCCGATAGCCGCCGTCCTGAAAGCCCTTTTCGATGGCGATGCCAAGACCTTCTACTGTTGCTTCGGCAGCTTCGACGAGAGAGATCAGCCCTTGCAGAGCACAGCCGTTGGCCAGAAAGTCATCAACGATTAGCACATGATCATCCGCACGGAGGAACTTCTTGGATACAATGACCAGATTCTTTTTCTTTTGGACAAAGGATTCAACTTCCGCCACATACGCTTCGCCGTCAATATTGACGGATTTGGATTTCTTCGCGAACACCATAGGAACGCCAAATTCCCGGGCGACAGAGCAGGCAATAGCGATGCCGGAAGACTCAATGGTCAACACCTTGGTAACAGGCTTATCAGCAAAGCGACGATAGAATTCTTTGCCGATCTGATCGATCAGGGCGATATCCATCTGGTGATTAAGGAAGCTGTCCACCTTCAGCACGCTGCCGGGTTTTACAATTCCGTCTTTCAGAATTCTCTCTTCTAAGAAGTTCATAGGCTGTACCTCCTGTCAGGATATCCCTAATATATCATAATCTCGGCAAATTGTCAGCAATTTTGTTGAAAAGATTTCCAAAACATTTCAGAGCGGCACTCCTGGTGGAATGCCGCTCTGATTTTAGTTTTTAGGGCCCAAATGATCGTAGTAGTAACACATCTTAGTCCAGGAGTGATCCACGCCGCTAAAGGTGTACTTGTCGACCAGAAGCTGCAGCAGCTCTGCCAGCCGCTCATCCACAACAACGCAGCCCCGGCGCTCCTCCGGGCCGGAGGTGATCATTTTGTCCAGATAGCGCTCCATTTCAGCGGTATAAGCCTCGCCGCGTCCGTGATATTTGCCGGCAAAGACATCCTCAAGCTGGTATTCTTCAGCGTTTGCGTCATACTCGTCACCCCACAGGGTTTTCAAGTACGCATCCGCAGCGTCGATATCACCGTTGTATTTTTTCAGAATAGACAGAATGTAAAGATCGTTTTCGGTTTTGCTGAAATCGAAGCCGCCCAGATCGATCATACCCTTGACCAAGATGGGATCTCCGTTGTTATCCAGCAGTATCTTGCCGTTCTCGTCGTAGGCAGGCACCGTGGCGATGGCCTGGCTGAACAGACCGGTAATGCCAGTGAAGTCGGCGTAGAGGAGACTGCCGTACTTCTGGTTTCCGTTTGCGTCCATACCCAGATCCTGATAATACCTGCCATCCTCACCCAGAACCACATCGATTCCACCTGCAATCAGAGCGTACATCTGGTCGCCGGTGGCATTGGTATCATAGGTGAAGTAGCCGGGAGAGGCCAGGCGGAACACATTGTATTCCGCTGCCACGTACTCGATATCGTAATAGATGTAGCCAACCTCGTAGATATCCCAGAAGGCAATGTCAATGTAGTAGGGTTTCCCTGCCTCCATGTAGAAGAGCATGGAGACATTCAGACCGTCAGTCTGGATCCGCTGATCCGGCTCGTAGGTGTAGTGGTCGGTTTCACGGTTCTCGCCAAAGATCCAGGCTTCCACGCCGTTCAGAGAAGTGGAGCGGGAGGTGATCCGGTATACACCGGACTTGGCGGGGACGAATTTGGCCAGCAGGCCACGAGGCATAATGGGTCGGTCATAGTAGAAATAGTTGGTGCTGATGTTCTTGCCCAGCTTCGCTTCGTATGCGGAGAAATTGGCCAAACCCTTGATGGGATCGGCGAGGTGCACGTCGGTGCCGTAGATCTGATAGTATTTGCAGATCTTCAGCCATTCGTTTTCGTTGTTGTCAAAGCCTACGTTTTCCGCGACCAGCTTCAGCCATTCGCCCAGCTCATAATTGACGGTACAAACGCCGGAAAGGGAGGAGTTGGAGGCGTAGGAGAAATAGTCCACCATATCCTCGTAGAAGTTTTTACCGTTCAGGGTAGCGTTGCCATTGTAAACAATTTCCCAGACCGTCTTCTCCTCGTTGAACTGGGTGTAGTTCATCAGATCTGCCAGCAGCAGGGGGCCGTCAACGCTGCCTACATGATAGTAACCGTCTTTTTCGTTGAGGACGATCGTCTCGTAGGTGTATGTAATGCCGTCTGTGGTAGAGGCGGGGTAACGAGGTATGTAAGTAGGAACGTTGATATCCGCGGCATTGATGACGTGGAGGTTTTTGAGATATACGGTGTCATCACCCACATTGGTGTCGCTGTCCTTCAGGTAGCACAGAGCGATCTCATGTACACCGTCCTCTGTAGCGACCCATGGATAACAGGTCTTCCATTCTTCGGGCGAGGAGGCTCCGGAGATCTGGTAGACATCCTCGTCGTTGACAATGACGAACAGAATATCGCAGACTTTTTCGGTGGAGGAAAGATAATCAAAACCAACGGCCTGACCGGCTTCCAGATAAACATCCGCATACAGAATTGCGTAGGAGGCTTCAATTTCCTGGTTGGAGGCTTTCAGGCAGGGGATGCCATCTTTTTCGGTGATCACGAAGGGCCAGGAATACTCCGCACTCTCGCCTTCGGTTTCCGGACGGTAGGTTACATCCAGTTTATCACCGTCTAACACAGCGCCGATGGCATCGGAGGATTCCATCGTGTAGGTGGGCTTGACATTGCTGACCAGCTCGCTGAGATTGCCGAAGAGCTTCTGCTCATACGGTTCAGCAGTGAAATGGTTGAATAAACTGGTAAAGGGCCGCAGGCTGGTAATACCGCCGGCTTCGATCAGGCAGATCACGCCATAGCGGTCAATGATCACAGAGGTGGGATAGCCGGAGATGCCAAACACGGCGGACCAGGCCGCGGGGCATTCCGCCATGGGGAAAGTCAGGCCGTTTTGAGCCTGGAAGGAGGCAATGGCGGCATTCTGCTCCAGCGGGTCTACGGCAATGATGCCTACATCGTCCTGATACAGCTCGTAGGCTTCCTGCATGTAGGGGAATTCCTTCAAACACCAGGTACAGGTGGTGTACCAAAAGTTCAGCAGCACCATTTTCTTCTCCGCCAGCATTTCGGACAGGGTGACGGTAGATCCATCGGGAGTGGTGACGCTGAAGTCATACATCACATCGCCCACGCCCAGCACAGCGCCGGACAGGGTTTCGCCGGTTACCAGAGAGGAGGTCAGGGTAATCAGCGCCGCGTTTCCGGTGAAGTGATAGGAATCCTCTACCGCATAGCCCTCAGACACACCGGAAAGAACGATGGTGTAGTCATCGCGCATGGGCAGATCGAAGGTGATTTGACCATTTTCATCGGTTTGACCGTATTGCTCCATCTGGCTCTGGTTATCGCCAATGTAGATATAGACACCAATGCCGGGAAGCGCCATGCCGCCCTGAGACTGAATGCTGACATGATAGCTGCCTGTGATGACAGACGCACCGGAGGTGGTTTCGCCAGACTCCGGTTTTTTGGAACAGGATGCCATAGACAGAAGCAGCGCAAAGGCCAGCAAAGCAGACAGAAGTTTTCTAAATTTGTTCATTTTATGCTCCTCAATCTGTTTTTTTCGGTAGAACGCGATAGCTCTATTATATATGATAACATCAGTTTCAGTCAAGGCCAGATTGCGGGCGTTTGCGGTGCGGTTGGGGATCACCCCGGTTTCCCGGGGTGGAGGAAAATCAGCCTTCTGTCAGCAAGCGTGCTGGGATCAACAGCTCGCACGAACCTGTTCTTTCACCTTCTGTACCTTCGCCGTGTAAATCTTTATCATATAAATTAACGATGAGCATGTATTGGACAAATAATTCATTTTCATATACCTGGAAACCCGGTGTCCACAAAAATGAATAGCCGCGATACTCGACAGTATCCGTATTAAAAATGCTTTTCAACCGATCAGATATTAGATTTTTTTCAATTTCTTTGTCGATGCCTTCACAATGCTGTTCCGCATTTAATAGAAGATCGTTGATCCATAAGGCGAATACCGTCCCATCACTATCGACACATACTTTTGCAAAATCGCTACGATATCCATGTACTTCATTACGGAACACAAATTTATATCTTTTAAAATCATTTTCATCACCGTGGTCCTCAACGTCGACATATTGATATTTTGATAAATCTACTATGTCAGCGATCTCCTTTTCTAATGCCGCGCGTACTGTTTCTGAGGAGTCTGTCTTCGAAATATTCAGCAATGCAAATTCGCCCGCAATTCCGTAAAGTGAGCCATCCTCATTGAATAATACTGAACATTCCTCAGTGCCACCAATTAAGTATTGATGTGCCTTACGGTCGCTCACAGGGTAATACACCGTACATTTATATGTTCCTGTCCAGCTTTCCCCATTGATCTGTATGGTCTTTGCTTGCCCTTCGGGGAATTCTTGTGAATAAACCACATCGTCTGAAATGACATTTTCGTGGGTAAACGTATCGTAGAACAACGAACCGCTGTCTACCTCATAAATCTGAGACAGCGCATTGCGGTTATTACTGCAAGCAGCTGCTGTCAGCATAAGAACCAGCACCAGTATCATAGAAACATGTTTTTTCATCTTATTACACCTGCTTCCCCAATTCCATCAGTCATCAGTATAGAGCTTTACCTGCATAATCATTTCATTCTGCTATAAATAACACGGTTGATCCCTGAAATCTTACGTTTCAATTCCCACCCCGGTTTCCCGGGGTGGGGTGGAAATCAGTCTTCTGTCAGCAAGCGCACTGGGATTAGTAACTTGCTGGAAAAACTAGCATTTTCTTCCTTCTCTTCGTTATACGCATTGCAGTCAAAATTGTAGAGTATGCAAACCTCTCCATTGAACAATGTAAATCTAGGTGTAGAATTTCCATCCAATATTTCATGACTTATGTATTGTATCGCTGCAGTGTCACACATATTTTGTATCTTTTTTTGAAGAAGCTCTTTCTCTCGCTCTTTACTGATCGTATTGATCGCGGACGCGTCCAGATGAATGTCTTCATTCATTATGAGACTTACACGTCCGTCATCGGAGACAAATATTGTGGATGTATCGGACCAATATCCTTGTATCGTGTTGTAGTAGCAAAAGATGTATGAGCCAAAGCCGTCACTGGATGGACGAGGAAGTACTTCCACTTTTTCATATTTTGAGAGATCAATCAAATCTGAGATGGCTGGTTCTAAAAGCATGCGTACGGTATCAGAGGTGTCGTTTTTATCAATGCCAAGAAGGCAGATCTGATTGTCTACAATAGTAAATAAGGAACCATCTTCTCGGAATTGGATGAACCCATCATCAGAGCCATCGATTTTGTATTCATGAACCTTCAGATCGCGATGCGGGTAGAATGTGGTAACGTTGTAGGTAAGGGAATATGTTTTTGTTTTTGTTGAAAACGTCATTGTTTTTCCTACTAGATCTTCTTGAATAGAGTCCACCGGAGAAGTAATCACATTCGCATGCTGAATATCATCCGTATTGGCACCCAGTGATCCGGAACCGATCTCATAAATCTGTGATAAATCATCATCGATTTTTCCGCAGGCGGTTATCGCGACCATGATGACCGATATCAGAACAATTGCAATATATTTTTTCATACAGCAAAACCTCACTTCTTAAAGATTATGGGCAGGGAATACATATAGAGCTTTACCTGCATAATCCTTTCGTTCTGCAATAAATAACACGGTTTATCCCTAAAATCTTACGTTCCAATTCCCACCCCGGTTTCCCGGGGTGGCGGAAATCAGTCTGCTGTCAGGAAGCGTACTGGGATTAGCAGTGTAGTGATGTAACAACTCTCTCGCTCTTGCTCATAATCATATACATAGCAGTATGCCATATGTTGTACGTGCAATTCACCTTTATTGATTACCAAAGATGGTCTAAGATAATCATCCAGCCTATGGCTCCGATACTCAGTATTCTTTGTGTCGTAAATACTCTTAAGTTTCTTGACGATTAGGTCATTTTCGAGTTCTTTATCAATATTTCCAATATCCGAAACGTCAATTTCATATTGCGGTAAAAACAGCTTGAAGATTTCGCCGTTGCTGTTTACATATAGCGCAACAAATTCGGTATAATAGCCCTGATATTTGTTGGAATAACAGAATGTGTAACTCTTAAAATCATCATCATTGCCTGCAAGAAAACGCTTTGCTTCTACAAACTCGTATTTGGAGAAATCAATTAGATCGGGAATCGCAGCTTCCATGGCAGCACGTACCGTTTCTGCCGAATCGGTTTTCTCTATGTCTACCGTATCGAATACGATGCCTAGGATTTCAACAATTGTTCCATCTTCTCTAAGGCGAATTACCCCTGCGTCATATCCATTAACAGAATACTCATGGGTTTTTATGTCAAGTACAGGATTGTATCGCGTTTCACTGTAAGTCAGTTCATAGACTTTTCCTTCAAGCTGAATATGTTTTGTTTCACCAGCAGGCAATTCTTGTGTGATAACAGGTTCTTTGGATATCTGGTTGATATGATTGAAACTATTGCTTTCGCTACTGGCCAAAGAATCAGAGGATCTTACCTCAATGATTTGTGACAGCACATCAGTGTTATTGCTGCAAGCAGTTGCCGCAAGTGCAACCACAAAAGCAGAAACCATGGCAACATATTTTTTCATAATCAAATACCTACTTTCTTCAATATTATCCGCATGGAGCCAATGTAGTCTGTCCAATATAGTAAATAAATCCGTTTATTGAGACATCGTACCCATACTTTCTTTCCGCTGCATCAATGGCAGCAGCGATTGCATTGCCAACAGTATTTCCTTTAGCAATACTTTGCATAAAGGCTTCCGTCCAGTAATATGCTTCGCTGGAATCTACATCATGGGTAAACCCGATTACTACATCCGCACCCTTGCTGTGCAAAGCGTTGACCAGATTATTCGCACCAGATTCGCCCTGCCCGGTTAAGCAGGCTCAAAGGTAAACAAGCTGCAAATCATCGAACGAATCATCCGCAAAGGCATTCACATCCGCAATCGTGAATGTGCCCTCGTTCGAAGTTTTCAGATATGTTGGCTCCCCATGGGTCACACAGGAGAATATTTTGCACGATGCCAAATATTCCTTTAATTCATCCGTTGTCATTGAAGTATATGCATAGCCGTCCATCTCGGCATCGGTTGCCATAGCGCTTTTTACCGCATTAAATACAGGTATGATTTCTGTTTCTCCTTCCGTCACTCCAAGATACATCAACGTGTAATCCTTATGCAGATGAATCTTCCACTCGTCAGTAAAGTCGGTATCAAGCGCGTACGCGCGCTGTTCCAGCAGTGTACTTCCGGATGCTAGAACAAACTCGCTGCTATCCCCGGTATCCGGGATGAGCTTGTAGGTAACGTCAAGATTGTTTGTGGTTTGTTCAATTCTCCACCGTGCGGCTGTATCCGCAGACCCGCTTTGCAGAACGATTCTCGCCCCGCTTTCAGTGGAGTTCCCCTGTACGCCCAGATAGTATGCAGGCGACGTGTTGACAGTCTTAATATGGAAGGAGCCGTCTCCCAGATGGTCTAAGTGCCAGCTTTGACTGCTGCCGCCGTCAAACGCTTGCGCGCTGATCAAAGCGCCCGCTCCTGTAAAATCACGGTCATAGCCGGCATACTTGCTGTTTCCTGCGTTCTGAATGAAGTAAGTACCCTCACAAATGTCCAGGTAGCTTACGGTAAACTGCACCGAGCCATACTCGTTGGATCCGGTGATCACGGTGGACGCTGTGGAGTAGCTCCAGCCGGTCACTGCTCCGGTGGTTGCGCTCACATTCACAGCCGTCCCGGAGTATGTCCATTGAAGGCTTGCGGTCTGCAGCCCTTCCGCTGAATAGGTCATGGGCTGCAGCTTGTATTCTCCAAGCGTGCAGGTTTCGCCCTCTGTAATATACCGTGCCGGGTTTACAACGGCGGCGTTTGTGGAGGTATCGTAGAGTACAAGTCCGCTTGTGGCGTCATTGAGTTCTACAAATTCCCACTCAAAGCTAGACGTTTTGGTGTTGCTGGCGGTGACCGCGTTTATTCCCGGAGAGATCACGCCGTTGGGATACGTTATGGCGTAACTGGTCGCATCCGCATTGCTGATATAACACCGGTCTCCTGAGGCGGCAGTGATTTTCCATCGGTTTGGGGAGAGAACATTGTCCAGGCCATCCCCTGAGCCTGTTATTGTCGTAATGTCCACATTATTGGACGTGACATGCAGACCCATATCCAGCTTGTGCAAGGGGCGGACGCTGTAATAACCGCCGCCTAAATATGCAACCTTCCACAGCTGGCGTACCTTTGCCAGCCCGCTTGCGGCATTAGACAGCAGCTTGACAGACGTATTCTCCGCAAAACTGCCGGAGGTTCCCAGGTACAACCCGGTACCGGAGCTTCTGATGAAGTAAACACCGTCCGCTATGATCGCTCCTGTTGTATATGTAATGGTCAACGCCGGGCGTTTGGATTCGTCGGTATAGTCCGCGGAGTAGACGGCGTTATAGTCGGCGACGGTTTCGTCGTAATACTGCAGCATAATGCCGTAATTGGCGTTCTGCCCAGTGGTGTCGCCGGTGTACCATGTCCGAACAGCGTTCAGACAGGAGAAGGAATATCCGGTCAGGTTATTGTGGCTGATATTTGTGGCAAGCGCCGTTGCCGCGGTGGGCATATTGCTCCACTGGATCGTGCCGGACGCCCAATCCGCACCGGTAACCTGATAAGCGCTGGCATTGGCTGCCGTGTCCGTGCCGTTGGTGAAGGTCAGGCTCATGGTCGCCGCTGTGATGGTGGAGCCTTCTGGAATTGTGGGCATGGTGGCGTACTGGATGAACGCCCGGGTCAGCCCCTCTGAGCGGTTGCCGATATACAGCCTGTCCAGGTTGCGGTTCTGTACGCCGGAGCCCTTCAAAACGTAGTTGTCGATGATGTTGCTGCGGGTGGTATCTACGGATACCTGGGGATCGATCACCACAGGGTACACGCGGCTCGCATCCGCCAGCCACCGGGCATCCGGTGTCATTTTTATGAGATAACAGCCGTTTCCGCTGGGGGTCATTTCCACGGTGATCTCTTCCGACAATTCCCCGGCGCTGTCGTACATGTATGGTGAGGTCATCGTAAATATCACGTCACCGCTGTCATTGTACAGCTCGATCTCCCGGTTTTCCAGTAGGCGGGCGGAAAGGTTTTCCGTGTACACGGTCACCATATAATAGGAGATGTCCTGCGCACTTTGCAGGATGATATTCTCCTTGAGCCGGGTAGGAAGAACAATATACTCCAGATCCACGTTTTGCCGCAGGGCGTTGCGGTACTGAATGGTGGATGAAGACTTCGCCGCCAGTGTTTTCTGCTCGTCCGGGCTGAAAGCGGACAGATCCGCTGTGACCGGCTCTGCCTGAACCGGACGCGACACTTCAGCGGACGAGCTGACTGTAACGCTTGCACGGTCAGAGACGGCCTGCACGCCCCATGATACGGAATATTCGTCCTGCCGCATGGTGACGAGCCGGCTGCCGAAGCTTGGGGAGAAGCCAATGTCGGACAGGCCGTTTACTGTCGCGTACCGGGCTGTTCCGTCGGCCGCAGTCCCAAGCGCGAGTGTGTTGTCGATCTCCACCCACGCGCCGTTTTCCAGCTTATGTACAGGCTCGTTGTACAGTGCTACCTGATAACTGCCGTCTGACATCAGAAAGTGCTTTTCATATTCCTTGCGAAGAGCGGTATCTTCCTGAAGAATGCTGATATCTCCGCTTGGAACGCTGTTTTCGCTTCTGGCTTCCGGTGACTCCGCCGCGGCGTTTTCTGCAATTGGGATTCCCGGCGCTTGATCAGCTTCCGCGGCAGCCGCCGGGGCTGCGCCGGGCAGGCTCGAGAGAAGCAGACAGATAACCAGAATCCATGAGAATGTGATCTTTGAGCGTTTTTTCATGGCTTTCCTCCTTTTTCGTGAAAAATGAGGATAAGTCAGACACATCCCTTATCCTTATTTTACCATTTCTGCGCCATCGTGTCCCTCCTATCCTTTCACTTTATATATGTAAGAAAACGGACAAAAGGTGACATGAAAAATGGAAAATAAATTAATTTGTAGATGCGCACAAAAACGCGACAGCCTATATCTGGATGGAAGTTCGGATTTTGTCTATTATATCCATGCATGGCCAAACTTTGGTGTGGAGCTGGAGCGGAAAAAGAAAAACGGATAGCCGGGGATTTCCCAGCTATCCGTCTTTTTGGTTACTGCAGACCCTGCTCGTAAGCCTCGATCATCTTCTTGACCATCTGGCCGCCGACGGAGCCGGCCTCGCGGGAGGTCAGGTGACCGTTGTAGCCGTTGGTCAGGTTGACACCAACCTCCCTTGGTGTCCTTTTTACATATTAAACTGGTTCTTAACGGGCTTAAGCAGGTCTTTGGTTGCTGGGGACAAGCTCTCTAACCGGTTCGGTCACAATCTCGCCGATGAACTTGTAAAAAATCCGAATGCTTTGCTGATAGCTGGCATTCTTCCTGGGCATCTTCACATAACCCTCTGGTAGAATCTTCTCACCGATTTCAATGCGGTCAATGAAGGTAACCAAGGTGTCACGATCAAGGGTTTCGATGTGGGTGTATTGCTTTGCCAGGGCAAAGAATTTTTTATAGTTTTCCTGAATCTTTTCAGCAGGGTCTTCTACATCCAGCTCTTTGATTTTTGCTTCAAGAGCGTGGGCCTCTTTTTCCAGCTCCGCTACCATGCGCTCAAGCCGATCATCAGAGATTTTTCCCTGAGCGTTGTCCATATACATCTTGGAAACCATCCGGTCAATCATGGTCAGCCGGTTCTGCGCCTGCTCGATCTGCGTCTTCTTGTCGACAAGATTCAATCTGGAGTTTGTGTTCACAATGACAGAGCGAACGAGCGTGTCAATTTCATCATCTGACAAAGCAATCAGGCTGTTCAAGTCCTGACGCACGATTTCACAAATATCTGCATAGCGGATGTTCACGCCGGTGCAGGGATCCGGTAGATCCTTTCGGGTGTGATTGCAGGACAAAAACCAGTATTTTTCCCGCTCACCCTTGTGGACGGTTCCAGAGGAACACAGCGAATGTCCGCATTTACTACAAACGGCGATGCCACCGAAAATGCTCTTACGAACGTGATCATACTGGCGATAGTCACGGGATGCTTTTCCCATGTTCCTCTGTGCCTTCTCGAAGGTGTCTGGATCGACCAAAGGCTCATGCGTGTCTTCGGTAACAGCCCACGCCTGCTCCGGGACAGGGACTTTCTTTTTGGACTTTACGTTGACTTTTCTTGTTTTACCTAAAATTGTATTTCCCAGATACACCCTGTTTTTCAGGATGCGCTTGACAGTCGTGTGATTCCAGGTGTCGGAGGCCCTTGCGGCACCTTTCTCAGAGAAGTTGTCCCGAAAATTTGCCCGATATTTCAACGGGGGAATCACACCCTCTGCACTCAAATCCATTGCGATTTTAATGCAGGAATCGCCGGCTGCGGCTCTTTCAAAAATCCGCCGAACGATAGGGGCAGTGTCCTCATTGGGCACCAAAACTTTCTTATTATTTGGATCTTTAGAGTATCCGTAGGGAGCGGCGGCACAGTATTCGCCGGCGTTGCGTTTCGCTCTAAGGGATCGTTTGACCTTGCTGGAAACATCACGCAGATAGGTGTCATTCATGGCGAATTGAAACGGTGCCATGGGATTTTCGGCTTCCGAATCGAAATTATCCGAAATTGTAAGGTATCGGATTTGATTTTCCGGAAAAAACTGCTCTGCGTAGTAGCTGGACTCTCTCATATCACGGCCCAGTCGGGACAGATCCTTTGTGATTACCATATTTGCTTTTCCGGTCTCCAAGGCTCTCATCATCGCCTGAAAACCGGGACGATCGAAGTTGCCACCCGACCATCCATCGTCAACAAAGCAATCCAGAAGTGCAATGTCGTTCTGCTCACAATAGGCTTCAATCATTTGGCGCTGGGTGGAGATACTGCCGGATTCGCCCTGACGGGATTCTTCGCGGGACAGGCGACAGTAGCCGTAAGCGAAATACTGGCGTCTGTCGGTCATTGTGGTGAAATAAGGTCTACTTTTCGTTTGCATGGTTCCTCCTACAACCAGCGTTTCTTCCGCTGTCATTATAAGATGCGCCCACCGAGTTTGTCAAATGCAAGTGATGGGAACAGTCGGCTTCAACTCTCGTTTGAATCAACTCAGATACCGGCTTATTTCCAACGAACACCCGATCAATCAGATAGGTGCCGTTGCCAATAACAACATTTTCCATGGTAGTTCCTCCTTGAACTGGGGAGTTTGGCGGCCCTGCAAAGAGTATTTACAGGATCGCGGGTGGATATGCTTTCCGTGTAACAGTTTGGCCAAAGTTACATGCATACGCTGGAATGATCACGCTCCAGCGCATGGTATCTAACTTCGGGAAGGATGAGCAGTACGCCAGGTGCTACGTCTGAATATCTGCCAGCGTTGTACTACATGGCAGCTAATTGCGTGGGGCTGAGCCAGGCTGTCGTATTTGTGAGTTTGTCGTAAACCATTCATTCCATTCAAACCATTCCATATAGAAAGAAATGAACAAAATGAATGGTTTACGATAGATATTACAGCTTACAACGGGAGCAGCTCCTGCTGTTCGGCTTCGTCCACCCAACTGGGGGCGGCACGATAGAAGTGGTGGGTGTTGCCGGCGGTGCCGTGGGGCGTGACATCGTGGATGATGCTGTCATACTTTCGCAGGGCGGCATCCAGCTTTTTGACCTCACGTCCCAGTTGCTGATTGGTGGAGGCAATGTACTGATTGCACAGCCGCCGACCGGCGGCCATCAACTGACTGGCACTGCCGCTCCACTTGCCGTCCTTGCTCTCGGACAGGAGCAGCCGGATGGTCTGCACAATGGGATTGCTGTCATGCTGGCGGCGCAGCTCTGCGTCCAGGGTTGCTCCGGCAGTGCCAATCATCTGCCACCGGCAGGTGGTGCGGTCAAAACGAATTGTGGATGCGTCCTGAGCGATATCACGGCCGATGATGTGCAGGGTTGCGTCCTGGTCTGCCCGGTTCACCTTGGTGATGACCCAAGTGGTATCGGCAGCACCCATAATTCCGGTGGTGCCGGAAACCATGTTATATGGATCACTGGTGTCCTGCCCCTTGCGGGTATGATGGACAAAAATAAAGGAAATGCCGTGTTGATCCGCAAACTGCTTCAGCTGTCCAAGTTCGCGATAGTCATTTCCGTACTGCGTTTCCTTAAAACTGGCAATGCCACGGATTTTTTGGAGCGTGTCAATGACGATGAGCTTGGTTTCTGGATGCCGCTGCAGATGTTCTTCAAGAGCGTCCAGCAGACCGTTATTCAGGGGGATGACTTCTGTGGAAAACCAAAACAGAGGAGGGACGGCCTGCTTCTGCAAAAGCGTATTCAAGCGACTTTGCAGGCGGTGTTCTGTGTCCTCAAATGCCAGATAGAAAACGCCACATGGATGCGTAGCATGACCAAGAAAGGCCTGTCCGGAAGCGACGGAAAGGCACAAATCCATCGCCATCCAGCTCTTGCCGAATTTGGACGGGGCACACAATACTGTCGTACCTGCAGGCAACAGCTCTTCCACCAAAAACGGCCGGGGCGGATACTCCGTAGCCATCAGTTCTACGGCAGAAATGGTCTTGAACCGGGGCTTGCTGCTGCTTTCGGCGGACTGCCAATTGGGCGTGACAGCCACCTGCTCACTCAGCTTCTGCATGGCATTCTCTGTGCCGAAGTGGAAAACCATGTCGGAGATATCGCCGTGGTCGGGGATCTCGGGCCATGGGGCAGATAAATCCACAAGTCTGATTCGGGTCGCCTTGCCTTCCAGCTTGGTAGCGCACAGCTGGGCATACTGTTTACCGGGCTTGTCGTTGTCGGGCAGGATGATGATGTCCTTGCCGGACAGCTCTTCTTCGTAGGCAGCGCACCACTTGCTGTTGGCACCATCGGGCAGGCTCACCGCAGTCAATCCGTGCTGGACGAGGGTTTCCACATCCTTCTCGCCTTCGACAATGTAGACGACGGAAGCGGCGGACAAATTGCTGTTGCAGTACAGCCCGGGATCAATGCCGTTGCGTCCCTTGCGCCACTCATCGCCCTCACGGTGATACCACAAGCAGTACTTGCTGCCGTCGGCCTTGCGGTACTTGCACTTTTTCAGCTGGTCGCCGTAGAAGTATTCGGCTACCAATACAGGCCTGGAAGGCTTGTCTGCCGGAGCTTCCCGGGTCAGTCCCAGGGCATCCAGAACTTCCGGCAGCCCGGCGCCGCAGGCAAAACAATGGGCCAGCAGCTTGCCGTCCTTTTCACCTACGGACAGGCTGGGGTCCTTATCCGGGTGACAGGGGCAGATGGCAACATAGCCGCTGCCGGAGGGCTTGTGTTTTTTTAAATGGGGAAGTAAATCAATCAAATTCATTTGTATACCAACCTTTCTATATATTCTTTAGATTTTGATAAATGTTGCCGTCAGGAGAGCAACCGGACGAGATATTTGCATCATACAGTTTTTTGCGGGGTGCTTTCCAAGGCCTGGCAATGCTTTCAATAGAACAGTCTGCATAACGATGCAGGAGAATACGGACATCATCTTCCTGACTGATGGACAAGCTACACTGCCATACAGCGTTAGTTACCCATTGGAACCATCTTGTATTCTGGAGCTTGTTGACAAAGATGCGTCCGGCGTGACCGAACCTCCTTTCTCGCAACGGATGGTCGATAAGCGGCGGTTCCATTGCGGTTTACTGCTGGCACGCTGCCCCATGCGAGCTATATTTAAAATGATTGGAGGGCGGTTCGGTTCCGGCTTTTTTAAATCTTTCAGGCACTAGAAAAATTCCTGTAATTTTATATAGAAAACCACTTTCTGACATTTAGAATGATGTAATTGTTTTGAGTTTGTGTTCATAAACGGCATTTTCCGAACTATTTGTATCGCCATGTTATGGTCGAGTTATGTCCGTGAAGTGTTTGAAAGTTTAATACCCCCTAGAAAACTGTGCTGTTTGGTGTCGTCTCGCTATCATTGGAAACCGATTATTACTTTTTTCGCAGAAGAAACATCCCCCTTTGGCATTGGGTAAAAACTATCTTCTTGAAAAAAAGATGAGCAAATGATAGAATTCTTTTGAGAGCGTTAGTTTCGCACTTTGGCACGGATTTTTGAAATGTTTATATATGTATATTGCTGGTATCATTAACATTTTGAAATTTAGGGGGGAGAAGATGCAGAAAAGATATTGGGAAAACCCTGCTTTCGGAGATTGGCTTAAAGCTAAATTGATAAAATATTGCCACGGTCAATACAGCACAAGCAAAATACAGAGTTTATCCGCCGGACAATTCATAGATCCAATAGAGAGTCTTGAGGATTCTCGTCGAGATGTTTTGATTAAAAGAGTGAACGAGCGGAAGACGTTGACGCAAGTTGGAGCTGAACTCGGCATAAGTTACCAGAGGGTTTGGCAGCTTGAGCAAAGTGCGTACAAATCCCTTGTCTTGAAATTAACGAATGCAACTGACATACTCCTTTGGGAGGATAAATCCTTGATTGCGTCTCGTTGTTACGACCACAGTCCAATAGATTATTATTTGAGAAGCCTACCGCGACGTATCAGTAACGCCCTGAAAAAAGGCGGTTATGGAACTATGTATAGGCTCTGTCGTGCTACCCCCAAGGACTTGTTAGCTGTCCCTGGTATTGGAGGAACTGCACTGAGAAAAATTGAGATGGCTCTCAAAGTTTTCGAACAACAAAACCCGCAATTCTTTACACCAAGGAGGTAGCGGGGGATAGAAACTACCGGCTCTGAGTTATCTCGGAGCCGGTAATGTTATGTGCGTTGTCCTGTCGCACATAGAATCAACAATGGGACAAGCCCGCGGGCTTGTCCCATTTATGTTTTTCGCATTAAGCCTGCCGGGGATCACTGAGTTTATCCACCAGCTCAGCGGAGGTGGTGTCCACCGCCAGACAAGTTTCGTCGTCCAGCACGATGAGACTGTTGGGGCTGTCGCAGGTTTCGTAGATTTCGTATCCATGCTCATCTTCTACGTATTCCCGGAAGTGGCAGTTGCAAGGGAATACGGAAACGATGTAGCTGGGATCAACCGTCAAATGCTGGTTGATGGCCACAGGGCTTGTTACCATAGGCTGTGCATGCTCCTGGGATTCTGCGATGGCTGCTGTGATTTCCTGAGATGTCTGGCTGGAGAAAAGTTCCATACCATTGCTCAGTGCGATGATGCTGCGAGTTTTGAACGTGGGAACGAAGAACTCACAGTTGCGAGCGTCGGCAAACCGAGGCTTTTCGGCGTAGGCGCGGACACTCTGGATGTGGCCAGGGTTGATGTAAAACTGGCCGGAAATAAGAACAAACGTGGACATAATGGTGTCCTCCTTATAAAAAACTAGAGCGATAACATCACTCCTATATTATTATGATAAATGGACATAACTTACAACAAAAAACGCCATCAGTAGGCAAGTTGATGCAGTTTGGGAACTCACAGTCAACCGTAATTATTTTGTGAGATAGTTTCGGATGGTGCTTTCATCCTCCCAGTGACTAAGTGCGTAAACAGATGCGATCCGTACTGCTACCCGGTCATACTCGGTGGGACGACCCAAGGCGATCGCCCGTTCCCGGTTGCCTTCTCGAATGGAGATTTTAGTTTCCCGGGAAAGCGCATGGCGGTACTGGGCAATCTTTTCCGGAGTTTCCTTCGGGTGGGCAGCGGCGTATTTTGCAACGATTTTGTCGATCCACTGCTGCTTTTCTGCCATTGCTTCCGCCTTTGCTTTCTCCCGTGCTTCACGTTGCTGCTGGGTCTTTTTCGGCATATCCTGCCACGCATTAAATTTCATTTCAAAGAAACGCTCCATCTCCTGCGCCCGCAGGATCCGATATTTACTATACGCAATTTGCCCCAAATCCTTTGCCGTAAAGGGGCACTCACCCGGTTTCAAAGGGTTGCCGTCGGCATCCTTTGAAAGAACATCTCGGACAAACTCTACCTCATGGGGCAGGAGTAACTGGATGCTCATTTTACCGCCCTTGTCACGAACTTCGATGATATGATCACCGTTTTCATCTACTTTCAGATTTTTGGTGGTGAGCCGCACCATTGCCTGTGGACGCACGGTCACAATCTCGGCAAGCCGCAGAACCCGTGCGTATCGAGGATCATCTTCTTGTTTTTGTCCCACTTTATTCTGCTGCAATTTTGTGTTTTTCACGATGTCTTTCGAGAGTCGCTGAGGCTTATTGATCTGTTCCATGCCGATACCAAGCCCCTTGCACACCGGTGCAAGGTATGTATGCACAGACGTGGGTTTCAGGCCCTTTTTCACCAGCTCGTCCGTGTATTTCTGAATCAAGGTTACAGGGGTATAGCCCTGCTT
>CANBCW010000035.1 GCA_947367115.1 uncultured Clostridia bacterium | reverse complement strand
GGTCTGCGTCAGAACATCTACACCGATCCTCAGAAGCCCATGAAGGTGGAGGCTAAGATCTACCCCCTGAACGGCGCCGATGAGAACAGCCCCTGCGCCCTGACCGTTGACTTCGCCCTGACCTACTTCCTGGTCTCCGGCGAGCTGGAGCGCAGCAATCAGCCTGTGAACCTGATCATCACCGACGCTTCCGGTATGTCCGTTCTGACTGCCTGGGCTGCCGGTAAGTTCTCCTCCTCCACCGTCAAGAAGACCTTCGAGGTGCTGGATATCGAGAACAAGATCAAGAACCGCACCCTGATCATCCCCGGCAAGGTCGCCGTTATGAAGGGCGAGATCCAGGAGAAGCTGCCCGGCTGGAACGTGGTCGTTGGCCCCGCCGAGGCTGTCCAGCTGCCCAAGTACATGAAGGACAAGGAGTATGAGGCTGCCGCTAAGGCCGCCGCTGCCGAGAACGCTGCCAAGGCTGCCACCACTGTGGAGGTCAAGGAGCTGTCCTTCGACGAGCTGCTGGCTACCAAGGTGCCTGCCATCGAGGTCGTCGATATGGGCGTCAAGTACAAGGGTCACAACCCCGAGTCCAAGACCTTCGTCACCATCGGCGAGCGCATCCACTGCATCGCGCCCACCATCCGCAAGGCTATGGACGAGCGTGATCCCAAGCCCATCCTGGAGCGTGCCGCTCAGCAGATCGCTGCCGGTGCCACCTACCTGGATGTCAACATCGGACCTGCCGAGAAGGACGGCCCCGAGCGCATGATGTGGGCAGTCAAGCTGCTGCAGGAGAACTTCAACAATGTTCCTCTGGCTCTGGATACCGCCAACAAGAAGGCCATCGAGGCTGGCATCAAGGTCTACAACCGTACCAACGGCAAGCCCATCGTCAACTCTGCCGATGCCGGTTCCCGTATCTCCTACATCGATCTGGCCGCTGCCAACGATGCTATCTGTATCGCGCTGTGCTCCGCTGACGGTATCGCCAAGGACAACGAGGAGCGTATGGTTCACTGCGACAATATGCTCGAGCGCGGCATGAGCCTGGGCATGAGCTCCGACGACCTGTGGTTCGACCCCCTGTTCCTGGTCGTCAAGGGCATGCAGGACAAGCAGATGGAAGTTCTGGAGGCCATCAAGATGTTCTCCGACAAGGGCCTGAAGTCCACCGGCGGTCTGTCCAACAACTCCAACGGCGCTCCCAAGCACGTCCGTCCCATCATGGACTCCGCTCTGGTGGCCATGTGCATGATGCAGGGTCTGACCTCCGCCATCGTCAACCCCAACGACCTGCGCCTGATGGAGACCATCAAGTCCTGCGACATCTTCAAGAACCACGTCCTGTACTCCGACAGCTATCTGGAAGTGTAAGCAAGCGGAGCTTGCTTACAGCGATATAAATCCCTTGCGGGATTTTCGATATGTCTTCGGCTCGATATGTGCGATGCACTCGATATGCCCTGCGGGGCGAGAGGAATTGATATCATATCGGCATTTGGCGGCAGCCAAATGATATCGAATTTTCCGTCAGGCAAATAGATCGAACGAGCGGTAGCGAGCATATCGACAAAATCAACATATCCCACGCACGTTCTGGCTGGGAGGGAAGTCTCCCTCCCAGCCAGTTTGCTTTTTGGAGGAAAATATGGAAAAGTTCCTGCAAGCGGTTCTTGAATTGGATCAGCCAGTTGTGATTGCGGCGGTTATGCTAATCGCGTTTGTGCCATCTTCTGTTGTAATATTTATCAAAAAGCTAAATCATTGGGTCAAGACGATAACCGTTCTGCTGTTTGGAGAACTGGGGGCACTTCTGCTTGGGATACTGGCCGTGGCGGCTAAAGCTGCTGGTGTAGGTGGCCTGCTGCCGGAGTGCACCATCATTGCGTGCATTTTGGCAGTCTTGATACTGGTATTTGCAGTGTTCGGCCATATTCGGAAATGGGAAATCGCAGATTGGTGGGGAGAGAACCCCAACAGCGGAAAGGAACGAGCATGAATAAAAGCTTCCTGCGGGTATTACGAAACGTTATCTTCTATGGCTTGCTGGTGAGCGTAGTAATCATTTCTATTGTTTGCGAATGGGATCCTTACATTATTCCTTTTTGAATATTGACCTTTGCGATGGGCTTTGAGCAATGGTACAAAAAGCGCAAAGCCAAAAGGAACAAGAAAGGGAAGCAATAAACACCGGCGGACATTCTCTTGGTAACGGCATTGTGGAGGTACATATGAAAAAAGTATTTTCGACCATCGTTCTTGTTGCCTTATGTATGGGACTGCTGTCTGCGTGCCAAGTCACTTATCCTGATTCTGAATCAGATTCCTATTTTGAAAACACCATGGAACTGCTGTCAGCCGGGGATATCAAGGCCGCTAAAAGGCTGAACTGCGTTATCGCAGGAAATGTCATGGAAACGCAGTTACAGGCAGCTATGGAGTATTTGGCGGGCAGAAAGGTAACGGAATATAAGAAAACAAGCAGTGAGATCACAAATCAAAATCGTTCCAGCGGACCCATTACACAAGAAGATGCAACCTATGAAGTGACCCTGGATGACGGCACGGTATTGACTTTCCATACGTTTTACTCGGATGGCCTTGGCGTGAAGGGCTTTACGAGCTTTAAACTTCAATCGGATTGATCACCGCCGCTAAGCGCAAAGCCTTCTCCTTGAGGAGAAGGTGGCCGAGCGTAAGCGAGGTCGGATGAGGTGTCAAAATGAATCAGTTTAGCAACGCTCAACTTACAACGAATGCAAAATCCCTTCGCAAGAACATGACCAAAGAAGAACGTCACTTGTGGTATGATTTTTTGAAAACATTGCCTGTAACGGTTCATCGTCAGAAAGTCATTGGTCAGTATATTGTTGATTTTTACATAGCGGGAGCGAAAATAGTTGTTGAACTGGATGGTTCACAGCATTATCAGGATGAGGGAGTGCGGAAAGATATTGAGCGTGACGATTACCTTCGTTCAGAGGGTATAACCGTTCTTCGTTATTCCAATTCTGATGTCAACATGGATTTTCAAAGTGTATGCCAGGATATTTGGAATCATGTTAGATCTGAGAATGAATAATAGGACACCTCATCAGTCAAAAATCAAAGATTTTTGACAGCTTCTCCTCAAGGAGAAGCCTTTGAAAGCGTATATTCAGCCAATCTGGCTTGATATAACTGCGGCGGGAGCAAGCCCCCGCCCTACAACTATTTTTATCTGGGAGGAAATTATCATGAGTGTTTTAACCGATCTGATCTACGGTGGCAGCAATGCCGTGGCGGGGCTCACGGAAGGTGCTGTCAACGAGGCCATTGCCAAGTACGGTGCTGACCATCCCATTGCTTTCCCTGATACTGCATACTATTTCCCCACCATTTACGCCGCCACCGGTGTAAAGGTCAAGACTCTGGGCGACCTGCCCGCCTGCGTGGGCGTGCTCAAGAGCCTGATTACCAATCAGGAGGATCTGGGTCAGGCTTTGAATGCCGGTCTTGCTACCGCCGTGGGCGCGGAGATCATCGAGGGCCTGAAATGGGTCGAGGGCGGCAACCCCTATGAAAACGACAGCGGCATCGGCTTCGTGCCTGATCCCATCATCCGCAGCCTGGGCGTGCCGCTGGTCACCGGCGATATCCCCGGTGTTGCCGTCGTGCTGGGCAAGGCCGCCGATGCGGCCAATGTGGTCAAGGTGGTCAAGGACTACCAGTCCAAGGGCATTCTGACCTTCCTGGTGGGTGACGTGATCGAGCAGTGCATCGAGGGCGGCGTGAAGGCCGGTCTTGAGTACCGCGTGGTGCCTCTGGGTCATGATGTGACCAGCGTCATCCACGTTGTTACCGTTGCCGTCCGTGCTGCCCTGATTTTCGGCAACGTCCAGCCCGGCAATCTGGCTGGCCTGCTGGATTACACCAAGAACCGCGTTCCCGCTTTTGTCAACACCTTCGGTGCCATTGATGCCGTGGTGGTCTCTGCCGGTGCCGGTGCCATTGCGCTGGGCTTCCCTGTGGTGGTGGACATTGATCTGGGCGAGAATCAGGTTCCCGGCGCGCTGGAATCCGTCTGCGACCACAACGACACCGTGAAGAAATCTCTGGAGCTGCGCAATATCAAGATCAAGACCACTGAGCTGCCCATCCCTGTGGCCTTCGCCGCGGCTTTCGAGGGTGAGATCATCCGCAAGGCCGATATGCACAACGAGTGCTGGTCCTCCAAGAATCCCACTGCCGAGCTGGTGGTCATGCGGGAGCTGAATGAGATCGAGGATCATAAGATTACCATTGTCGGCCCGGATCTGGACGAAGTCAAGGATCTGGCGCTGGCTACATATGTGGAGGTTGCCGGCAAGAAGATGCAGGTGGACTTCGAATCCGTCATCGAGCGCAAATTCCACGCTTGGTTCAACTATATGGAGGGTGTCATGCACACCGGCCAGCGCAATCAGGTTCGTGTCCGTGTTTCCAATGCGGCTTTTGAGGCAGGCCTGCGGCTGAAGGACTTCGCCGAGGTGCTGTATGTGATGATCATGAACGAGTTTGACGCTGTCGTTGACAAGTGCCAGGTCACCCTGATTACCGAGGCTGCCCAGGCGGAAGCCTTCCGCGACGAGGTTGCCATGCCTCGCTATGCCCAGCGCGATGACCGTCTGGCCTCCATGACCGACGAGTCCGTTGACCGTTACTACACCTGCATCCTGTGCCAGTCCTTCGCTCCTGCCCACTGCTGCGTGGTCACCCCCGAGCGTCTGGGTCTGTGCGGTGCGGTTTCCTGGCTGGATGCCAAGGCTACCAACGAGTTGGATCCCAACGGCCCCTGCCAGCCCATTATGAAGGAAGGCTGCATCGATGAGCGCACCGGCCGCTTTGAGAGCGTGGATAAGATGGTCAAGGACGCTACCCACGGTGCGGTGGAGACGGTGACCCTGTACTCCATCCTGGAGGATCCCATGACGAGCTGCGGCTGTTTCGAGTGTATTTGCGGTATCGAGCCTATGTCCAACGGCTTCATCGTGGTCAACCGGGAATTCAAGGGCATGACCCCTGCGGGCATGACCTTCGGCGAGCTGGCAAGCTGCACCGGCGGCGGTGTCCAGACCCCTGGCTACATGGGTCACGGCCGTCATTTCATCTCTTCCAAGAAGTTCATCTCCGCTGAGGGCGGTATCGAGCGTATCGTCTGGATGCCCAAGGAGCTGAAGGATGACGTGGGCGAGCGGCTGAACAAGACGGCTATGGAGCTGTACGGCATCGAGAATTTCACCGATTACATCGCTGACGAGACCATTACCTCCGACTGCGAGGAGCTGCTGAACTGGCTGACCGAGAAAAATCACCCTGTCCTCGGCATGGATCCGCTGATGTAAATGGAAGAAAGGCAGTGCAGAAAACAGCTTCGGCTGAATGGGTATGACTATGCACAGCCGGGCGCGTATTTTGTAACCGTCTGTACGAAAAATCGTGAACGTATTTTAGGAACGGTAGGGGCCGATGACCACATCGGCCCTTACGTAAAACTTTCTGAGGTCGGGCAAGTTGTTGACCGGTACACACGTACAGTTCCCGGTATGGATCGTTATGTTATCATGCCAGATCATGTGCATATGATTCTGCGGATCTCAGCCCCCAATGTATTGGAGGGGCCAGTGTGGTCATCGGCACCTGTGGAGGCACAGGTTGGTAAAACCATTAAAACGTGGAAAACGCTGATCACAAAAGAACTGCAGTGCAGTGTGTGGCAGAGATCTTATTATGACCACATTATTCGATGTGAGCAGGATTACTGCGAAACGGTGAGATATATCGAAGAAAATCCTGCCAAATGGTATTATAATCATAAGAACTAGATGCTTCTTTATTGGGCCGATGTGGTCATCGGCCCCTACAATTTGACTTAAAGGATGAAAAGGCTATGAAAGTAACCTTCCAAATTGAGGGCGCAAGCCCTGTTTCAATCGAATGCAACGCCGGTGATAATCTGCTGGAGCTGGCCCGCCGGGCCAATGTGGCTATCGACGCGCCCTGCTCCGGCAACGGCTCCTGCGGCAAATGCCGCGTGAAGCTGGTCGAAGGGGAGCTGGAGACCATCAAGAGCCGTCATATCTCCGACGAGGAATATAACGCTGGCTGGCGCTTAAGCTGCAACAGCAAGGTGATGGGCGACTGTACCGTGTTCGTGCCGGATATCGCTTCGGCGTACCAGTCCCGGATGAAGACCGCGGATTTGTCGAGCCCGAAGGAGATCGCCATTTTCGAGGACTGCCAGAATGCCTTAAAAGCCAGCGGCATTGAATTTGACAATGATTTCTTGGCATTGGATGTGGTTATGTCTGCTCCCAATGCAGACGATACGATGCCCGATGTGGAGCGGCTCATTTGGGGCGTGCAGTCCGTGATCGAGACGGAAAAGGTTCATGTGCCCTTCAATGTGATAAAAAAGCTGGCATCCACCCTCCGGGAGCATGCGTTCCATGTCTGCGTCAAGGGTGCGCTGGATGGGGATACCTTCCGCTGCATGGAGGTCTGTGATCCGGCAGACACTGCGATCGTCGGCTGCGCCATCGATATTGGTACCACCACTGTGACCATGGTGCTGACGGATCTGCAAACCGGCAAGCTGCTGGCGAAGGGCTCCTCCGGTAATGGACAGATCCGCTACGGCGCAGATGTGATCAACCGCATCATCGAGCAATCCCGCCCCGGCGGTAAGAAAAAGCTGCAGGATGCCATTATCAAGGAAACCCTGACCCCGATTATTGCCAATCTGTGCAAGAGCGCGGGCATTTCCACACAGAGCATTCTGCGGCTCAGTGTCGGCGCCAATACCACCATGAACCACCTGCTGATCGGCGTGGATGCGGATCCCATCCGTATGGATCCCTATATCCCCAGCTTCTTCGGCTGGGAGGGACTGCTGGCCGGGGATCTGAAGCTGCCTGCCAATCCCCTTGCGCCCATCGTCATCGCGCCCAATATCGGTTCCTACGTCGGCGGCGATATCACTGCCGGTACGCTGGCCTCGGCGATTTGGGACAAGGATGAGATGAGCCTGTTCATCGACCTTGGCACCAACGGCGAGCTGGTGTTCGGCAACCGGGATTTTCTGATGAGCTGCGCCTGCTCCGCCGGCCCTGCCTTTGAAGGCGGCGACATTTCCTGCGGTATGCGCGCCACGGATGGCGCTATCGAAGCCTGCACCATCGACAAAACGACCATGGAGCCGACGCTTGTCATCGTAGGAGATGAGGGGCAGAAGTGTGTCGGTATCTGCGGCAGCGGTATTATTGATATCATTTCCGAACTGTTCCGCTGCGGCATTATCAATGCCAAAGGCTTGTTTGTGCGGGAGGGCAGCCGGGTACGCCGGGATGCCCACGGTATGGGACGTTATGTTCTGGCAACTGCGGAAGAATCCGATACAGGCCGGGAGGTGTCCATCAATGAGGTGGATATCGACAACTTTATCCGAGCCAAGGGCGCGATCTTCTCTGCGATTGATACTTTGCTGCAAAGCGTGGATATGACCCCGGAGTGCATTGACCATGTGTATGTAGCCGGCGGCATCGGCTCCGGCATCAATATGAAGAACGCGGTCAATATCGGCATGTTCCCGGATGTGGAACTGGAGAAGTACAGCTATATCGGCAATTCCAGCCTGACCGGTGCTTATGCCATGGTTATGAGCGACCAGGCCATCGAAAAATGTTCGGAGGTGGCGGCAAACATGACCTATCTGGAGCTGAGCACCTATCCCGGATATATGGATTCCTTCGTAGCCGCCTGCTTCCTGCCCCACACGGATGCCCGGCTGTTCCCTAATTCCAAACAGGAGATTTAAAATGCAGATCGAAAACCACAAAGAAGAAGTACCCTTTGCCCACTATGAAGAGCTGTTCCGCAAGCTGGATCCGATGGAGGCGGCAGTCCGGACAGGTGTGAAGTGGGATGGGAATGTATTTTATGTAAACTTATTGGGCAAGGAATACGCCATCTCTCACCCAGAGTATGCCATCTGTGCCACCGATGGCGGAAAGCTGCCGCCGCTGCCCACCCAGACCTTCCTGCTGCGCTATCTGCTGGAAAGCAAAAGCGCGGCATGGGCAGGGGAGTGGAAGACCTTCCGGGAAATGCCCTGGGGCGAAATGTACATCAAGCCCTACACAGGGCGTGTTCTGACCCGCGCAGCCTTTACCTTCGGCACCCGGGTGGCAGCGTTCAAGGCCGCCGCTGAAAAAATGGGCGCCGCGCCTGTGAAGCACGGTGACGCTGGCTTCCAGTTTGACCTGGTTGGCGGCTATAAGATGCGGATTCTTGTCTGGGAGGGGGACGATGAATTCCCGCCCAATGCACAGGTGCTTTATTCCGATAATTTTGCCGAAGGCTTCGCCGCCGAGGATCGGGTGGTGGCGGGCGATATCCTGATCTCTGCCATCAAGGCCAATATGTAAAAATAGGGAGCCGCTGCGTGTGCAGCGGCTCCGCTTAGTTATCGGGATCAACCCGAGATTTTATTCTGCTCAGAGCGGACTTCATGGCGGCGTAGGTCTCCGCTGAGATCTTGTGGATGCTGTCGGCTTCGTAGGCGGCCATGGCATCGGGGATCTGTAAAATCTGCATGTTCGCAGTGCCGTCATTTTCCGGGGTCATGGTGTAGATCGGGGTATAATCAAAGCTGGTGATCTTCGTTTTGCCGGTCTGGTTGTCCTTTGTGATCTCCAATTCCAGCACGATGGAGTAATTGGTGTGGCTCTTTTGGCTGTCACCAAAAAAATCCCCCAGAGAGTAGGCCACCAGCGCACCGGTGTCAGCGTTGTATTCGACGGTCTGCACGTAGTGGGAGTGGGTGCCAATAATCGCATCCACACCCTCCTTCTGCATGAGTTCGACGATACGCTTCTGGGAGCTGCTGACCTGATTGTTGTACTCACTGCCCCAGTGGAGCAGCGCAATGGTCACATCAGGCTTTTCCTGTTCGACTGCACGGAGAATTTTGGTAATTCCCTCGGTGTTTACGTCCTGATAAGTGCTGGTGTAGTCGGTATAAAGCAGGTTGACGCAGTTCTCACTGCCTTCCGGCAGGCCGAGAACGTCCATATCTTTTGTCAACATGCCCTTGGTGAAGGCGACAAAGGCCACCTTCACGCCGCGGATGCTCCGCAGGGTAAAGCCCTTGCTGGCTTCAAATTCCTCATTGGTGGCATAGGCACCCAAAGGCTCCATGCCTGCCTGACGGATCCCATCCAGGGTATCCCGCAGACCCAGAATACCATTATTGATGGCACAGGAGTTTGCCATCTGGATCATATCCACGCCAGCGTTGGACAACGCCTGCATCAGCTCCTGAGGAGCGCTGGAACTCTGTGTACCGTAAGGCGCGCCGCAGAGGTTGCCCTCAAAATTCAGCACTGCCGCGTCTGCTCCGGCGAAGAGGGGGACGATGTCCATTAATACGTCGGTATAATCGTAGCCGCCATCCGCGGCACCGGAGGCAACAACCTTGTCCGTAACATTCAGGTCGCCGCCGAAGGCAATGCTGATTGTCGTCTCCGGTTCTGAGGGCTGGGTTTGCATGGGCTGCGTCACCGCGTCGGAGGTGTCTGGAACATCGGGTTTTGCGTCACGCTGCAGCAGCAGGATCAGAAGGCCGCACAGAGCCAGCACGACTGCAGCCGCGATCACTCCCAAAGTTACACGCCGCCGCAAAAGCTGCCGCTGCTCCTGGCGGCGCTTCGCCTCGTGTTTGCGCCGCTGCTGGCGTTTCCGGATTTCTTCACTGTCAAACGCCATAACGCGCCCTCCCTTTGATTTGGTAACGATTATTGTACACCATTTTTTACTTTTGCACAAGATAGAAACATTTAATATTTTGTAAAGCGCGCTTGACAAAAGCTGTAAAGCGTGTTATGGAATTGAGGGAAGATATTATTTGGAGGAAAGAGCGATGGCACTAGACTGTCATATGCATATGGTTCTGGATGGTGCGTATTGGAAAAGCGCCATCGGGCGGCACGCCGGGGGCGTGGACATTCCATGGATCCGCCGGATACTCAGCCGCTATCAGGAGCGGGGATACACCTATCTGCGGGACGGCGGCGACCGCTGGGGCGTGGGGGCCGCGGCTCGGTCACTGTCGGCGGAATACGGCATTTGCTACCGCACGCCGCTGGCACCTTTGTGCCGGAAAGGCCATTACGGCGCGTTCATTGGTACGGCCTATGAATCCTTGGGGGAATACGCGGAATTGGTGGTGCAAGCGCGGCGGCAGGGTGCGGATTTTATCAAGATCATGATTTCCGGACTGATGGATTTTGACCGCTTTGGTGTACTGACTGAGGAGGGACTGCCCCCGGCGCAGATCAGGGAGCTGATCCACATTGCCCATGAGGAGGGCTTCGCTGTTATGGCTCACGCCAACGGTGCCAGGACGGTGGAGGCCGCGGCCAACGCCGGGGTGGACTCTGTGGAGCATGGCGCGTACTTGGATCAGGATGCCCTTGCCGCTATGGTTGACAATGGCACGGTTTGGGTGCCGACGCTGTCTACCATCGGCAATCTGCGGGGAAAGGGGCGCTTCCGGGAGGACGCGGTCGTGCGTATTTTAGACAGCGCGATGGAAAACGCAGCCCGGTTCGCCCAGATGGGCGGCCTGATCGCTCCGGGCAGTGATGCCGGGGCGTGGGCGGTAGAACACGCAATGGACAGTGAAATGGATTTGCTGACCCAGTGTATTGGCTCTGGAACAGAAGAAATACTGAAAAAAGGCGCGAACAGAATACAGCAGAAATTTTGATTTGTAATGATCGACACATTTCATCATAAAGTTCAGGAGAAATTAAGAATACTATGTTATGATTTCAACAGATGATCCATACATAGGAGGAAACGGTATGAAGATTTTGCTGATTGAGGACGAAAAGCTGCTGGCTGACTCGCTGAAGACGCTGCTGACCGCAAAGGGCTTTCAGGTGGAGGCGGTCTACGACGGTGAGACCGGTGCGGAGTACGCGGAGCTGGGCATTTATGACCTGTTGATCTTGGACGTGATGATGCCGGGGCTGAACGGCTATCAGGTGGCACGCCGTGTCCGGGCGAAGCGCTGTGCGGTGCCGATTCTGATGCTCACCGCAAAATCCGATCTGATGGATCGTGTAGAGGGGCTTAACGCCGGTGCGGACTACTACCTGACGAAGCCATTTGATACACGGGAGCTGCTGGCCTGCATCAATGCCCTGCTGCGCCGTCAGGGCGCCCAGGTGGATACCCTGCGTTTTGGAAATACGGAGCTGGATTTGGGCACCAGTATTCTGCACTGCGGTGAGAATTCTGTACGCCTGTCTGCCAGAGAATTTGATGTGATGCGCTCACTGCTTCAAGCGGGAGACCGGATCACATCGAAAGAAACGCTGCTGGCGCGGGTCTGGGGGTACGATTCCAACGCCGTGGATAACCATGTGGAAGTATATATTGCCTTCCTGCGCCGGAAGCTCAGCTCTATCGGCTCAGATGTGAGCATTGAGACGCAGCGGCGCATGGGCTACTATTTGGAGTGTAAAGGAAAATGATCAAACGTCTTCGGCTGAAGCTGATTGCGATTACCATGGTGCTGCTGACGGTGATGCTGACAGTCATTCTGAGCTTTATCTACCATTTTACCCGGACGGGTCTGGTGGATCGCAGCCTGAATGACCTGCAGGCCGCCAGTGTAGAACTGGGCCTCAACCATCCGGGAAAGCCGGAACGGTTTACGCAAAGCCCCTGTTTTGTACTGGCGCTTCTGCCGAACGGAACCTTTACCGGTGCTGGTAGTGATTATTATGACATGGATGATCACGAGGAGCTGCAGGAGATCTTTGAAGAAGCACAGGAGATGGGGTCGGACATGGGGCTGCTGGAGGATCGGGCACTGCGATTCCTGCGCCTGGAGGGCGGACCGGGAACGCGCTACGCGTTTATAGATATTTCTGATGAGATTCAAACTCTGTCCCGGTTGAATGTGACCTGTGCCATCATCTTTGCGGCAGGACTGGTGGGATTTTTCTGCATCAGTGTCCTGCTGACCCGCTGGGCGGTTCGCCCGGTGGAGCAGGCATGGAATCAGCAGCGGCAGTTTGTTGCTGACGCGTCCCACGAGTTAAAAACGCCGCTGACGGTTATCCTGACCAACGCGGAGTTGCTTCGTTCGGAAGAATACGACGCGGAAAGTAAGGATCGATTTGCCGATTCCATCCTAACCATGTCCCGGCAGATGCGTGGTCTGGTAGAAGAACTGCTGGATCAGGCTCGGGTGGATAATGGGATGGCGCGGGCGGAGCACGCCAAAATGGATTATAGCAAGCTGGTTTCCGATGCGGTTCTGCCCTTTGAGCCGGTTTATTTTGAGGAGGGGCGTGAACTGCGCAGCACCGTGGAGCCCGGTATTGTGCTGACCGGAAGCACCGCTCAGCTGCGGCGTGTGGTGGAAATCCTGCTGGACAATGGGTGCAAATATTCTACGCCCGGCGGTATCGTAGAGCTGCGGCTGGAACGCCAGGGCAGGGGAAGCTGCCTGCTGAGCGTACGAAGCCTAGGCGTGTCGATGACAGAGCAGCAGTGCCGCGATATTTTCAAGCGCTTCTATCGGGCAGATCAGGCCAGAAGCATGAACCGCAGCTATGGCTTGGGACTTTCCATCGCACAGGGAATCGTGGAGCAGCACCGGGGTAAGATCTGGGCGCAGAGCCGGGATGGCATGAACACCTTTTTTGTCAGTCTGCCTATATAAATTCCAAAGAAAATTGCCTGCCGGGCTTCGGCAGGCAATTTTAGATTCACAGGATCGATTGAAGCAGGCGCTGTGTGCCCTCAACAAAAAATACGATGTTTTCTTCTTGAAATACCGTGTCCTTTACAGTGTGGATTCGATCCATGTACAGTCCGATCAACTTCTTTTTCCTCAGTGCCGCCACGCCGACGCCCATGGGGAAATTGGCCTGGTCGGAGGGATACATGGTGTTGGAGGACTTCTCGAGATAAACAGTCTTTTCAGCAGTGGAGGGAAATGCGGCGGCAAAAGCCTCGCCATAGGCCTTCATAGCGGGCTTGCTCAGCACGAAGAGCATATGATCGCCATCGGACACGCAGTCGAAATTGATCAGCGGTTTTTTCTCCAGCCCATCCTTTTTGTGGAGCTTACGGAAAAAGGCAGAGCCCAGCAGACCGTTTTCCTCGTTGTCGAAGAAAACGAAAGCGGCCTGTGCCCGTTCTTCTTCGGTCATGGAGGCGATCAACTCGCAAAGGGTGATCACGCCGGAGGTATTGTCATTGGCGGTGTGGGGATTTGGCTTGCCGCCCATGAGCAGATAGAACAGCAGTGCCATGGTAGGAAGAAAGGTGCCCCAATAGGAAATGAAGAAGCTTTCCGTCAAAAAACCCAGTACAAAATTCAGCAAAAATGCAAATATGCCGAAGGGAATGCAGATCAGCAAAGAATAGCCGATATACAGCGGGATGTTCTTCGGAGGAAGGAAATTGGGAAAAGGCAGCCGGGCGCAGGTGTCGTAGTGGGCGGTCAGAAGTACCTTGGCGGATTTCACATCGCCCAGCACCAGATTGCGGTTGTTTCCAAAACCGCCCTGTTCTACCTGCAGGCCGGGAATCTGGGACTGCATCCATTCGATAAATGCGGTTTTTTGCTTTTTGGTCTTACGAACCTGCCAGTCCGTCAGAATTTGCTCACTCAGCGGTGTCATCATTTGTGTCCTCCTGGTTGGTGTCCGGCATGTACTGCTTAAAAATCTTCTCGATAAACCAGCTCTGGAAGGTGACCAGAAGCCCGGGGATCAGAAGCGCCAAAACCGGGATGAACATAATCAGCACGATAGCGGCGGCAAGCAGGGCAAGGATCAATGCCGTGGTGGGGAGATGGACGATGGCGAAAGCAGCGGCAGTTTTATGCAGGCTGACGAAGCTGTTGGTAAACCGGGACTCAATGGGGATCAGCCATCCGAATACGGCCACCGGAACCAACATCGTCACAAGGTATACATTGGAATAGATGGCCGCAAACTGACTGTTTTCACCCATATGGTATAGGAAATTGTACCCCATAATCAGAATACAACAGATCACGCCCCACAGAACCGTGATGCCAATACCGCGAAGCAGTTCTGCTTTGAGGGTACGGAAGAAACGCTTGTAGGGGTGTTCTTCCACACCGTGTACACAGTGGGCGATCGTGTCGTACAGCGCAATGCAGGAAGGTGCGATGGTGAGCACAGGCAGGCAGCAAAGAATCCACAAGATACTCAGCACGAAAATGTCTGAGAGCTTGCCAAACCAGCGCCAAAAGAAGTTATCGGGATTGAACAAATTATTCATGCAGTCTCATCTCTCATCTCAGTGTATTCATGGGGCAGTGGAATGCTAAGAAAAATGATAACACATTTTGACGAATTTGTCACCTGTTTATCAGCTTGTTTACAAAAAGAGCTGCCGTGGCGGCAGCTCTTTGACGGAAGCATTTACTGAAATATGACGCTGAAATCCGGATTTTCCTCCTGAGCATCCAGAAAGACATCACGAAAGCCCTGAGCATAAGCGGAACAAGCGTCCCAGTTCTCCAGAACCAAACAGGCGGTTTCCAGCTCAGTCAGGCAGTCGAACAGTGCGTCCAGATTATGACCGTACCATTCGGGGAAGGACAGCGTTTCAGCCAATACGCGGTGAAATTCCTGGGATGTGATGATCTGTTTGCAGTCGATGTGGTACTCCATGTCGGTCACTCCTCACCGTAGAGCAGGGTAAAGCTCTCGTAATGGTCGTCTGTGTAGTAAATCAGACCGTCGTTGGAGAACACGATCCGCTTGGCTCCCCGGGAGGATTTTCCGAGGGTGTCAATGTCGCATTCTTTATAGGTACGGCCTGAGGCTTTGGGCAGAAGCCCCTCGCGATTGCCGAAGGTGTCACCGCCGATGCATTTACCGGGCGCGTAGCGCTCCAGAGAGCCGCTTTTCCAACCCAGCTTCCGTGCTTCACTCTTGGTGATAAAATTGGAGGGCAGCTTGCCGTAAAGATGGATGTAAAGCGCCACATCCTCCTTGGTGGTGTAGCTGCCGTCGGGATCCAGCGCGGGAGTGGTTGGTTCCGGCTCGGTAGGCGCAGGTTCAGTAGGTGTTGGTTCGGTAGGCGTGGGTTCGGTAGGCGCGGGCTCGGTGGGCTTTGGCTCAGTGGGTTTTGGTTCGGTGGGGGTGGGCTGAGTGATCTCCGGCTCGGTGATCTCCGGCTCGGTGATCTCCGGCTCTGTGACCTCCGGTTCCGTAAACTCCGGATCAGTCTGTTCAGATACAGTGGTGCTGTCCTCTGGCCCAGTGGTGAAATCCGTATAAGTCGGTTCAGTCAGTTCGGGCAGTGTGGACAGCACATCGGCCAGATCGGTACAGGCAGTCAGGCTGAATACCAGCAGCAGAGCCAGCAGCGCAGATAATATCTTCTTCATGGTGTCCTCCTGTATTGTGTCTTTTTCTTGCATTATAGCTTAATTTTGTTAAAAGCACAAGAGAACGAAATGAATTATTCATATTTACTGAAATGAACGGAGAATAGATGCATAAAATTGGATCTATTGCCTAAAAAATCCGGTGTTTTTTTGTCTACTTTTTTGTTGGCACCGGATTGTCATTGACCGATGGTTTGTGATATAATCATCCTAGACAAGCTATTCCCTATGAGGAAGCGTGGATTTTAAATTATTGGAGGAATTTCATATGCCAATGCAAATGGGTTTCCGTTGGTACGGCGAAGGCAATGACAACATCAGCCTGAACTATATCAAGCAGATCCCCGGTGTTACCAGCATCGTCTGGGCTCTGCACCACAAGATGCCCGGCGAAGTCTGGGAGGTCGAGGAGATTGCTGAGGTTCAGAAGCAGCTGGAGCCTTACGGCTTCAACATGGATGTGGTTGAATCCGTCAATGTCCATGATGACATCAAGATCGGTCTGCCCACTCGTGACATGTATATTGAGAACTACAAGACTACCATGCGTAATCTTGCCAAGTTCGGTGTCAAAGTCATCTGCTATAACTTCATGCCCATCTTTGACTGGACTCGCTCCAACCTGTTCCACGAGGTCGGTGACGGCTCCACCGCACTGTTCTATGAAAAGGGTATGATTCAGGATGATTACAACGCCATGGCCAAGTACATCCTGGATTTCACAGAGAAGTACAATATGTCCTTCCCTGGCTGGGAGCCGGAGCGTATGGCAAAGCTGGACGAGCTGTTTAAGGCCTATGCCGATGTGGATCATGAGAAGCTGTGGGCTAACCTGAAGTACTTCCTGGAGGCTCTGATGCCCACCTGTGAGGAGACCGGCATCAAGATGGCGATCCACATGGACGATCCCCCATGGGATATTTTCGGCCTGCCCCGCCTGCTGATCAACGCGGAGAATATCGACCGATTCCTGAAGATGGTCGACCATCCCTGCAACTGCCTGACCCTGTGTTCCGGCAGCTTGAACGCCGATCCCAACAATAACGTTGCTGAGATCGTACGCAAACACTGCGACCGCATTGCGTTTGCCCACATCCGAAACGTTAAGCATTTCGAGAACGGTGACTTCAGCGAAGCCAGCCACCGTGACTGCGATGGCGATACCGGCATTCTGGATATCCTGAAGGCCTACCACGACTGCGGCTACGAGGGCTACATCCGTCCCGACCATGGCCGTCATCTGTGGGGCGAGGGCCCCGGCACCGTCCGTCCCGGTTACGGTTTATATGACCGCGCTTTGGGCATCATGTACATGCTGGGCGTTTGGGATATGCTGGACAAGCTGGAAGGTAAATAATTCATTTTGAAATTTATTTAGGAGGTAATTCCCATGAACAATCTTCCCCTGAACATTGATTATAGCGGCAAGGTCGTCGTCGTCACCGGCGCCGGCGGTCTGATCTGCGGCGCTATGGCCGCTGCCTTTGCCAAGAGCGGTGCCAAGGTCGCGGCTCTCGACCTGAACGAAGATGCCGTTAAGAAACTGGCTGATGAGCTGAAGGCTGAGGGCTATGTCTGCGAGGGCTACAAGGCCAACGTTTTGGATCCCGAGGCGCTGGAGGCTGTCCATCAGGCAGTTCTGTCTGACCTGGGCCCCTGCGATATTCTGGTCAACGGTGCCGGCGGCAACAACCCCCGCGCTACTACCGACAATGAGTATCAGCATGAAGCCAAGGAAGGCGGCAAGTCCTTCTTTGATCTGGAGCCCAACGGCGTTGACTTTGTGTTCAAGCTGAACTTCCAGGGTACGCTGCTGCCCACTCAGGCTTTTGCCAAGGACATGGTCGCAAAGAAGTCCGGTGTCATCCTGAACATCTCCTCCATGAACGCCTACATTCCGCTGACCAAGATCCCTGCTTACTCCGCCGCGAAGGCTGGTATCTCCAACTTCACCCAGTGGCTTGCAACCCACTTTGCCGGTACCGGCATCCGCTGCAACGCCATTGCTCCCGGCTTCCTGGTGTCTGCCCAGAACAAGGCTCTGCTGTTCAACGCGGACGGCACGCCCACTGCCCGCTCTGCCAAGATCCTGAACGGCACGCCCACCGGCCGCTTTGTGGATGCAGATGAGCTGATCGGTGCAACTCTGTTCCTGTGCGACGACAAGTCCGCCAGCGCTATTACCGGCGTTGTTCTGCCCGTCGATGCAGGCTTCGCTGCCTACTCCGGCGTGTAATGTTTCAATATCAAAGCTGCCTGCCCACCCCGGGCAGGCAGCTTTTTGCGACTGGGAAGATAAATTGTTGTTTGCGGGCATGGCCCGCCGCAAATGCGTTACGAACGCTGGATGAAACTTTACCACCGTTG
>CANBCW010000034.1 GCA_947367115.1 uncultured Clostridia bacterium | reverse complement strand
GAAAATAGGGTTTGAGTCTACCGGTCATTACGGGCATAACCTGAAGATGTTCCTCGAATCCAACAACTTCTCATTCATGGAGATCACCCCTCTTCTGATTTCAAAATTTGTTCGCAGCAAATCCCTCAGGAAAAACGAAGACCGACTCCCTGAAAGAACACCACATCCATCGCCTCCTTTGCATCTTCATATTTGGATTATATCAAAAGATATGACATGGCACAATTGTTGGATATACAGAAATTACCATTCCCATTTTATTATATTTTAAAAATAAATAAAAATCAAAAAATAGTTCTTGACAAAACCCATTTTCTCTGATAATATATAGCAGTTGCCAGAGACAGCAGGTGGCTGTATAGCCGTAAGTCCTGCCGAGGTACGCTGAATACGAAATTTCTGCGTGTCTTTCTGTCTGTTGGCAGAAGGACATTTTTTATTTTCGGAGGTGAAAATTATGCCCAACGCAAAGGTTCTTGAGAGCAAGAAGGCAGTCGTTGATACCCTGACCGGTAAGATCCAGGAGGCTTCTTCCGTGGTCTTCGTCGATTACAAGGGCATCACTGTCGCTCAGGACACCGAGCTGCGTAAGCAGTTCCGCGAAGCAGGCGTCGAGTACACCGTCGTTAAGAACACCCTGACCAATTTCGCTGCTAAGAATGCAGGTTATGATTTCAGCAAGGTTCTGAACGGTACCACCGCTATGGCTTCCACCACCGGCGACCCCATCGCCCCTGCTCGTATCGTCTGCGAGTTTGCCAAGAAGAACAAGCTGAAGACCCTGGCCATCAAGGGTGGCATCGTCGAAGGCAGCGTTCTGTCCGCCGATGATCTGAATGGCTTCGGTGAACTGCCCAGCAAGAATGCCCTGGTGGCTTCCGTCCTGGGTACCTTCCTGGCTCCCATTTCCAGCCTGGCCTTCGTCCTGGATCAGATTCGTATCCAGAAGGACGGCGGCGCTCCCGCTGCAGAAGCTGCGGAAGCCTAATCCATTCGTAAACCAACCAAACACACAAAATTTACTAATTATTTAGGAGGATCATTACCATGGCTAGTGAAAAGATCACTGCTCTCGTTGAGGAAGTTAAGGGTCTGACCGTTCTGGAGCTGTCCGAGCTGGTTCATACTCTGGAGGAAGTTTTCGGTGTTTCCGCCGCTGCCGCTGCTGTTGCCGCTCCCGCTGCCGGCGCTGCCGCTGCTGAGGTCGAGGAGAAGACCGAGTTCGACGTCATCCTGAAGTCCGCTGGCGCTTCCAAGCTGAACGTCATCAAGGTCGTCCGTGCCGCTACCGGCCTGGGCCTGAAGGACGCCAAGGATCTGGTCGACAACTGCCCCAAGACCCTGAAGGAAGCCATCTCCAAGGAAGATGCCGAGAAGCTGGTCGCCGAGCTGAAGGAAGCCGGTGCCGAGGCCGAGCTGAAGTAATTCAGTTTCTATCCGCACATAAAACAGCCGCCGGCAACGGCGGCTGTTTTTGCCCTCTGTCCCCCAAAAGGAGGTTTTCATGGAAAAGATTTATGAACTGATCGAGTCCATCACCCCCGAAAATTTCAATGCAGAGCAGTATCTGCAGTTCATGCTTGTGCTGGTCGTGGGCGTGATCCTGATTGGCCTGCTTGGACATTTTATTTTCGGCAAGCGCTCTACGCTGAACCATGCCGTGTCTTCCGCCATTGCCATTTTGTGCATATATGTGGTCAACGTGGTGGTGTACAGCACCGGCGTGAAACTGGATATCATTCTTTCTCCCCTGCCCTTTGTCAGCATTCAGGGCGACTATCTGGTGCTGTTCAACATTCTGGGTGCGGAGTTTAAAGATATCTGCGTCCACGTCTTAGACATGGTGATTCTTGCGTTCCTGATGAACCTGCTGGATAGCTGGCTGCCCAAGGGGGAGAAGCTGTTCAGCTGGTATTTCTTCCGTTTTCTGTCCGTTGTGCTGGCAATTTGCCTGCAGTATGTTGTAAACCTGCTGCTTTCCGTCATTGTTCCTGCAGGTTTTGCTGAGATCGCACCTACAATTCTGCTGATCGTTCTGCTCGCCGCATTGGCGCTGGGCGCTCTGAAGCTGCTGGTGGGCGGCGCGCTGGCCTTCGTCAACCCATTGCTTGCCATCCTGTACACCTTCTTCTTCTCCAATATTGTGGGCAAGCAGCTCAGCAAGGCCATTTTGACCACCCTGCTGCTGACCGCTTTGGTGTGCCTGATGAATTATCTGGGTATTGGCGTGATCTATATCGCCACTGCCGCATTGGCCGCGTATCTGCCTTTGCTGATCATCGTGCTGGTGCTGTGGTACGTTGTGGGTCATCTGCTGTAAAATACTTCGAGGCTGCCCGATGGGCAGCCTCGTTTCTATTTTCAGAATGTTGTAACATCCGGTTCAGCCGGTTCGGTGGGTACAACTGAAATCGCCGTCAGCACCGGTCCCAGCTCGCCCTTGTAAAGCGCATGCTTTTCGGCACTGATCTTCGCGGTGACCTGCACCCAGGAACGAGATTCCAGCGTTCCGCCTGCAGCGTAACGGCACGGAATGCCGCAGAACTGGATATCGTCCACACAGCAGGTCATCACGAACCGTCCCGGAGCAAACATACCGTTCTTCTCCCGGCGCAGCTTGGCAACCTGTCCCTTGAACGCGACCGTTTTGCCGTCATACTTCTGGGGCTCCTCGGATACATCCCGATACCACAGGGCATAGTCCTCGTCCTTGACCTCAATGACAGGGGCGTTGATATCAAAGGGCAGCGGATCTACCACATCATCGAAGGCAGTGGAACCGTCTGTGTAATCATAAAGGATATCGATGCGGCGGCTGGCTGCGCGAGCCAGCTTGTGGAATGGCATGGTATCCGCGCCGGGAGTCAGGCGGTTGAAAACAACCATCTGGGCACCTACCAGCTTATCCATGACCAGATTGCGCATATTGGCATTATAGGCCATGAAGGTAGTGGAGTCGGCAAACATTACCTCCTGCGCTACAGCCCAATCCTCGGGGAACCGGGTGTACAGGTCGCCCACCAACTGCATACCGTTGAGCTCAGCCACTACGCGCTGGGCTTTATACTTTTTAGACAACGCTTGCAGTTCCTTGGTGGTAACGCTTTGCTGATCCAGAACCTCTAAATACACATTCTGATAAGGATAGGCGGAGAAATCATACTCCTCCTCACCTTCTTCGAACACCAGCAAAAGCGTGCGCTCGCCAGCATTGAACCGAGGATCCTCCAGTGTTTCCTGAATGAACTTGGTCTTACCGGAATCCAGAAATCCGGTGAACACATAAACAGGTATCTGCTGCATGGCTTATACCCCAAACAGCGCCGCCACCGCGGGTTCATCCAGCTTGGAGCCAATGACACACAGCTTGCCAATAATAGCCGCGCTGCCCATACGCATATCCGCTTCTTCCGGCACAAAGTCAAAATGGATCCAGCCGCCATCCGTGCAGGGAACAATTCCTTTCGCGCGGAGTACCATGCCATACGTTCCGCTGTCCAGCTTGTTCAGTGCATTCTTGATATCCTCAACACTGAACTTTCTGGCCGTCTCCGCCCCCCAAGAGGTAAACACCTCGTCGGCATGGTGGTGATGCTCACCATGGTCATGACCGCAGCAGCAATGTCCATCCTCATGATGATGGTGATGTTCATCGTGGTCATGATGACCGTGGCAGCAATGATGCTCGTCTTCCTCTTCTTCATCGTGATGATGGTGACCATGGCAACAATGATGCTCGTGTTCCTCTTCCTCATCATGATGATGGTGACCATGGCAGCAGTGATGCTCGTCTTCCTCTTCTTCATCGTGATGATGGTGACCATGGCAGCAGTGGTGATCGTGTTCCTCTTCTTCATCGTGATGATGGTGACCATGGCAGCAATGATGCTCATGCTCCACCTCTGCCAGATCCTTCGCTGCAGTAGCCTTTCCTTCCATAGCCTCCAGCAGCTGTTCGCCTGTCAGTTCCCCCCAGGGTGTGACAACCAGGGTTGCCTCACTGTTATATTCACGCAGCATCGCAACCGCGGCATCCAGTTTTGCCTGAGGAATAGAATCGGTGCGGGAAAGGATGATGGTGGAAGCGGTTTGGATCTGGTCGTTGTAGAATTCACCAAAATTCTTCATATACACCTTGACCTTGCTTGCGTCCGCAACCGCCACAGTGCAGCCCAGAACAACATCATCGGTGATGACCTTCTGAACAGCAGCGATCACATCGGACAGCTTGCCCACGCCGGAAGGCTCAATCACGATACGGTCAGGGTGATAGCGGTCGATCACTTCCACCAGTGCCTTTCCAAAATCGCCCACCAAACTGCAGCAAATGCATCCGGAGTTCATCTCCGTAATGTTGATGCCCGCGTCCTGCAGGAAGCCGCCGTCAATGCCGATCTCACCGAATTCATTTTCAATGAGGACAAGCTGCTGTCCGCAGTATGCTTCCTGGATCATTTTCTTGATCAAAGTGGTCTTGCCGGCTCCAAGGAAACCGGAATATACGTCAATAATAGTCATAGCAAACACCTTCTGTATAAATTTATCCTATTCATTATAACACCGAAAATGCACTATGACAAGGGAATTTTGGTATCTTTCCATCATTCCTTCGACAAATTCCCCTTGGATTCTCCTGTTCCAATGGGGTAATCTAAATTCCGGCGGGAGTACTGTTCCCCAATGCGACACCCGCTAAACGCCGCCCCATTTCTCCCATGGGGCGGCGTTCCTTATTTCATGATACGGGTATCAGCAGAAGCCGGTCATCCAGTGGTTCATCATTCAGTCCATTGGCCTTCCGGATGGCACCGACCGTAGAGCCAGTATCCTTTGCGATTTCCCACAATGTGCCTTCTCCCGCCCGACGCAGGATCAGTGACGGACGACTGGGATCTACACCGCGCATCTCTCCTAATTCAAGCCCGGTGACCATGGTCATCCCCTGTCGGCTGACCGTCATTGCTTCAGCCTGAAGTGTTCCGTTCAAGCTGATCTGACCTGCATGGTTGGATGCCTGGGCGTGGGATACGCTCTGTACCGCGCACAACACATCTGCGTCCATAGAAGCTGGCAGCTCCCAAACCTGGCTCCAGCGGGCGCTCCGGCCCTGAAGCGCACCATTTTCATCACAGAATAGCACCTGGAATTGGCCGTTACATTCCAACTCCGTCAGATCCCCTGCCCGGCGCATGGTCGGCTGCTCTGGACACATGTTCACATCCACCACTCGAGAAGCATTTTCCGGTATCATGCTTTCCAAACGCAGGGTCTCCTGACCGACGTCCAAAACCATGGGCAGATGAAGATCCAGAGTTTCCACGCTTACCTGCCGGTTAGGGCTGTAGGCATCCTCGATCAAATCCAGCATCACCACATCATTGATCAAATACTGGGCTATCAGGCCGCACTTCAATCGAACGCGGCCCTCCTGAAGCTCCGGCTCCAGACTGGAAAGCGCCATCATCACACTAACCTGGGCATCCTTATCATAATCTTGATCCAAATCGGAAAACTGGGAGAAGGTTACCTCCTGATCCCAGCCGTGAAGCTGACCATCCGCCCCCTGATACAGCATATGGAAATTTCCTGTCCCACGGAACACAGCCTTGCCGCCCAAAACTTTCTGTTCTGTCAGTTGCGGGGCGAAGCTGAAACTAATGAGCTTTTCAGGCATCGACTCTGAGGCAGGCAGCGCAAACTCCTCATCAATCGCGAACAGCTTCTCCCCTGCTTCCATGGGCAGACGCGCTGGATAGGTGTTCCGCAGCAGCTGTACATCCTCGGGTACATGATCTGCCGTGCTGAATTCCTCCTCACAGGGCTCTAGAGCCTCCGCAAGAACGCTGGCATTCGCTCTGACCATCAGTTTTCTTGCGGAAAGCGTCCGGGCATCCACGCCTTTCAGGAGCCATGCAGCCCGAATGGTGCCTTCACGCAGAGAATCAGGGAAGCCCCACTTCATTTGCATAGGCAGCCAGACTTCCACACTCCGCGGCTCGCTGCCGTCCGCGGGAGCATACAGCACCCAAGCCATCACGCCGCCGGAGACGCTCATGCCATCGGAGCGCCACTCCTTCCCCCGCATAACGCACTGTCCCCAGGCTGCCAGGACATTCGCAATATCCGGCATTCCATCCGGCAGCTTGACCTCTTGGGTCTGTTCCTGATCCTTGACCTCCCAGACATTGCGCCGCAGACAGCGGCAGGCCTTCTTCTCAAATTGCAGTTCCATTTCCGTCACTCCTTATCCTGCATTCATAGTTCATCCTATTCACCTGCGGACAAGTTTATGCCACTATTTTTTCTGTACGATGAAAATGCCCGCCACGATCAAAACGACTCCCCAGCAGTTGCGGATAAATTCCGACTCAAACCAGCAGCCAACCAGCAGTCCCAGCCCAAATGCCAGTGCAGCCAGCCCTAATAGCTGATTCCTTCGGCACATAGCAACACCCCCTGCACAACGTTATGCAGGGGGTGTTTCATAAATTACGCAGCATCAAAAAGAACCTTGCACTCCGCAAGAACTTTTGACAGAATGGGAACACAAACATGCCGTCCGTAGCCCGCGTCCTCCACCGCTACAATAAACGCAAGTGGATACGCTTCGTCATCGACAAATCCAGCGAACATGGCATTGGATTTCTGATCTCCCCCTACCTGACCGGTGCCGGATTTGGCACACACTGTCAGGCCGGGGAAATTCTCCTCGCCGTACTTTTCAAGCACATTATTACGCATCATCGCCTGCAGCTCCTGCGCCACAGACTCCGGCATGATCTGCTCCGTCCGCACCGCTTGTGCGGAATAGGTCACCGAACCGTCACAGGTGATCTTGGACACCAGATAAGGCTCCACGCCCACGCCGCCGTTGGCGATCGTACCCATGAATGTCATAAACCTACAGGGATTGATCTGATCTTTGTGCTGGCCGATACCGCTCCAGGCCACCTGAACAGCCGCCGCATCATTCACATCAAAGTTGCCGGCGGCGGTGGTAATGCCGTCAAAAGAAAGCGCCTGTGTCACCTGGTATCGCTCCACATATTGACGCAGGGTTTCGGCTCCCAGCTGATCTACGATCTGAGCATAGGCGCAGTTGCAGGACTGCGCCATGGCAGACTTGAAATCAAGGGTTCCGTGGCTGCGTTCACAGGTCACCGCGTCGGTGCCATAGGAATAGGTACCGGTGCAGGTAAAGGTCTGTTCCTGAATATCCGGAATCTCCTCCAGCGCAGCGGCAGTTGTGACGATTTTGAAGATGGAACCGGGAATATACACAGACTGGATGAACCGATTCATATATACACCTTCGTAGATGCCGGAGGTATCCCCCTCGATGTCCGGCACATTGTCCGGATCGTAAGTGGGTGTTGATACGGCACATAAGATCTCACCAGTCTTGTAATTGTACACCGCAACCGTTCCCTTATAGTCCCCCAGTGCCTCCAAGGCCACCATCTGAAGCCGGGCAGACAGCGTCAGCGTCGCCTGTCCGGCACCGGAGTAGGAATACAGTCCAGTCAGGGAATGATACCCCGCCATTTCTTTGGCATAGCTTGGCAGCGCCGGTGCGCTGATGTAGCCGTAGCGGTCGCCCAGCCAGTGAAGGGTCGATTCGCGAAGTGCCTGCGTAACGGCATAGGTGCGGTTGCCGTTCATATCCAGCAGCAGGATGCCGTCCCGATCCGTAACAATTCCTGTTCCAATATTAGGGCCGCTGTACACATGGGGACTGCCCTCATGCATGACCCAATCGCCTGCATTCAGGAAATACTCAATCAAAAAGAAGCCCATTCCCCCCAGCAGAATGATCACCAGCAGCAAAATAGCAATGGAACGTGACGCAATTCTATTCAATCTCATCCCTCCCTGCTTTTCCGGCACGGACAGCAAAGCTGGCCGACTTACGGGTATCAGCCGCCTTGATGAAGGCCAGAAGCCCCCATGCACAGATCATACTGGAGCCGCCATTCGACACAAAGGGGAATGTCACGCCGGTCAGGGGCAGCACATCCAGCGTGCCCAAAACATTGAAAATCGTCTGAACGATCAGGATTGCTCCTGCTGTACATGCGCCGATCGTATAAAAACTGCTGCGGCTGATTGCCGCGCAGCGAACCGCAAACAACGCCAGCGCAACGATAGCCAGCACCAGCAAAATCGGCATAAGCAGTCCCCATTCCTCTGCCAGCGTCGCAAAAACCACATCAGAGTCAGCGGCAAATACATTTTTCATCCACCCCTGGCCGATGCCCAGGCCGAACAGGCCGCCGGATGCAATACACATCAGCGCTCTTGTCTGCTGATAGCCTGTGGTCAGTGGATTTTCCCAGATATGCCGCCAGGAGGAAAAGCGCCGCAGCGCATGGGGCGCAAGCTTCAGAGCGATCACGCCCGCGAAGCCCAGTGCCGTCACAGCAAGAGCAATGGTGCCCACACTGCCGGAGCGCAGATAGGCGATCATAAGGAACGCGCAGAAGAAAATCAACGCCGTGCCAAAGTCATTCATCAGTGCCAGACACCCACAGATGATCAGGGTATAGGCAATGAAAAAGATCAGATTGTGTTTATTCATCAGCCGATCCATCGCAGAGGCGCCCATGTAAACAAAGCAAACCTTTGCCAGCTCCGAGGGCTGGATAGACAGCGAGCCAATGACCAGCCAGTTTTTAGCGCCGTAATACTCCCTGCCAAACAGCAGCGTGATGACCAGCAGGCCGACACCTGCCACCGCGGCCACATAGCGCATTTTCTTTGCCCGTTCCAAATCACGCATAGACCAGGCAACGGTCAGAAATACCGCAATACCCAATACCATCGCGGCAAGCTGCTTCACGGACTCTCCGGGTTTGACCGTGCAGATCGCCGCCATCCCCATCGTACACAGGAAAAACGCCACAGTCTCCACCTCAAAGGCAGGCCGCCGCAAAAACAGATAGAAGATCAGCAGTGCCCACTGTGCAACCATAATTCCACCGTAGCCTGCCAGAATGGACATCACATGCTTCCCATTGCCGCCCATCAGGAACCCCATGCAGCTAAGCGCCTGAAAGATGGACAGGATCAGCAGATTGGTAATGCTCTCCATACCGCTGGAGCCTTTGGTGCGCAGCTGATTGAGCCGTTTCTCCTGCTGCTTGGAGATGGGCTCCAAGCTCATTTCCACACCGCCAACACTGATGATATCCCCCGGATGGAGCGCGCAGATCTGGACGCGCTGACCATTGACCTGTATCCCATCCTTGGAATCCGTATCGGTAATCGTCCAGCTGCCGTCATCGTACCGGGTCAGTACACCGTGATTCCGGGACACCGTTGGGAAATCAATGACAATATCGCATCGCTTATGGCGGCCGATCACATTTTCCCAGTGGGTAATGGGCAGCTTTTTCCCATTGCTCAGACACAGCCACGCCCAGATCTCCGGTTCCCGCTGGAAGGTCAGCAGCGGCTTACAGCACCGCCAGAGCAAAATCACCGCCAGCAGCGGCGCGGCATAGCGCATTACTGCCAAAAACACACTGACGTACGTCCCCTGAGCATTGGTCAGACTATCAACAAACTGCGTCATGTCATCACCTCCTCGCGATCCATCGGTGTATCTTATAGCGCTCTCAGGAGCTTGATTTCCGCGGCGTAGCCGGGCAGTTCATTGGGTGTTTCCAAAATCATCGGTTTGCCCCGCAGCAACGGATGGTTTATAATCTTTTTGAACGTATCCAGCCCCAGAGTACCCTGGCCGATACACTCATGTCGATCCTTATGGCTTGCAAAAGGATTTTTGGAATCATTCAGGTGCAGCGCTTTCAGCTTATCCAGACCAACAACACGGTCAAATTCAGACAGAACGCCATCCAGATCATGAACGATATCATAGCCGCCGTCATACACATGGCAGGTATCCAGACATACGCCCAAATGATTATCCCCCACCGCGTCGATGATGGCTTTTAGTTCCTCAAAGCGTCCGCCCACCTCGCTGCCCTTACCGGCCATGGTCTCCAGCAGCACCGTAACCGGATAGCCGGGAGCAAGAGCCTTTTTCAGAGCAGCCGAAATCTGCTCCACTGCCGTTTCCATTCCCTGCCCCACATGGCTGCCGGGATGGAAATTGTAGAAATTGCCGGGCAATGCCGCCATGCGGCGCAAATCATCCGCCAGCACCTCTGCGGCAAACGCTCTGGCATCGGAATCCGCGGTACACAGGTTCATCGTATAAGATCCGTGCGCAACCAGAGGGCCAAAGCCCCCTGTGTTCAATGCCTCCACCGCAGCGGCACAGTCCGCCGGGTCCTCCGGCTTTGCCTTAGAGCCCCGGGGATTTCGGGTAAAAAACGCAAACGTATTTGCGCCGATCTGCTCCGCCGTGCGCACCATGGCCACATTGCCGGCACTGGCAGACAGGTGGCAGCCTAAATACAGCATGGTATCAACTCCTTTGACCGATATGATAGCATACTTCAGCAAAAAAAGCAAATTACCATTTCATTAAGAAGCAATGTGTGATATAGTACAGATATACTTTTTCCGCCAGGCGGTGATTTCTATGCCCAAATCCGATAACCAAAAATTGAAGATATTTTATATCCGTGACTATTTAGAAAAAAACTCCCACGAGGATCACCCCGTGAGAGCGTCAGAACTAATCGAAATGCTGGAGCGCCAGCATAATATCCGCTGCGATCGAAAAACGGTTTTCTCCGATATCGCCGCGTTGCAGGATTATGGCATGGATATCATCTCCATCCCCGGCAGGAACGGAGGTTATTACATCGCCTCCCGGAACTTCGACCTGCCGGAGCTGAAGCTGCTCATCGATGCCGTCCAGTCCAGCCGATATCTGACCGAGAAAAAATCCCGGGAACTGATTGAAAAGCTCTGCGATCAGTGCAGTATCCACGATGCCCGGCTCATGCGCCGAAACGTCATCGTTTCCGGACGAGTGAAAAGCATGAACGAAAGTATCTACAACAATGTAGACTATATTCAGGAAGCCATCGCTCTGGATCGGCAGATCTCTTTCCGCTATTTCGACTGGGATCTGCAAGGCAAGCGGCGCTACCGCGAAAAATCCTACATTGCCAGCCCCTACGGCTTGTGTCAGGACAGTGACAACTGCTATCTTCTGGCCTGGTCCGAGCGCCACGGCGTGACCCAGTACCGGGTAGACCGCATGAGCCACATTCAAATCTCACAGGAAGCCCGCATTCCCTGCCCAGAGCTCACCGGCAAGGCCTTTACAGAGCATGCCAACCGCCTGTTCCAAATGTTCTCCGGCGAGAACGTCAATGTCAAACTGCGCTTTCACAAGAACCTGGTCAACGTGGTCATTGACCGTTTCGGCACGGAGACCATGCTGATTCCCGAGCCCGACGGCGAACACTTCACCTTTACAGTCAATGTGGCGGTCTCTCCTATGTTCCTAAGCTGGGTCATCGGCTTTGGAAATCTGGCTCAGATTCTTCGGCCTCAAAGCGCCATTGATGCTTGTAAGGAACTATGCGCGCAAGCCGTTGATCAGTATTAATTCAGGTGCAAAGAGCCAAACAAGGCGTTCCATTCCTGCTCCAATTCCCCTGCTGCCCCCGCCTCTGCCATGACGGTGACGCAGTAGTGGTAATGACCGTCATCAAGAACAGCCGCACGGCCGATATGGTCACCACCCTCTCCGGCCGCAGTCCAGACCCAGTCCCGGCGCTTATATTCCCCGAAAACCGTTTCCATGATACACAGGTTGTCGGTTCCAAATCCGCACAAACTACTTGCGGTTCGCTCCATATCGCCGCCATTCAAGGTCTGCACCGTCAGCACATAACCGTCACAGAAGTACAGTTTGCCTCCGTCCTCGCTTTGCATCGCCTGCGCCGCTGCGGAAGCCGGCAGAGTCAGGCTCAATTCCCCTGTGGCCGCCATCACTGGCTGTATGACTTCGTCATCCACCGTTTCAAAGGTTTCCACAGAGCCGCATCCCGCAAGCATGAGGACAAAAAGGAAGCATATCCAACATTTTTTCACATTGATCCCTCCAGAAAGGACATATTTTATGAAGCCATTCCTCATTTATCTATTTCTAATCAATGCGATTGGTTTTCTCCTTATGCTTATCGATAAGCGCAAAGCAAAGAAAAAGAAATGGCGTATCCCGGAGGCGACTCTGATGGGCGTTGCCGCGCTGGGCGGCAGTATCGGCTCTCTGTTTGGGATGTATGCCTTCCGCCACAAGACCCTCCATAAGAAATTCACCGTCGGCATCCCTGTCATCCTCATCGTACAGTTGGCAATTGCCTTCGCCATTGTCTGTATTCTTCCGAAATAACGAATGCCTACCAAGCCGGTAGGCATTCGTCTTTTATTTATGCCGCAATCACTAAGCTCACCATGGTAAACACAGTCAAAACTCCAAGAACCGCAACCAGCGTAATCGTACCGGGCGCGCTCCAAAAAGCCTTCGCGCACAGAGGATCATCCTGATAGCGGCGCAGCCACAGCTTGATTTTTCTGATATTGACAAGCAATACCACCAACGCCGCGATGCTGCAAATAATGATGAAAGCCCAGATTAACCCATTACCCCAGGGCGCCGGTAAGTAAGAGGACAGGCGGGTCATGGTATCAGACAGGATCAAATTATTGAACATATGCAGCACAATTGCCCAACCGATATTATACTCCACCGTCATATAGCCCAGCACCAGTCCCACGCAGAAGGCAAAGGGAATCTGAATGATATTGCAGTGGTACAGTCCGAACAGCAGTGCGGAAGCAAATATCGCAAACTTTTTGCCATAAGGCTCCATCGACCGCAGCAGAAGTCCGCGGAACAGAATCTCCTCAGAGATCGGCGCGCCCAGCCCCACATACAGGAACATACTGAAACTGTCCGTGGAACCTCCCGCACTTTCCATCAATTCCATCAGTGATAGCCCGAAGTGATTAAAGATCACTTCCAGCAGCATAGTTATCAGCTGCACGATCAGCTGAACGCTGATGAAAATAGCAAAAATGGCGAAAAAGCTGCCAACTCTCATAGGCTTTCCCTTTTGCCACACGGTGCCAAAGCAAAACTTCGGTTTCTTCCACAGCAGCAAAATAAAAAAGCCAATGGCGATGGCCAGGAAATATCCCCAGCCGCCGGTCGAGATAATGCTTGCGGTTATCTTCTCTATGTCCGGTTCCAGCCCGGCGGCCAACGCGGAAAAAGATTGCGCAAAAGCATCCACGACCATCAGTGCCAGCACCGCCACATTCATGATACCGTAGTAAATCAGCAGTGCCCAGCTCTGAACACTGTAAGCATGACGGAGCTCTTTTAGCCGAAATTGTTCATACATTGATTATCCCTCCAATGCCTCAATCAGCGCCTCCGCGGACAGCATGCCATCGATTGCGGCCGACATGATGCCGCCAGCATAACCGGCGCCCTCACCAGCCGGATACAAGCCTCCCAGAGCGCTCTGGCGGCGCTCATCACGGACAATGCGAACCGGTGACGAACTGCGCGTTTCCGGCGCGGTCAGCACGGCATCCGGGCTGGCAAAGCCCTTCAGGTTCCGCTCCAGCTCCGGAATCGCCTGTTCCAGCGCCCCGGTGATCTTACCGGGCAGCACATCATGCAGGTCGCACCAGGCCACTCCCGGCCGGTAGGTGGGCTGAACGCTCCCCGGGCCGATACTTGTTCTTCTCTCCAGAAAGTCGCCCACCAACTGTGCAGGAGCTCGATAGCTGCCGCTCGCACGGAACGCTTTTTCTTCAATCTCCCGCTGCCACTGAACACCGCCCAGAACACCGTCATAGGGAAAATCCGCCGGATTCAGGGTCACGAGCAGCGCCGCGTTGGCATTCTCCCCATCCCGATCGGCATAACTCATTCCATTGGTGACAACTCTGCCCTCTTCCGAAGCCGCGGCAACCACATAGCCGCCGGGGCACATGCAGAAGGTATACACCGTTTCATTCTCAAGATGCCGCACCAGCTTGTAATCCGCAGGGGGCAGTGCCACGTTCTCCAATCCGTACTGAGCCGCATTCACCATGGATTGCTTATGTTCAATCCGCACGCCCATTGAAAAGGGCTTGGGCTCCATGGGGATGCCATTTTCCAGCAGCATCTCAAAGGTGTCTCTGGCAGAATGCCCGATGGCCAGAATGACATCACTGCAATTGATCCACTCCGCCCCGTTCACTTCCAGCGCCGTAAGTCTTCCGTTTTCCTGACGCAGACCGGTGACCTGTGTATTGAAACGCACCTCACCGCCCAGCGAAACGATTCGCCGCCGGATATTCTGCACCACCGTCAGAAGAATATCCGTCCCCACATGTGGCTTGGCATCAAACAGGATATCCTCTCTGGCTCCCGCTGCCACAAACTGCTCCAAAATCCACCCAATGCGGGGATTATTTACTCCGGTGTTCAATTTACCATCTGAAAACGTACCGGCACCGCCCTCACCAAACTGCACATTACTCTTTGTATCCAGTTCGCCGGTGGCAAAAAACCGCTCCACCTTCTCGTGGCGGCTCACCGCATCCTCTCCCCGCTCCAGCACCAGGGGCTTCAGCCCAGCCAGAGCCAGCACCAGGGCGGCAAACATCCCGGCAGGGCCAAACCCCACCACCACGGGACGTTTCTCCGGCACAGCCGCCGTCTTCGGTATCCGATAAAAGTCCTTCGGCGCGATGGAAGCCCGCTTACACCCACTTTGCTTTAAAATCTTTGTTTCATTGCCGTCCACCGCCACATCCACGGTGTAAACCAGCTTCACATCCGGCTTTTTCCGGGCATCCACAGAACGACGCACCAGCCGAAGCCTGCGAATTTTAGAGTTGGATATTTTCAGCAGCCGCGCCGCCTCATAGGTAAGCTGGTGGGCGTTATGCTCCGACGGCAGCAAGATATCTCTAATTCTGATCATATTCTCTCCTCCCGGCGGACAGACCCGCGCAGCGTCCAGAGCTCCAGGCCCACTGCAGATTGTAGCCGCCGCAATCACCGTCGATATCCAGCACCTCACCGCAGGCAAACAGCCCCGGTACCAGCCTGCTTTCCATGGTCAACGGATCAAATTCATTCGTCACGATTCCTCCGGCGGTGACTTGCGCGCTGTCCATACCCAAAGGCTCGGTCAGTCCGATCTCAAAGGACTTAACCGCAGCACACACCCCGCGGATCTCATGATCTGTCAGGGAGGATACCATGCGGCTTCCGGAAATTCCGCTGCTCTTGGTCAGCACTCTGCCCAAACGGTTATGCAGAATGCCGGTGAGCAGTTCCTCCGTCGGAAGCAGCGTCTTCGTCCGCCTGTTGAGCTCCGCTTGTAATACTTCTTCCGTGATATCCGGCAGAAAATCTAATCGGCAGCTCCAATTCCCACGTCCTTGACAGGCATCCCTGGAAACTTCAAAGATCACCGGCCCGGACAGTCCGTATTCCGTAAATTGAATTTCGCCTACACTTTCGGCGTGAAGAATGCCATCGTGAAGGATCGCCGCGCGGCAATTTGCCCGGACTCCCTTCAGGGCTGCCACGCCGCCCCATGCGCATTTTAACTGCACCAGTGCGGGCCGAAGCTTTGTCATGCGGTGGCCCATGCTCCGCAGCAGCTGATAGCCCGCCATGGAGCCGCCCAGCTTGGAGCCTGCCAAACCACCGCAGGCAATAATGACCCGGTCGCAAAAAACGGAACGCTCCGCACTCTCAACCGAAAACCCGGCATCCCTGCGGCGCAGCCTCGCCACCTCAAACCCCAGTTCCAATGTGATATTATCCTGCTCCAGCGCGAACCGAAGCACATCCACCACGGAATTTGCCTGATCGGAGTAAGGATATACCTTTCCGGATGGTTCCGCAACAGTGAACAAGCCCAAACCTTGGAACCATTCCAGCGTCTTGCTTACATCAAAGGCCTGTAACGCGGGAGAAGCGAAAGCCGCGTCATCACCATGATATGCCCATGCCCCGGCATGGAGATTACTCAGATTGCACCGCCCATTGCCGGTAGCCTGCAGTTTTCTGCCCAAACGCGCCTGCCGTTCAAACAGCACAACCTGCACACGTTTGTCTTCCGCCGCGGCCAGCGCCGCCGCCATGCCCGACGCACCGCCGCCAATGATACCAACGACCATATCCCCACCGCCTTTCTGACTTTTCCATATATTATACTCCAAAACACGTCTGGAAACAAGAAAAACTTCCTTGCATTCGGCAAAAGCTATGGTATAATACCATCGGTGATACCATGAACCGTGAAAATATCGAAAAAATTGCCCATACGAGCGAAGACCGCATCCTTTTGGCAAAGATCTGGGACAAAATAAACACCGGACTGCGGCGGAACGTTCCATCAAGCACCGGCTTTCTCTCCCCTCGGGAACTGGAGATGACCCGCTATCTGTTCGGTGATCTGGAGGGGCTGTATTCTTTCGGCGGCTATGAAGGAGCCGAGCGTCAGATGCTTTGCTATCTGCCGGATTACCTGGACTTTTCATCGCTTTACGAAAGCGATTCTCCGATTGCCTGTCTGCACGCAGCCTTCTATGAAGGTGATAGTCCCAGTCACCGAGATTTTCTCGGCGCGCTTATGGGCGCCGGCATCAGCCGGGAATGTATCGGCGATATTTGTGTCGGTAAAGGTGTCTGTGACTTCTTCGTTACCGCTGAGATCGCGCCCTACCTGCTGCAAAACTTCACAGGCGCAGGCCGTGTGAAGCTCCGGCTGACTCAAGTTTCCCTCTGCGACGCGAAAATCCCGGAGCCGGAAATTAAAGAGATTCGGGACACTTTGGCTTCCTTGCGTTTAGACAGTGTTGTCTCATCCGGTTTCCGCATCGGCCGCAGTCTTGCTGCCCAGCATATCGCATCCGGGCGGGCAGCCATTGATGGACTCCCCTGTGAGAAACCGGACAAGACCGTATCCGAAGGTATGAAGATCTCCGTACGAGGGCTGGGTAAAATCAAAATACAATTCGTCAACGGTCAGACGAAAAAAGGCCGAATATCGGTGATCATCCACCGATATGTGTGAGGAAACACTATGAAGATGAACGATGTCATTGCCCGGATCAATGTCCTGGCGGCAAAAGCCAAAACCGAAGGGCTAACCGATGATGAGCTGGCAGAACGTGACAAGCTCCGCCGGATCTACATTGACTCTGTCAAGGCTAATCTGGTCGGTCAGCTGGAGAACACCTATATCGTAGGTCCAGACGGTAAAAAACGCAAAGTGACCCCCAAGCAGTGACCCGGTTGCCCATATAACTGCAACTTCCCCCCTTCGTCGGCATAGTGATGAAGGGGGTGAAATGTTATGAAGGAACTGATCTGTACCGCCGTTGGCATGATCGGTGCCGCCGCTGCCTGGGCCTTTGGGGGCTGGGATACGGCGCTGGCGGCGCTGATGATCTGCATGGCGGTGGATTATATTTCCGGCAGCGTGGTAGCACTGGTATTCCACAAAAGCCGCAAGACTGAAAGCGGTGCCTATAACTCCGCATACGGTCTGAAGGGTCTTTGCAAAAAGGGACTGATGCTATTGTTCGTCGTGGTAGCCGTTCAGACTGACCGGCTGCTGGGCGCGGATTATGTGCGGGACGCGGTGTGCATCGGCTTTTGTGCCAACGAAATTCTTTCCATCGTGGAAAACCTTGGCCTTGCCGGTGTCCCGCTGCCAAAGGCTGTGACCAAAGCACTGGAGCAATTGCAAAGTAAGGAATAAGAAAAGGCGTGCTTCGGCACGCCTTTTCTATTATCCAACGATCATCATAACTCCGGTCAAAATGATCAGAAATCCAAAATTGAATGCCGTAAACAGCTTTACATAGTATCCAGTCTTCTCCGGGTTGTGCTTCGTATACTCCGTGAAGGTGATCAGGCTGGCCAGCGACGCAATCAGCGTACCGGTGCCGCCGATATTGACCCCCACCAGAAGATCCGCATAATTCCCGGTAAACTGAGAAAGCAGGATGGCTGACGGCACATTGCTGATAAACTGGCACGACACCACGCTGAACAGCAGCGTATTCTTTTCCAGCAGCCCGGATAGGAGCTGTCTGACAACATCAATCCGAGCCATGTTCCCAGCAAAGATGAAGAAAAAAACGAACGTCAATAACAGCGGATAATCCACCATTTTCAGCGCCTTGCGATCCGCAAAGAACAGCACCAGCGGAATGATGACCAGTCCCAGCCAGTATGGTATACCCCGGAATACGATAGCAATGGACAACGCGAAGAGCGCCATGTACAGCACTGTCCTGCCTACCGGCAGCGTCACCTTTTCATCGGCTACTTCCAGCGGCTCCGCCTTGACAAATACCAGACAGCACACCGTGATCAGCCCCACCGCCAACAAAAACGGCAGAAGCATAATGCCCATGAACTCCAGATTGGGAATCTGGAATTTGGTGTACAGATACAGGTTCTGAGGATTGCCAAACGGTGTCAGCATACCGCCCAAATTGGCCGCGATATTTTGCATAATGAAGGTAAAGGCCATGTACTTCTCCTTCCCCGTGGTGGACAGGACGAAGTATCCCAAAGGCAGAAACGTCAGCAGAGCCATATCATTGGCAATGAGCATGGAGCCGATAAACGTGATGTACACCAGCGCCAGCACGCTGAGCCGGGCATTACGGAAGCACTGGACGATCTTTTTCGCCAGGATGTAGAAAAACTGAATATTTTTCAGGGCACAGACCACCGCCAGTACGCAAAACAGGCAGGCAAGCGTCTTAAAGTCAAAATAGCCCAGATATGCCGCGTCCACCGGAACGATGACGCTGGTGATCGCGGCAGCGGCAAAGGCCACGATCATCACTGTATGCGCTTTTGCAAATTGAAGGAGCTTTCGAAGCCACAGATCCGCCGGAAACCAGGCAGAAGCCGGGCGAAGGGCTCCCGCTCCTCCGCGAACCTTTACATGGTGGTGCTGCATAATGGACACCTCATCAATTCACACAGTTTTCGTGCTGAAACATTCACACAATGCCCGATTATAGCACTTTCTTCACAAATTGGCAAGTGATTTTTTGATATATTTCACAAAAAGCAAGCGCATGGCGTTCACCATGCGCTTGCCGTTTATCAATCCAGATCCTGAATGTTCATTTTATCCATTTGATTCTTCTTGCGGTACTTCTCCCGGCAGACAAAATAAATCGCCAGGTAAATGTATGTAGGAATATTCGCCAGAATCAAGGCCAGCAAGCATTCCACCGCATCAACGCCGCCCATGTGCATATCCAAAACCCACATCAACGACAGCAGGAAAAACGAGAAGGGAATGATCAAGCCGGGCACTGCCCCCTCCCGTTTCGATAAGTATGCCTGCAAAAATCCCAGGCCCACCATAATTGCCAGTAAAACAGGAATAAAAAACACTACAAAACTCACTGTCGTTCCTCCCTTTTCGTTTTTCTGTACTCCTGGATCAGCAGCTTCGCCGTATCAAAGTCCAGCTTTTCATTCACCGCCAGACGCTTGATGGTTGCGATATATGGGTCCCGCTCCGCGCTTTCGCTGATCCGGATCTTCTGGATCAGCCGGTCCAGCCGCAGCCGCACTGTGGGATAAGTGACCCCATATTGCTTTGCAATCTCCTTTAAGGAGCCGGATGCCAGCAGAAACCGCTTGATGAATACCATATCCTCGTCATCCAGATTCGCCATCCAACCAGGGGTGATCTCGATTGCCACTGTGCTCGCCTCCTTTAATTATATTCAATATATCATTAAACATTATTAAAGTCAATACATATTTCAATTTTATTTTTATTAAACTTCCATCCTTACGTTTCAAGCCCTCACCGGCAGCAGTCCACCGGATTGCAGCTTTCCGATCGGTTAAAGTCCCTATCACTGCATAAAAAAAGAAAGACACGCAAACGCGCGTCTTTCTTCTTTTGGTGGGCGAGGCGGGACTTGAACCCGCACGTCCGCAGTGAACACTAGAACCTGAATCTAGCGAGTCTACCAATTCCACCACTCGCCCATCTCTATTCTCTTCGTTGAGCTTTCGCCCAACCGCTTGAGTATGATACCATGCCGAAGGAAATTTGTCAACAAGTTTTTTGACTTTTTCCCTGGATTTTTTCAGTCCTTATAGTAGAGCATACAGTGGCAATAGCCTTTGAAATCCGGATCCGCCATCTGCTCCCGGAATTCTTTGCAGATGCATTTATTTTCCTCTGTCCGCTCAAGACGGCAGGGGCAGTAGCCGCCGGTTCGCTTCAGACCTTCCCGAATGGCCTGAACCATTTCCTTATCCTCATTGAGCCGAACTGCCATAAGCAACACATCCTTTCCGTGTTTATTATAAAACATTTTTAGGCCTTGTCAAGGACAGAAGCCCTTCCCTTTTGGACCAAAAGATGATATACTGGACAAAACAATTTTGGAGGTTCAAAATGGACTTTCTTCCGATCAATAAAAAAGAAATGCTGGACCGTGGATGGGAAGGCTGCGACTTTGTTTATGTCATTGGCGACGCCTATGTGGATCACCCGTCCTTTGGCCACGCCATCATCAGCCGGGTTTTGGAGAGCCGTGGCTACAGCGTCGGCATCATCTCCCAGCCGGACTGGAAAAATCCCAAGTCCATCGATGTATTCGGGCGGCCCCGGCTGGGCTTTTTGGTTTCCGGCGGCAATATGGACTCCATGGTCAACCACTACTCCGTCACCAAGCACAAGCGGAAAACCGACGCCTTCACCCCCGGCGGCGTCATGGGCAAGCGGCCGGACTATGCCACCATCGTCTACTGTAACCTGATCCGCCAGACCTACAAAGATGTGCCGATCCTCATCGGCGGCATTGAGGCCAGTCTGCGCAGGCTCAGCCATTACGACTACTGGTCCGAGAGCCTGAAGCGGTCCATTTTGCTGGATAGTCAGGCAGACCTGCTGATGTACGGCATGGGCGAAAAGAGCATCGTGGAAATTGCCGACGCGCTGAATTCCGGCATGGATGTGAAGGATATCACCTATATTGACGGCACCGTATTCAAAACCACCCAGCTGGACGAAAGCCTGCCCACCATCGTGCTCCCCGCTTATGAGGAATTGAAAGCCGACAAGCGCAAATACGCCGAGTCCTTCAAAATTCAGTACGGCAACTGCGATCCCTTCACCGCCAAGCGGCTGGCAGAGCCCTGCGTGAAGGAATTTGTGGTGCAGAATCCGCCTCAGAAGCCTCTGACCACCGAAGAAATGGACGCGGTGTACGATCTTCCCTATATGCGCACCTGGCATCCAAGCTATACCAAGGCTGGGGGCGTACCGGCTATCGAAGAAGTCAAGTTCAGTCTGGTGAGCAACCGGGGGTGTTTTGGCGCCTGCTCTTTCTGCGCGCTGACCTTCCATCAGGGGCGGATCATCCAGACCCGGAGCCACGAATCCATCATCAAAGAAGCGGAGCTCATGGTCAAGGACAAGGATTTCAAGGGCTATATTCATGACGTAGGCGGCCCCACCGCCAATTTCCGCCATCCGGCCTGTGAAAAGCAGCTGAGCAAAGGCGCCTGCCAGGGGCGGCAGTGCCTCTACCCTGCCCCCTGCAAGAATATGAAGGTAGACCACAGCGACTATGTGGCATTGCTGCGCAAGCTGCGGAAAATTCCCGGGGTCAAGAAAGTATTCGTCCGCAGCGGCATTCGTTTCGACTATCTGATGGCGGACAGGAAGGATACCTTCTTTAAGGAGCTGGTACAGTATCATGTTTCCGGTCAGCTGAAAGTGGCGCCGGAGCATGTATCCGATGCCGTGCTTGCAAAGATGGGAAAGCCGAAAAACGCGGTCTACAATAAGTTCGTGGACAAGTATTTCGCCCTTTGCAAACAGTACAACATGAACCAGTTCCTGGTGCCGTACCTCATGTCCAGCCACCCGGGTTCTACGCTGAAAGAAGCCATTGAGCTGGCGGAGTACATCCGGGACATGGGCTACAATCCGGAGCAGGTCCAGGACTTCTATCCTACCCCCTCCACCCTGTCCTCCGTTATGTATTACACCGGCTTGGATCCCCGAACCATGGAGCGGGTGTATGTGCCAACGGACCCCCATGAGAAGGCTATGCAGCGGGCGCTGATCCAGTACCGCAATCCCAAGAATTATTACCTCGTCAAGGAAGCGCTGCTGAAGGCCCACCGGGAGGATCTGATCGGCTCCGGGCCGAAGTGCCTGATCCGGGCGGTACCCCCCAGAGCCCACACCGCCCCGCCGCCAAAGGCACC
>CANBCW010000033.1 GCA_947367115.1 uncultured Clostridia bacterium | reverse complement strand
AAGCTATTTTGCGCCGCATGGCGGCGCTCGGCGGCCGTAGGCCGCCGCCATTATCAAGCCCTATAAACAACAATTTACCCTTCTGATCGAATCTGCGAATAACAAAGCCTGCAATGGGAGGAATGTGCCATGACATACCGATTCGGAAAGATTTTTGCCGCGCTTCTGGCGGCAGTGCTGTGCGTGTCCCTTGCGGGCTGCGCCCAAAAGCCAACGGCAACGGTTCCTTCGGAAGCCGCACAGGGGAAGAAGCCTATTCTGCCCAGTGCCACGGACTCCGGCCAGATTGCCGCGGATTATACGGCGGTGTATGTCAGTGTATTCGGGGATCTGGCGATTCTGTCCACCTACCCGGTGCTGGAATACGATGGGGAGGAGCCGGAATGCGATCCGCGCGAGATCTCCATGGGCGGCAGCATCCGCTGCGGCGGCGAGCATGAGCGGGAGGAACCCATTCAACGTGTCCTGATCACTGGGGAGCTGGTGCCGCGGGCGATGAATGATTGGTTCCGGGATCTGGTGTATCTGGTGCGAATCGAGGGAATCGAGAAGGTACGGACGCATCATGTGACGGATATGAGCCACCTGTTCGCGGGCTGTGAGCGTCTGGCGGAAGTGAACGTTTCCGGTTGGGATGTGTCCGCGGTGGAGAATCTGACCGGGATCTTTGAGGGGTGTACGGCGCTGGTGGAGCTTCCCGCCTGGTATGCTCCCGATGAAGAGACCTTGGACTAAATAACCAAAAAAATTGCTGCCAATTTTGGTATTTTGCTACTATCCAAAACGGATGATTTTGTTTATAATTATCATGGCTATATCCTGCGAGAACCTTACATAACAAGGAGGAAAAACAATGACGAAAACTAGCAAGAGACTGATCAGCGTTCTGATCTGTCTGACTCTGGTCCTGGCTATGCTGCCCATGGCAGTTTTTGCTGAGACCGCCACGACCATTTACGTTCAGCCCAATAGCAACTGGTTGCAGGCCAATGCTCGTTTCGCTGCCTACTTCTTCGGCAACGGCGAGACATGGGTGAACTGCACCGACCCTGACGGCGACGGTATTTATGAGGTTGCCGTTCCCGATGGTTACTCCAGCGTGATCTTCTGCCGTATGAATCCTGATGCTACCGATAATAACTGGGACAACAGGTGGAACCAGACTGCTGATCTGACTGTTCCTACTGACAATAAGGTCTGCTATGTTGTTGTTGGTTGGGACAAGGGCGCTGGCCAGTGGATCGAGATGGGTGGCGAGGTTGAGCCTGTCGAAACTACTTACCATCTGGTTGGTTCCATGAACGACTGGTCTGCTGCTGACTCCAACAAGATGACCAAGAATGACGATGGTACGTATTCCATCTCCATGGAACTGACTGCTGGCTCTTACCAGTACAAGATCACCACCAACACCGGCGAATGGTCTCCCGACCCCAACATGACTCTGTCCATCGATTCCGATTGCACCGTCATCTTCACCCTGACTCTGGGCGCGGATCTGGCTAGCAGCACTGTCACCACTAATGTCGGTGGCGGAGTGGAAGAGCCTGAAGAGATGGTCATTGATACCGTTTATGCAGTCGGTGCCGGTTCTGGCAGCTTCCTGAACGGCGTTGAGTGGGATCCCGGCAGCTCCGATAACGCAATGACTGAGGAGAACGGTGTCTACACCATCACCTATACGGGTGTTGCTGCCGGTACTTATGAGTACAAGTATGCTGCCAACGGCGATTGGACGATCAACTGGAGCTATGGTGATGTTACCGAGTCTGGCACCGCCTATGACGCATGGTTTAATAACTCCAACAACAGCAAGGTCGTTGTCGAGAAGGATAACTCCACTGTTACTCTGACTCTGGATCTGTCCAACATGGACAAATACACTGGCGAAGGTGCCAAGATGTCCGTCAACATCGTTGAGCCCGCTGAGCCTGTTGCTACCGACATCAAGTGGCAGATGACCGCCGGCACCACCGCTGAGTCCGAGTCCGCCGATGTCCGCTTCGTGACCTACGTTGACTCTCTGGATTACCAGAACGTCACCTTCACCATCGCCATCGGTGAGGAGACCCCCTACACCAAGGACTGCACCGCTGTCTATGAGAAGCTGAATGCCGATGGCACTGTCATCGAGAGCGCTTCCGCAGTGTTCGGTGAGGATGCCGCTTACTTCGTGGCCTTCACCATGAACAATATGCCTGCTGAGTACTTCAACGAAGAGATCACCGTCACGGTCACTTGGTATGGTCTGGACGGCGAGGCTGTTAAGACTGCCGAGAGAACGATCGTCGTTGCTGACGCTCTGGCCTAATCGATCTTCCGAAAGGAGCATGTACAATGAAGAATTTCTACGAGAATCCCGAGATGGAGATCGTCCTGTTCGCCACTGAGGATATCATCGCTACCAGCGCCTTCGCTGATAAAGTGGTTGAGGATACCATGGGCAACATGGGCGGCCTCATGTAATCCGTCTGAATGATGTAAAGAACAGGCGCTGCGAAAGCAGCGCCTGTTTTTCCTTTACAATTTGCCTGTTTGGTGGTAAACTGAGTACAGAATGATTATGGGGAGGAAAGTCGGATGTATGCTCAAAGATGGCTTTGCGGATTGCTGGCACTGATCATGGTTCTGGCTTTGCTGCCTCATGCTTCATCCGCGGCAGACAGCGGCCCGGCTTTGGCATCGGGAAACTACGAAAAATGGATAGACCGCATCGCGAACCTGCCGGATTACGCCCGCCGGTTTTACAGCTGGCTGGAGGAAAACGCGGATGCTTCCGGTGCGCTGGCTGATCCAAGCCGTGCCGCCAAGGTCAGCGGAACCTATGTCCATCGGGTACATACCCTAAAGGGTACGGCAGAGTTTGCGTATTCTGCCGGCGCGGATTTGGACGAACTGGCGCTGGATGCAGCGTTGGCGCATGCCGGTGACACACCTTCCATCGCTATGAACTATATTTTTGATGTGTACGGTGCCTTTGACCGGGATCACCCTGAGGTGTTCTGGCTGGGAACCGAGAGCGTCTGCGGCATGGGCATCGACTATCAGTATACCTCCGGGAACGGTACAGCAGAAGTTGACTATGAGCTTTCGATCTATTTCTACCTCAAAAGCGCGGATTTTGATGTGCGCATCGAGGGCTACCGGGATCCGGCGCTGATTGCCGCGGGGATCCAAAAGCGGGATCAGGATATTCAGCGCATCTTGTCCAATTGCCCCCGCTCCGGGTCGGTGGAAGAGCAGATCCGGTATTTAAATCAGGTGCTGATCGAAACCAATGCCTACAATTCCGCAGTGGGTATCGGGGATAGCGGTGCAGCCGCTGCTTCGGCGTGGAAGTGCGTCAGCGCGCTGGCTGGCTCCGCGGGAAATGAAGGCCCGGTGTGTGAGGGCTATTCCCGCGCTTTTAAGGTGCTGTGCGATGAACTGGGGATTCCCTGTGTGCTGAATGAGGGCTATGCCCGCAGCAGTGCGTCCAGCGCGCCCGAGGCGCACATGTGGAACTATGTGCAGGTGGATGGCAGCTGGTATGCGGTGGATGTGACATGGAATGATCCTGTGGTGTCCTCTAAACCGGATGCTGTGATCTCCGGCAAGGAGCGGGAAAAGTGGCTTCTGCTTGGAAGCGGCAGCGAGATCTCGGACGGTTTTACTTTTATTGAATCCCATCCGGTACGCAACGAGGTCAATTCCGGCGGCACACGGTATACCAACGGCCCGGAGCTTGCCCGGGATGCGTATGGCGCACAGCAGGAGCCGGTTAAACCCGATCCGACTGTCCCGGATCCCACGGTGACAACGCCTACGGTGCCGGATCCGACAGTACCCGACACGACGGTGCCGGATCCTACGGTGCCCGGTCAGGAACCGGAGTATTATTTAAACGTGGAACCTTACCGCGGCGGTGAAATCTACACGGCTCCGGAAAAGGACGGCTGCGTCTTTGCCGGCTGGTATACGGATCTGGAAATGACACAGCCGCTGGGGAAAGATGTGACCACCGGCTGCGCTTATGCCCGGTTTGTGGATGCGCGGATGCTGAGCGTGAAGTGTCAGATCACTGAGGGGACAACGGCGGCTTCTGCACAGACAGATCTGCGTCTGCTGACCGGTGTTTGCGGACTGGATTATCTGTATGTGACCTTTCAGGTGAGCTATGACGGCGTGTCCGCAAGAGTGATTTGCGACAGGGGATACGAGCAATTGACCGCGGATGGAAAAACGGTCAGCGCGGCGGATGTTTTTTGCATTGAGGCGGCGTATTTTATGTCATATACACTGTCTAATGTACCGCAGGATCAGTTTGAGAAGCCAATTACGGTTACGCCCTGCTGGTGTACACCGGATGGCACCCTTGTGACCGGAACAACACGAATCGTTTCTATCTGCAGCGGCTTTTAAGAAAAGAACATCACACGGATAGGAAAATGCCAAAAAAGTGTTGAAATTGACCGGATATTGTGGTATGCTCATATCAGTAAGTATCTATGTGTGCGTAAAACGAATGAAGGAGCTTGAGCGATGAAGATGAAGTATGGAATTCCTAAGATGGATGTTGTACCGTTTGCCGCGGAGGATATTATTGCGGCCAGTATGATCGAGCCGACTGTTCCCAGCACAGATCCGACTGATCCGACCATTGTGACGGATCCTTCCAGCGGTCTGACCAACGGCGGCACCGGTTCCGGAGACAGCGCCGATTTCAAGGACATGTTCCCCGGCCTGAACTGATCGAACGTTAACGCTACTTGAACGACAGGCGCTGCATTATGCGGCGCCTGTTTTCGGAAAATGGAGAAAGTATGACCGAGTTTACTATTGCGCTGGCGGGAAAACGCGTTCTGATTCGCGCGATCCATGAGTATGCGAAAAAGTATTGCAAGGACTATCTGACTGCGGGCGAACCGGATTTTACCGTGACGGTTACGCCTGCGAATATCGCCTATGAACAGGAACGGTCTGCCCGGGAGGATGCGGTGGAGGGACTGCCGCCCCGGAGTTTCCCGGAGGAATATCTGGAAACGTTGGCTATCTACCGTCAGATCGCGGAGAAGATGCTGATGTGGGATATCCTGCTGTTCCACGGTTCTGCCATCAGCGTGGATGGTGAAGGATATCTGTTCACCGCCAAAAGCGGTACCGGAAAATCGACACATACCCGGCTCTGGCGGCAGCGTTTTCAGGATCGGTGTATTGCCGTCAACGATGATAAGCCCCTTCTGCGCGTGACAGAGGATGCGGTCATGGTCTGCGGCACACCTTGGGATGGCAAGCATCGCCTGAGCACCAATACCATGGTGCCCCTGAAGGGGCTGGTGATCCTTGAGCGGGGACAGGAAAACATGATCGAGCCGGTGGATGCGTCTGCCGCTATGCCGATGCTGTTACAGCAGAGCTACCGGCCGGAGAACCCTGCGGCACTTTCCCGATTGCTGCGGCTGTTGGAGCAGATGACAAAAAAGGTCGGGCTGTACCGCCTGAAATGTAATATGGATCCGGAGGCCGCTCAGGTGGCCTATGATGGGATGCAAAGAAAGGATAGATGAAATATGAAGCTGAAAGAGGGATTCGTCACTCACGAGATGGGCGACGAGCAGATCATGGTCGCTACCGGCAGCGCCAATTTTGCCGGTATGGTTCGTTCCAACCCCACTGCCGCGTTCATCGTGGAGTGCCTGAAGAAGCCCACCACCCGCGGCGAGATCATCGACAAGATGCTGGATCAGTATGACGTGACCCGGGAGATTGTGTCCGCCGATGTGGACAAGATCCTCGCTAAGCTGCGCAGCATTAACGCTCTGGATGAATAACAGTACGTATGAAGAGCAGCTGCAGCTTCATGGCACGCTTGTTTACACCAATGTAGGTGACAGCATGATGCCCCTGCTGCGGGAACATCGGGATCTGATGGTCATTGAAAAGCGCCCGGAGGGACGGTGCAAAAAGTATGACGCGGTGTTTTACAAGCGTCCGAATGGGAAATACATTCTGCACCGGATTCTGAAGGTACGCAAGGATGACTATGTCATCTGCGGTGATAATCGGTGGCAGCGTGAATTCGGTGTGAAGGATGACTGGATTCTGGGTGTCCTGACTGCCGTCATTCGGGACGGAGAGCAGATCAGTGTGACCGACCGGAAATACCGGCGGTATGTGCGGCTGTGGTGTGATTTCTTTTGGATTCGGGCAGCAATCCTGTGGATTGGTGACCTGCCCTGGCGGATCAGAAGGAAACTGAGAAAATATGAAGCAAAAAAACAGCGATAAATCCACCCTGAGCTGGCTGCTTGCCAGAGCAAAAGGGACAAAAAGATATATCGGAGCGCTGGTGCTGCTCAACCTCGTCCTTGGATTGTCCAGTATGGGATACGCGCTTTTTCTCAGCGGAATCGTGGACAGCGCCAGCATGAAGGATTGGGATGGCTTCGTTCGATACTGCGTTCTGATGATCGTATTGGTGATCGCACAGTTTCTGATGCGGCTGCTCACCCGCTTTCTGGATGAATATACCCGCGCAACTGTTGAAAATACGCTGAAGCGGCAGCTGTTTGGAAACTTGCTGACCGGCGATTACGCCGCAGTCACGGCAACACATTCCGGTGAATGGCTCAACCGCCTGACCTCGGACACTGTGGTGGTTGCGGGCGGCATGACGAGCATTCTGCCCGGCGTGGCGGGAATGGTCATCCGCATGGTGTCCGCTATGGTGCTGATGGTGGCCTTTGCCCCTGCGTTTGGAGTTTGCTTCATGCTTGGCGGCGCCATCGTTGTAGGTATGACCTGGGGACTCCGACGGCTGCTGAAACGGTTTCATCAGCGGGTTCAGGTCGCCGACGGTGCCTTGCGGGTCTTTCTGACGGAACGACTGGGCAGTATGATGATCCTCCGGGCTTTTGAACAAGAGGATGCCGCCATGAAACAGGGCGATGAATTTATGAAGGCTCATAAAACCGCCCGGATGAAGAAAAACAGAATCTCCAACGTGTTCCAAAGTGGCTTTGCCGTTGCCATGAATGTGGTGTATGCCTTTGGCGCAATCTACTGCGGTTATGGCATTCTGAATGGAACCATGAGCTATGGCACATTCACGGCGGTTCTGCAGCTGGTGAGTCAAGCGCAGTCTCCAATCGGCAACATTTCCGGCTATTTTCCGCAATACTCCGCAATGCTGGCCAGCGCGGAGCGGCTGATGGAGGCGGAATGCTACGCTTCCGAACCTGCAAAAACTGCGGTGGAGAATATGTCTGTGTATTACCGGGATGCGTTTAGAAGCATCGGGCTGCGCAATGCCGGATTTACATACCTTGCTGTCGGTGATTTGGAAGCAGGCAAGGAAGGCCGCCCCACAGTACTGAAGAACCTGAATTTGGAGGTTTGCAAGGGCGAATATGTTGCATTCTGCGGGCCTTCCGGCTGCGGCAAAAGCACAGTGCTGAAGCTGCTGATGAGCTTGTATGGACTGGATGAGGGCGAGCGCTATATTGTGGACAGGGAGGGGGAACATCCCCTGACCGCTGGTTGGCGCGGCTTGTTTGCCTATGTGCCTCAGGGAAATCAGTTGATGAGCGGTACCATCCGCGAGGTCGTGACTTTTGCGGAGCCGGAAAAAATGCGGCAGGATGATCAGATTAGCCGTGCGTTGACCATCGCCTGCGCCGATCAGTTCGTTTCCGAGCTGCCCGATGGGCTGGATACCCTTCTGGGCGAGCGCGGCGCAGGGCTTTCCGAGGGTCAGATGCAGCGGATTGCCATCGCCCGGGCTATTTTTTCGGACCGCCCTATTTTGCTGCTGGACGAGGCCACCAGCGCACTGGATGAGCAGACTGAAGCAAAGCTTCTGGACAATCTGCGTTCCATGACGGATAAGACGGTCATCATTGTGACCCACCGCCCCGCGGCGCTGGAGATTACCGATAAGATCATCACCTTCAAGCCTAATGAAGAATAACGCAGGGAGCTGCCGGATTGGCAGCTCCCTTTTTTGCGTTGTGGTAGCAATATGGTCAACATACACAGAAATGTTGACCAATTTTTTACGCTCAGAACGGATATTTTTGGTGCATCCTGTTGAAAGGCGTGCTATAATAAATCTGTGAAACCAGGCAAATTAAGGAGGAATCGACATGCTTGATCAGTCTTATTACGACAAAACAGATGAGATCATTGAGCACTACGGCCGAAAAGCCGCCTCACTGATCCCGATTATGCAGGATATCCAGGCGGAATACCGCTATCTGCCGGGAGAACTGCTGAGCTATGTGGCAAAGGAGATCGGGATCACCGAGACCAAGGCCTACAGCGTGGCAACCTTCTACGAAAACTTTTCCTTTGAGGCCAAGGGCAAGTATGTGATCAAGGTCTGCGATGGTACCGCCTGTCACGTTCGCCACTCCACGCCTGTGCTGGAGGCGCTGTGGAAGGAACTGGGCCTGAGCAAGAAGAAGCACACCACTGATGATATGATGTTCACTGTGGAAACGGTTTCCTGTCTGGGTGCCTGCGGCCTGGCGCCGACCATGATGGTCAATGAGCAGGTCTACCCTTCTATGACACCGGAAAAGGCTTTGGCAGTGATCCAGGAATTGAGAGGTAAGGGCGTATGATCAAGACAAGTGAGGAATTATCTCAGGCCCGCGCGGCGGCTCTTGAACAATTGGGCAGTTACGACTGCCGCATTCTGGTCTGCTCCGGCACCGGCTGTATCGCCACTGGCTCCAACAAAATCCATGAGCTGTTTGAAAAGCTGGTGAAAGAGACACCCGGCGTAACGCTGGTGTTCGCCCCCTGCGGCGGCCATCATGATGGGAATGTTGTGGGTGTTAAGAAGACCGGCTGTCAGGGCTTCTGCGAGTTAGGCCCTCTGGTTCGAATCCAGAAGGGAAACAAGGTCATCCAGTACGTGAAGGTTCAGCCCGAGGACTGCGAGGATATTTTTGAAAAGAGCGTCCTGCACGACGAGATCATCGAACGGCTGCTCTACCACAAGGGCGAGCAGAGCTACGTTCAGCCCGACGAGATCCCCTTCATCGCGAAGCAGACCCGGATCGTTCTGGAAAACTGCGGCAAATTTGATGCCGAGTCGCTGGATGAGTATCTGGCTGCCGGCGGCTTTGAGGCTCTGAAAAAGGCTATGTTCGATATGACCCGGGATGAGGTCATTGATGAAGTGGACAAGTCCGGACTCCGCGGCCGCGGCGGCGGCGGCTTCCCCTGCGGCCGGAAGTGGAAGCAGGTAGCACGCCAGAAGGAGACCGAGCGCTTCGTGGTCTGTAACGGCGACGAGGGCGACCCCGGCGCGTTCATGGATGGTTCCGTTATGGAAGGCGACCCCTTCAAGCTCATCGAGGGCATGATGATCGCCGGTTACGCCGTCCGGGCAGACCATGGTTACATCTACGTCCGTGCCGAGTATCCCATGTCCGTTGCCCGCCTGCGCAATGCCATCGCGCAATTGGAAGAGCGGGGACTGCTGGGCGATCATATCATGGGCACCGATTTTAATTTCCATCTGCATATCAACCGGGGCGCGGGCGCGTTCGTCTGCGGTGAGGGCTCGGCTCTGACGGCCTCCATCGAAGGCAACCGCGGCATGCCTCGTACCAAGCCTCCCAGAACCGTTGAGAAGGGTCTGTGGGAAAAGCCGACGGTTCTGAATAATGTTGAGACTTATGCCAACGTACCCAAGATCATCCTGCAGGGCGCGGACTGGTTTAAGTCCATCGGCACCCCCGGCAGCCCCGGCTGCAAGACCTTCTCCCTGACCGGTGCCATTGAGAACACCGGCCTGATTGAAGTGCCCATGGGCTCGACCCTGCGCCAGATCATCTTCGACATTGGCGGCGGCCTGAAAAACGGTGCGGAATTCAAAGCCGTTCAGATCGGCGGCCCTTCCGGCGGCTGTTTGACGGAAAAGCATCTGGACGAACCGCTGGACTTCGACTCTGTCAAGAAGTTCAACGCCATTGTGGGCTCCGGCGGCATGGTAGTTATGGGCCAGGACACCTGCATGGTGGAGGTTGCCCGGTTCTTTATGAGCTTCACCCAGCGTGAAAGCTGCGGCAAATGTACCCCCTGCCGGGAAGGCACCAAGCGGATGCTGGAGATCCTGGAGCGCATCGTAAACGGCCAAGGCAAGCTGGAGGATCTGGATACCCTGGAGGAGCTGGCGAAGATGATTCAGACCATGGCACTGTGCGGCCTGGGCAAATCCGCACCGCTGCCGGTGCTTTCCACACTGGCTACCTTCCGGGATGAGTACATCGAGCATATCGTGGACAAGAAGTGCCGGGCCAAGACCTGCACCGCTCTGCGCCGTTATGTGATCAATCCTGAGTTCTGTAAGGGCTGCTCCAAGTGCGCCCGGAACTGCCCCGTCAACGCCATCTCCGGCGTGGTCAAGAAGCCCTACACCATCGATGCGGATAAGTGCATCAAGTGCGGTGCCTGTAAGGAGAACTGCGCCTTTGATGCCATCTACGTCGAAGCATAAGGAGGGGAAACTATGGGAATCATTACGATCAACGGTAAAAAAGTTGAATTTACCAATGAGAAAAATATCCTGACCATTATCCGCAACGCGGGTATCGAGGTTCCCACGCTGTGCTATCAGCCGGAGCTGAGCATTTTTGGTGCCTGCCGCCTGTGTACCGTGGAGGACGACCGGGGGCGCTGCTTCGCCTCCTGCTCGGAGGAGCCCCGGGACGGCATGGTCATCTATACCCACACCGAAAAGCTGCGCAAGCACCGCAAGCTCATTGTGGAGCTGCTGCTGGCGGCTCACTGCCGGGACTGCACCACCTGCGATAAGCACGGCAAGTGTACGCTGCAGAAGCTGGCCTATCAGCTGGGCGTGAACAATGTGCGCTTTGAAAACCACCGGGAAGAGATGCCGGTCGATTTCTCTTCTCCCGCCATTGTCCGGGATCCCAATAAGTGCATCCTCTGCGGCAACTGTGTCCGGGTCTGCAATGAGATTCAGGGCATTGGCGTACTGGGCTTTGCTCATCGCGGTACGGATGCCATGGTCACGCCTGCGTTCGATAAGAAGCTGGCCGCAACCAACTGCGTCAGCTGCGGCCAGTGCCGGGTGGTGTGCCCCACCGGCGCTCTGACCATCCATCACAATATGACCGAGGTCTGGCAGGCCATCGGTGATCCCAATACCCGTGTGGTGGCTCAGATCGCTCCTGCTGTCCGTGTGGCGGTGGGTGAGGCTTTCGGTCTTCCCAAGGGGGAGAATACCATGGGTAAGATCGTGGCGGCGCTGCACCGTATGGGCTTCGACGAGGTATTCGATACCACCTATACCGCCGACCTGACCATTATGGAGGAGTCCGCGGAGTTCATTGACCGGGTAGGGAAGGGTGAGAAGCTGCCGCTTCTGACCTCCTGCTGTCCTGCGTGGGTCAAGTTCGTGGAGAACGAATATCCTGAGTTCAAGCCCAATGTCTCCACCTGCCGCAGCCCACAGCAGATGTTCTCTGCGGTACTGAAGGACTACTACCGTGATGAAGCCAATGCCAAGGGCAAGAAGACCTATGTGGTCTCCGTCATGCCCTGTACAGCTAAGAAGATGGAGGCCGAACGGCCCGATGCCTACACCTACGGCGAGAAGGATACGGACATCGTCCTGACTACCACGGAACTGGTGCGTATGATCGATGCTCATGGAATCAACTTCGAGACTATGCCGTCCGAAGCATGTGATATGCCCTTCGGCATCGGCTCCGGCGGCGGTGTGATCTTCGGTGCCACCGGCGGTGTCACGGAGGCCGTCCTGCGCCGTCTGGTGGAAGGCCACGACAGCGCTACCCTCGCCGCCATCGCGGAATGCGGTGTCCGCGGTGACGATGGCATCAAGGAGTTCACAGTGCCGTATCATGGCATCGATGTGAAGATCTGCGTGGCATCCGGCCTTGCCAATGCCAGAAAGGTGCTGGAGAGCGTCAAGTCCGGCGAGAAGGAGTACCATTTCATTGAGATCATGGCCTGCCCAGGCGGCTGCGTCATGGGCGGTGGTCAGCCCACTGACGGTACGAAGGTCATCCGTGCCGAGACCCGGACAAAGGGTCTGTACGCCGCCGACGGCGATATGGCGATCAAGAAGTCCAATGAAAACCCCTTGATGGATGTGTTCTACAACGGCTATTTCAAGGGCAAGGCTCACGAGCTGCTGCATAATCACGAATAAGCGATCCATATACAGATCGGGGCTGCTGCGGCAGCCCCGCATTTTGTTGTTCATATGATAAATTGTTGTTTGCGGGCAGTGCCGGCGGACGATTCGTGTTTGGCTGGTCAGGTATCGTTACGCCATTGGGTACCGCTCGGTATCGATTTATCTGCGAGATCTGAGCGCTTCGTTACCGAGTGACCCCCAACGGTGGTAAAGTTTCATCCTGCGTTCGTAACGCATTTGCGGCGGGCCATGCCCGCAATCAGCAATTTGCCGATTTGCGGCGTTCATTCGGGTAACTGAACATAATGAACAAAAATGATGTGTCGCAATTGGACAAATTTTTATGTGAGCGCCTTTACTTGTGCTTGCAATTTACACCGGTTTTTACTATAATGATGTTATCGAGAAGAATTTATCGATATGCAGATATTGATAAGTCCTGCCAATTATATTGCGTCCGCTGAGCGCGTGACGAAAGGAGTTCATTATGAGCAGAAAAGTAACCATCATCGGCGCCGGTAATGTGGGTGCCACCATCGCTTATACTCTGTCGCTTGGTACCATCGCTTCTGAAATCGTCCTCATCGATATCAACAAGGAAAAGGTCGAGGGCGAAGTCATGGATATCGTTCAGGGTGCCAGCTTCCGTGAACCGATCTCCGTCATCGCCGGCGATTACGCGGACGCAAAGGATTCCGATATCGTTATCATCACCTCCGGTGTGGGCCGCAAGCCCGGCCAGACCCGCATCGAGCTGGCGCAGACCAACGTGAACATCCTCAAGTCGATCACACCCCAGATCGTTTCCGTTGCGCCCAAGGCTCTTTACGTCATTGTCAGCAATCCAGTTGACATTATGACCTATGTATTTACCAAGATCTCCGGCCTGCCCGAGAATCAAATCATCGGCTCCGGCACCGTGCTGGATACGGCTCGCCTGCGTTATGACCTGTCCCACCACTTCAAGGTGGCACAGAAGAATATCCACGCCTATGTGTTCGGCGAGCACGGCGACACTTCTTTCATTCCCTGGTCCTGTGCGGATATTTCCGGCTGCAGTCTGATGGATTACGAGGATCTGATGATCAAAAAAGGTGTAGTATCCGAGCGGGTCGATACCGAAAAGACGCTGGAGTATGTCCGTAAGTCCGGCGGTGAGATCATCGCGAAGAAGGGCGCTACCTTCTACGCGGTTTCCGCTTCCGTTAATAAGATCTGCAGCGCGCTGGTTGCCGCATATGATTCTGTCAGCACCGTTTCTTCCATGATGCACGGCGAGTATGGCATTGAGGATGTGTGCCTGAGCACCATGACCATCATCGGGCCGGAGGGCGTCAAGGGAAAGGTGCCTGCGAAGCTGACCTATGAGGAGATCTCCAAGCTGCAGGCCAGCGCCAACGCTCTGAAGGAAGTTATCAAGAATTTGGACATTTAAGGATGGATTGATATGATCTACAGCTATTATCCCGGCTGCACCCTGCGCAATAAAGCGAAGGATCTGGATATGTATGCCAGAGCCAGCGCCGAAGCGCTGAGCTTCCGGCTTGAAGAACTGGAGAACTGGCAGTGCTGCGGCGGTGTGTATCCGCTGGGTAGCGACGAGATTGCCAGTAAGCTGCCCTCCGTCCGTGCCCTGAATGCCGCAAAGGAGAAGGGGCAGGATCTGGTGGCGGTGTGTTCTGCCTGCTACCATGTGCTCAAGCGGGTCAATGATGATATGGCGAATGTGGATGACATTCAGACCCGCGCCAACAATTATATGGCTCTGGACGAACCGTACAAGGGTGAGACGAGGGTGCTGCACTTCCTGGAGGTGCTGCGTGACCGTATCGGCTTTGATGAGCTGAAAAAGAAAGTGGTCAATCCTCTGACCGGACGGAAGATCGGCGCTTACTATGGCTGCCTGCTCCTGAGACCCAGCAATGTCATGGCCTTTGACGATCCCGAGGATCCTTCCATCCTGGAGGATTTCATCCGTGCGCTGGGAGCCACTCCGGTGATTTATCCCTACCGCAACGAGTGCTGCGGCGGTTACATTAGCCTGAAGGAAAAGGAACTGGCAGAAAAGATGTGCGATAAGATCACGGAAAGTGCCGCCGGTTTCGAGGCTGATTGCCTGGTGACGGCCTGTCCCCTGTGCAAGTACAACCTTGCCAAGAGCGGCAAGCTGCCGGTTGTGTATTTTACAGAGCTTCTGGCTGAGGCTCTGGGTGTGAAGGAGGGAGCGCGGTGAATAAGCAGGCTGAGCTGATCAAGCAGATCAGCGGTGTCAATCCGCTCAAGTGCATGAAGTGCGGCAAGTGCTCCGCTTCCTGCCCATCCTATAATGAGATGGATATTAAGCCCCATCAATTTGTTTCCTATGTCATCAATGAGGATATCGAGGCACTGACTGCCTCCAAGTCCCTGTATAAGTGCCTGAGCTGTTTTGCCTGTGTGGAGCGCTGCCCCCGGGGCGTTAAGCCCGGAAAGCTCATTGACGCGGCGCGGCAGGTGGTCATTCGCCAGAGAGGGCAGGAGTACCTGTCCCCGGACGAGATTCCGGCGCTTCTGGATGAAGAAACGCCCCAGCAGCTCCTGATGAGCGCGTTCAGAAAGTATCGGAGGTAAGGTTCGATGCAGAAAATCGGTGTATTTGTATGCCACTGCGGCAGTAATATCGCTGCCACGGTGGATGTTAAGAAGGTCGTGGAGATGGCTCTGCTGGAGCAGGGCGTGGTTCATGCCGAGGATTATCCCTATATGTGCAGTGAGGCCGGACAGTCCCGCATCGCTGCTGCCATTGCTGAGAAGGGTCTGACCGGCATTGTGGTCTGCTCCTGCTCTCCCAGAATGCACGAGGCTACCTTCCGCAAGGCCGCCGAGCGGGCTGGCCTGAACCCCTACATGGTGGAGATCGCCAATATCCGGGAACACTGCTCCTGGATTCACAAGGATATGGCCGAGGCCACCGAAAAGGCCACCATCCTCATGCGGGCGGCTGTGGCCAAGGTGCATCTGAATGCGCCGCTGCAGGCCGGGGAAAGTATGGTCACCAAGCGGGCGCTGGTCATCGGCGGCGGTATTGCCGGCATCCAGACGGCCATTGACATTGCGGACGCTGGCTACAAGGTGGATATCGTGGAAAAGACCCCCTCCATCGGCGGCCGGATGTCTCAGCTTGATAAGACATTCCCCACGCTGGACTGCTCTGCTTGTATCCTGACTCCCAAGATGGTGGAGGCGGCAGCCCACGAAAATATCACCATCCATACTTACAGCGAGGTGGAGAAGGTCTCCGGCTTCGTGGGCAATTTTACCGTGGATATCCGAAAAAAGGCTCGGTATGTAGACATTGCCAAGTGTACCGGCTGCGGTGTCTGTCAGGAAAAGTGTCCCTCCAAAAAGATCCCCAATGAGTTTAACCGTGGCCTGAATAATCGCAGCGCCATTTATACCCCCTTTGCTCAGGCCATCCCAAATGTGCCGGTGATCGACACCACGGCTTGCATCAAGTTCAAGACCGGAAAATGCGGTGTCTGCGAAAAGGTCTGTCAGGCCGGTGCCATCAACTATAAGCAGCAGGATGAGATCATCACGGAGAACTACGGTGCGATTGTGGTTGCTACCGGTTTTGACACCATCAAGCTGGATCAGTACGGTGAGTACGCCTACGGTCAAAGTAAGGATGTGATCACCTCTCTGGAGCTGGAGCGTGTTATGAACGCTGCTGGCCCCACCAAGGGGCATCTGGAGCGCCTCAGTGACGGCAAGGCTCCCAAGGAGATCGTGTTCATTCAGTGCGTGGGCAGCCGCTGCTCCGACGACCGGGGCAAGCCCTACTGCTCCAAGATCTGCTGTATGTATACCGCCAAGCATGCCATGCTGATCCGGGATAAGTATCCCGATACCAACGTGACCGTGTTCTACATCGATGTCCGTACCCCCGGTAAGAATTTTGACGAATTCTACCGCCGGGCTGTGGAGGATTACGGTGTCAATTACATCAAGGGTCAGGTGGGCAAGGTCATTCCCCAGCCCGATGGCAGCCTGCTGGTTCAGGGCGTTGACCTGCTGGATCAGAAGCAGATTCTCAAAAAGGCAGATATGGTCGTGCTGGCCACCGCCATTGAGCCCAACACCGATGTGCGTAAGATCGCCACTATGCTGACCGCTTCCATCGATACCAACAACTTCCTGACCGAAGCGCATCCCAAGCTGCGGCCTGTGGAATCCCCCACGGCAGGTGTGTTCCTGTCCGGCGTGTGCCAAGGCCCCAAGGATATCCCCGAGACTGTGGCTCAGGCCGGTGCGGCGGCTGTAAAGGTCATTGGTCTGCTTGCCAAAGATAAGCTGAAAACCAATCCCTGCACCGCCCAGTCCGATGAGCTGCTGTGCAACGGCTGTTCCCAGTGTGCCAATGTGTGCCCTTACGGTGCCATAACGTATGAAACGAAGCTCATCAACGACCACGGCATCCGGGAGGATCGCCGTGTGGCAGTTGTTAATTCCGCCTTGTGCCAGGGCTGCGGTGCCTGTACGGTAACGTGTCCCAGCGGTGCGATGGATCTGAAGGGCTTCTCCAATAGACAAATTCTCGCGGAGGTGGATGCGATATGCCGATAAATCATGAAGAATTCCGCCCCACCATCGTGGCGTTCTGCTGTAACTGGTGCAGCTATGCCGGCGCGGATCTTGCCGGTTCCAGCCGTCTGGCTTACCCTGCGGATGTGAAGATCATCCGGGTACCCTGCTCCTGCCGGGTCAACCCTATGTTTATCCTCCGTGCCTTTGAGAAGGGGGCAGACGGTGTCATTCTCTGCGGCTGCCATCCCGGCGACTGCCACTATTCCACCGGCAACTATTATGCCCGCCGCCGGATGACGCTGTTGTTCTCTATGCTGGATTATCTGGGCGTTGAGAACGGCCGTACCCGGGTGGAGTGGGTCTCCGCTGCCGAGGGCGTGAAGTTCTCGGAAACCATGAACAGCTTCGTGGAAAAGGTTCGTTCCCTTGGCCCGAATGTAAGATTGGGGGATTTGAGATGCAAGAATTGATCAATAGAGCAAAATCCCTTCTGGAAAGCGGTGAGGTGAGCCGCGTTCTCGGCTGGCGCAAGGGCGAAACGGACTGGGATGTGGAGCCTGCTTTCTTCAACAGCGCTGAGGAATTAAGTGAGTTTATTTACAACGGCTTCTGCGGTGCAAACCTGAGCAAGTACATGATCGAAGCCTCCAAGCTGGAGGGCAAGACTCTGGTTTTCCTGAAGCCCTGCGATACTTACAGCTTTAACCAGCTTTGTAAAGAACACCGGGTCGACCGGGAAAAGGCCTACATCATCGGTGTGGGCTGCAAGGGTAAGCTGAAAATCGAGAACATCGATGCTGCCGGCATTCTGGAGGTCAGGGGCGCGGGCTATCCCGATGCAAGCGAGATCCTGACCGTCAAGACCCTGTACGGCGATCGGGAGGTTTCCTACAAGTCTGCTATGCTGGAGCGCTGCCATGTCTGCAAGGGCAAGGAGCATATGGTCTATGACGAGCGGATGGGCGAGTCCGCGGACACCAGCGATGCCGACCGCTTTGCGGAAGTGGCCAAGATCGAGGCCATGAGCCCCGAGGAAAAGTTCGCCTTCTTCCAGAGTGAGCTTTCTAAGTGTATCCGCTGCAATGCCTGTCGGAATGTCTGCCCCGCCTGCTCCTGCCGCAAGTGTGTGTTTGACAGCACCAAGTTTGACTCTGCCCAGAAGGCCAACACCACCTCCTTTGAGGAGAAGATGTTCCACATCATCCGCGCGTTCCATGTGGCGGGGCGGTGTACCGACTGCGGCGAGTGCAGCCGTGTCTGCCCTCAGGGCATTCCGCTGCACCTGTTCAACCGCAAGTTCATCAAGGACATCAATGCGCTGTACGGTGACTATCAGGCTGGCGCGGATACCGATTCCAAGGGCCCGCTGACCGATTTCCGGCTGGATGACTGTGAGCCCAGCATCGTGACAAAGAGGGGGTAAAGAAATGCTGAAGATCAAAAAATGCGATCTGGCAGCCCTCTTTGCCAGAATTTCCGAGAACAATGACCTGTATCTGCCGGTGAAAACCGCCGGTAAGACCAATTTCGCCGCATGGGATGAAACGGCTGACGTGGATCTGGATACGCTGAAGACTGTCAAGTCTCCCAAGGATGCCTTCTTCCCCCAGAGCGAAAACCTTTACACCTGCAATAAGCAGGACGGCAAGACCAGCATCACGCCTGAAAAGCTGCGGGAGGAGCCCTTTGTCCTGTTTGGCATCCGAGCCTGTGATGTCCGGGCCATCGATGTGCTGGATCGGGTGTTCCTCAGTGACCCGGTGGACAGCTACTACGCCGCCCGCCGGGAGCATGGCATCATCGTGTCCTACGCCTGCCACGCCCCTGAGACCTCCTGCTTCTGTAAGGTGTTCGGCATCGATGCCGCCGCCCCCGAGGGCGATGTGGTCACCTGGATGGTGAACGGCGAACTGTACTGGGACGCGAAAACGGAGAAGGGCGCGTTATTGACCGCGCAGATCCGTGACCTGCTGACCGATGGCGACGCAGCCGTTGTGGAGACGGAGCAGGCTGCCATCCGGGCCATCGTGGAAAAGCTGCCCAACTCCAGCCTGTCTCTGGATGGCTGGGGCGCGGAAGCCGCCAAGACTCGCTTCGATTCTCCGGTATGGGAGCAGCTTTATAAGCCCTGCCTTGCCTGTGGTACCTGCACCTTTGTGTGCCCCACCTGCCAGTGCTATGACATTAAGGACTACAATACCGGCTCCGGCGTTCAGCGCTACCGCTGCTGGGATAGCTGTATGTACTCCGATTTCACTATGATGGCCCACGGCAACAACCGCACCAGCCAGATGCAGCGGTTCCGTCAGCGTTTTCTGCACAAGCTGGCGTATTATCCTGCCAACAATGATGGTATGTTCTCCTGCGTTGGCTGCGGCCGGTGCGTGGATAAGTGCCCCAGCCATTTGAACATCGTCAAGGTCATCAAGGCATTTGAAAAGGAGGGTGTGTGATGGAAGCCATGCACGAGTGCAAATATAATCCCGGCTTTATGCGGGATACCCTGATCCCCATGGTGGGCATCATCACCGATATCCGCACCGAGACCCCGGATGTCAAGACCTTCCGGGTCAATGCGCCTGGTGGCGGCAAGCTCTTTGAGCACATGCCGGGGCAGTGCGCCATGGTCTGCGTCCCCGGCGTGGGCGAGGCCATGTTCTCTATCACCTCTTCTCCCACGAATAAGGAATATCAGGAATTTTCCATCAAGCGCTGCGGTGTGCTGACGGATCACCTGCACTCCATGCAGGTGGGGGACGAGATCATGGTTCGCGGCCCCTACGGCAACAATTTCCCGGTGGATACGGAGCTGAAGGGCAAAAATCTGCTGTTCATCGCCGGCGGTATCGGCTTGGCTCCTCTGCGCAGCGTCATCAACTACTGCCGGGATCACCGGGATGATTACGGTACCATCGATATTCTCTATGGCTCCCGCTCCGCTGACGATCTGGTGCAGCGCAAGGAGATCGAGGCCGAGTGGATGAACACCCCCGGTGTCAATGTGCATCTGACCATCGACCGGCCTCAGGAGGGCTGGGACGGCCATGTGGGCTTCGTTCCGTCTTATCTGAAGGAACTGAATTTTGACACCAATAAGGTGGCGCTGCTCTGCGGCCCTCCCATCATGATCAAGTTCTGCCTGCAGGGTCTGATGGAGCTGGGGTTCAGCCGTGAGCAGGTCTATACCACTTTGGAGCTGCGGATGAAATGCGGCATCGGCAAATGCGGCCGCTGCAACATCGGCACCAAGTACGTCTGTAAGGACGGCCCGGTGTTCCGGTTCGACCAGATCGACGAGCTGCCTAACGAATATTAAATCTTGCTGTCATCGCGAGGAGCGAAGCGACGTGGCGATCCCCTAAGGCTTTCGGAAACCATGGGGGGATTGCCACGCCACTGCGCCCGCAGGCGCGTGCAGAGCACAACCGCCGCTTTGCGGCGGCGCTTATCGCATCGCTGTGGCGCACCGGCTCGCAATGACACAAATTCATATCAAGAAAGGACAAAAACCTATGGATAATATGGTAAATGTCTATTTTTACGGTAAAAAATACACGGTTCCCGGCGACCTGACCATCATGACCGCCATGGAGTATGCCGGTTATACCCTCAAGCGGGGCTGCGGCTGCCGCCACGGCTTCTGCGGTGCCTGCGCCACCATCTACCGCATCAAGGGTAAGAATGAGCTGAAGACGTGCCTCGCCTGCCAGACTCAGGTTCAGGAGGGAATGTATGTGGCATCCATTCCGTTCTTCCCCACTGACAAGCGGACTTATGACATCAATGAGCTCAAGGCCGACCAGCGGGTGATGATGGAGCTGTACCCCGAGATCTATGCCTGTATCGGCTGTAATGCCTGCACCAAGGCCTGTACCCAAAGCCTGAACGTCATGCAGTACATCGCCTACGCCCAGCGTGGCGAGCTGCAGAAGTGTGCCGAGGAGTCCTTCGACTGCGTTGGCTGCGGCTGCTGCTCCGTCCGCTGCCCCGCCGGGATCAGTCATCCCATGGTGGGTCTGCTGGCTCGCCGCCTGACCGGCAAGTACATCGCTCCCGAATCGAAGCATCTGACTGAGCGTGTGGAGGAGATTAACTCCGGCGCATACGATGAGCTGATCGAGGCTGTCATGCAGAAGCCCATCAGCGAGATGCAGGAGCTTTACAACCACCGGGATATCGAGAAGTAAGGAGGGGATACCATGTTTACACCTGAAATGCTGGAGTCCATTAAAAAAGTAGAAGCCACTCGCGCCGCGCGTATGGGCATGGAGCCCCGCCGCATGACTGCCGAGGAAAAGGATGAGCTGCTGAAAGCCTACCACCCCGACTACCGCCCCGAGGGCTTCAAGGAAATCAAGATCGGCCCCAACAAGGGACAGAAAGCCCCTGTGGAGCTGACCGATCTGCTGCACTCCAACAGCCGCCTGCTGAACGAGAAGGTAGACCTGAATAAGATCGACTACGATGTGGATGTTCTGGTCATTGGCGGCGGCGGTGCCGGCTGCTCCGCGGCCATTGAGGCTCATGAGGCCGGTGCTAATGTCATGGTCGTCACCAAGCTGCGCATCGGCGATGCCAACACCATGATGGCCGAGGGCGGCATTCAGGCCGCCGACAAGCCCAATGACAGCCCTGTGCAGCACTATCTGGATGCGTTCGGCGGCGGCCACTTCGCGGCTCGCCCCGAGCTGCTGCGCCGTCTGGTCATGGAGGCTCCTGATGCGATCCAGTGGCTGAACAAGCTGGGCGTGATGTTTGATAAGGACGACAACGGCGATATGGTTACCACCCATGGCGGCGGCACCTCCCGCAAGCGCATGCACGCCTGCAAGGATTACTCCGGCGCGGAGATCATGCGTACTGTCCGTGACGAGGTTCTGAACCGGAAGATTCCTGTGGTGGAGTTCACCTCCGCTGTGGAGCTGATCAAGGACGACAAGGGTCAGGTGGCCGGTGCTGTTCTGCTGAACATGGAGACCGACGATTATCTGGTGGCTCGTGCCAAGACCGTCATTATCGCCACCGGCGGCGCCGGACGGCTCCACTATCAGAATTTCCCCACCTCCAACCACTACGGTGCCACCGCGGACGGCCTGATCCTGGGCTACCGTGCCGGTGCGCCCCTGCTGTATCAGGATACCATCCAGTATCATCCCACTGGTGTGGCATACCCCAGCCAGATCTTCGGCGCGCTGGTCACCGAGAAGGTTCGGTCGTTAGGCGCTATGCTGGTCAATGTGGATGGCGAAGCTTTTATGCACCCTCTGGAGACTCGGGACGTTTCCGCCGCTTCCATCATCCGGGAATGCTCCACCCGGGGCAAGGGTGTGACGACCCCCCTGGGCAGCGGTGTCTGGCTGGATACTCCCATGATCGAAATGCTCCACGGAGAGGGCACCATTGAAAAGCGGATCCCTGCCATGCTGCGGATGTATCTGAACTATGGCATCGATATGCGTAAGCAGCCCATCCTGATCTATCCGACCCTGCACTATCAGAACGGCGGTTTGGAGATCGGCGGCGAGGGCTATACCAAGGCCATCCCCAACCTGCTGGTGGCGGGTGAGGCGGTTGGCGGCATCCATGGCCGGAACCGGCTTATGGGCAACTCCTTGCTGGATATCATCGTATTCGGCCGCAACGCCGGTAAGGCCGCAGCGAGAAAAGCCGCCGAGACAGAGTTGGGTGAGATGAACCTGGATCACATCAAGGCTTATGCCGACGAGTTGGCGGCTGCGGACTGCGCCGAGGAAGGCGTTTCCCCGCTGCTGCTGCCCAAGTACGCCCGCCACGAGCGGTAAGGAGGCATACTATGCGTGAAATTCAGGTAAGCGCCATCACCGACGTGGTGGAGCGGCTGTGCATCGAAGCCAACACCCATCTGCCCGGTGATGTGAAGTGCGCCATTGAGGCCTGCCGCGCCTGTGAGGACGGCAGCATCGCCCAGGGCGTGCTGGATAAGATCATTGAAAATTACAACATCGCTGACCGGGAGCATGTCCCCATCTGCCAGGATACCGGCATGGCCTGTGTGTTCCTGGAGATCGGTCAGGATGTGCATTTTGTGGACGGCGATCTGACCGATGCCATCAACGAGGGCGTGCGCCGGGGCTATACCAATGGCTACCTGCGCAAGAGCGTGGTCGCTGACCCTGTCCGCCGGGGGAACACCGGGGACAATACCCCTGCTATGATCTACACCGAGATCGTCCCAGGCGAGAATGTGAAGATCACCGTGGGTCCCAAGGGCTTCGGCAGCGAAAACATGAGCGCCATCCGGATGTTCAAGCCCTCCGCGGGTCTGCAGGGCATCAAGGACTTTATCATCGAGACGGTGGAGAACGCCGGCCCTAACCCCTGCCCGCCCATGGTGGTGGGTGTGGGCATTGGCGGTACCTTCGATAAGGCGGCTCTGCTTGCCAAGAAGGCCGTTATGCGCCCTTTGGATGTACCCAATCCTGATCCGTTCTACGCGGAGCTGGAGGATGAAATGCTGGCAAAGATCAATGCGCTGGGCATTGGCCCCCAGGGCTTTGGCGGCAAGACCACTGCCATCGGCCTGAACATCGAAACGATGCCCACTCACATCGCCGGTATGCCCTGCGCCATCAATATCAACTGCCATGTGACCCGGCATAAGACGGAGGTGCTGTAAATGGAAAAGCATATTACCACCCCGCTGACCCCGGAGCTGGCAAGATCTCTGAAGGCCGGCGATACCGTTTATCTCACCGGAACGATCTATACCTCTCGTGATGCGGGACATAAGCGGATGTGCGAGGCTTTGGCAAGGGGAGAGGCGCTGCCTTTTGATCCCACCGATGCCATCATCTATTATGTAGGTCCCGCCCCCGCCAAGCCCGGTCAGGTCATCGGCTCCGCAGGCCCCACCACCGCC
>CANBCW010000032.1 GCA_947367115.1 uncultured Clostridia bacterium | reverse complement strand
CCCCAATGGTGGTAAAGTTTCATCCAGCGTTCGTAACGCATTTGCGGCGGGCCATGCCCGCTAAACAACAATTTATCTTTCCAGAACGACAAGGAGTTTCAACTATGCTCGACAAGACAAAACGCGGCTGGTGGAAGTCTGCTGTTTTCTACCAGATCTATCCCAAGAGCTTTCAGGATACCAATGCCGACGGCATCGGTGACCTGAAGGGCATCATTTCCCGGCTGGACTATCTGGAAAAGCTGGGCATCGACGGCATCTGGCTGTCGCCTGTGTGCCAGTCCCCCCAGGTGGACAATGGCTATGATGTGTCCGATTATTGCGCCATCGATCCCATGTTCGGCACCATGGCCGACATGGAGGAGCTGATCCGCGAAGCAAAAAAGCGGGGCATCTCCATCATTATGGATCTGGTACTGAACCACTGCTCTGACCAACACTTCTGGTTCACGGAAGCGAAAAAGAGCAAGGATAATCCCTACCATGATTATTTCATCTGGCGTGACGGTACCCCCGATGTGCGCCCCAACGATATGTGGTCGACCTTCGGCGGCCCGGCCTGGACTTATGTATCGGAGCTGGGGCAGTGGTATTTCCACCAGTTTGCTCCCCAGCAGCCGGACTTAAACTGGGAGAATCCCAAGGTTCGCCGGGGTCTGTACGACTTTATCCGCTTCTGGGTGGACAAGGGCGTGGAGGGCTTCCGTCTGGATGTCATCGACCAGATCGCAAAGGAGCCGGACAACAAGATCACTTCCAACGGCCCCCGGCTCCATGAGTTCCTGCGGGAGCTGTCCAAGGAGGCGTTCATCGAGGAAGGACTGGTCACCGTGGGCGAAGCATGGGGTGCCAATGTGGAGCGAGCCAAGCTGTACAGCGCCCCCGATGGCAGCGAGCTGAGCATGGTGTTCCAGTTTGAACACATGGGTCTGGATTCTACCACTTGGGAAAAGTGGGACTTTGCCCCTCTGCCGCTGGTGAAGCTGAAGGATTGCTACCGCCGCTGGCAGCAGGAGCTGGGGGAAGCGGGCTGGAATAGTCTGTTCTTCAATAACCATGATCTGCCCCGGATCGTTTCCCGCTGGGGCAATGACCAGGAATACCGTGTCGAATCCGCCAAAATGCTGGCAACCATGCTCCACGGCATGCAGGGCACGCCCTATATCTATCAGGGCGAGGAACTGGGCATGACCAATATCAAGCTGGAGCTTGAGCAGTATGTGGACGTGGAGATCCACAATATGTACCGGGATCGCACCGCCGCCGGCCGGAGCCATGAGGAAGTCATGGAGTCCATTTGGAAGCGTGGCCGGGACAATGCCCGCACCCCGATGCAGTGGACAGCCGGGGAGAATGCGGGCTTCACTGCCGGAACCCCCTGGCTGACGGTCAACTCCAACAAGGAGCAGATCAACGCCGAGGCTGCCCTTGCCGATCCCGACTCTGTGTTCTATTATTATCAGAAGCTCATCGAAATCCGCAAGAAATACGACGTGATCCGTTCCGGCAGCTTCACGCTGCTGTGCCCGGAGGATGAAAAGGTATTTGCCTACACCCGGGATACGGAACACGGTCATCTGCTGGTGGTGTGCAACTTCTCCGGGGAAGAAACGCCTTTTGAGTGCCCGGAAAGCTATCGCAATGCGGATGTCCTTCTGGCGAACTACAAGGATAGAAGCAATGTCCTGCGCCCCTATGAGGCGGCCATGTTCTATTATCAAGATTGATGCAAAAGCACGGCTCACCCGAGCCGTGCTTTTCTGTATGGAATAGTAGATGGCTGTTTATAGCTTCCGTCGTAGGGCACGTATACAATGCGTGCCCTACGAAAACTACCCTAAACAACAATTTACCGCACTGCAACCTTCCTGCTTCCTCCCTGCGTGTTTTCCGAAAAAGCGAGAAAAAAACCTGCAAATCCCCAGAGAATGACCGATGAAAAATATCAATTCAAGGGTTGCGAAAGATACCGTGATGTGGTAAACTAAAAGGTAGAATGCGAAAATAGGCCATTGTACCACTTTGGCTTAAGCACCGTAGGCGGTATGAACAATGAGTAAAAAAATGACAATCGCAATGTTTGGACACAAGCGCATCCCATCCCGGGAAGGCGGCGTGGAGATCGTGGTGGAGAACCTGAGTACCCGGATGGCTGCCGGGGGGCATCAGGTTACCTGCTATAACCGCAGGGGTCACCATGTCAGCGGCGCGGAATTTGATGCGCTGAAGACGTGTACCTATCAGGGAGTCCGGATCCGATCCGTTTGGACGCTGGATAAAAAGGGTCTTGCGGCGATGACGGCCAGCCTGTCCGCCGCGGTCTGCACAGCGTTCAGCAGGGCGGATGTGGTGCATATCCACGCGGAGGGACCCGCTTTTATGTGCTGGCTGCCCAAGCTCCTGCGCAAGCGGGTGGTGGTGACCATCCACGGTCTAGACTGGAAGCGGGAAAAGTGGAAGCAGGGCTTTGCCTCTAAATACATCCACGCCGGCGAGAAAATGGCGGTGCGCCATGCTGATGAGATCATTGTTCTGAGCCGCAACGTGCAGGACTATTTCCGGACTACATACGGCAGAGAAACAGTCTGGATCCCCAACGGTGTCTGCAGACCGGAGCGGAGAATCGCAAAACAGATCACGGACAAGTTCGGCCTTTGGAAAGACGGATACATTCTGTTCCTGGGTCGTCTGGTGCCGGAAAAGGGCATCCATTATCTGATCGAGGCGTTCCGCGGCACGAAAACGAACAAGAAGCTGGTGATCGCCGGTGGAAAATCCGGGACGGATGCTTATAGCAGAAAGCTGAATGAGCTGGCACAGGGGGATGACCGCATCCTCTTTACGGGCTTTGTTCAGGGCAAGCTGCTGGAGGAGCTGTACAGCAACGCCTATGTGTATGTGCTGCCGTCGGATGTGGAGGGCATGCCCCTGAGCCTGCTGGAAGCCATGAGCTATGGCAACTGCTGCCTGGTATCCAGCATTCCGGAATGCACCGAGGTGGTGGAGGATAAGGCGGCTGTCTTTGAAAAGGGGAATGTGGACGCTTTGCGCCAGGCTCTGCAGACGCTGTGCGACCATCCTGCCCAAGCAGCGGCCTATAAAGAAAATGCCAGCGATTTTATCTGTGACAAATATAACTGGGATGACGTAACGAAGAAAACATTGGAGCTGTACGATGAAAGTTTTGCTGATCAACAAGTTTCTGTATCCTAACGGCGGATCGGAGACCTACATATTCAAATTAGGGGACTATCTGAAGCAACAGGGCCATGAGGTTCAGTATTTTGGCATGGAGCATGAGGGCCGGGTCGTAGGCAACCGGGTGAATGCCTACACCTCCGACATGGATTTTCGCGGAGGTTCCAAGCTCAGTAAGCTGACCTACCCGATTAAAACCATCTATTCGTCTGAAGCGAGGAAAAAGCTGCGGCTGGTGCTGGAGGATTTTCAGCCCGATGTGTGCCATCTGAACAATTTTAATTACCAGCTTACCCCCAGTATCATTCTGGAGATCCGCAAGTGGAGCAAAACCTGCCGGATCCTCTATACAGCCCATGATTATCAGCTGATTTGCCCCAACCATATGTGCCGCAACCCCGGTACCAATGAAAACTGTGAAAAGTGCCTGGGCGGCCATTTCCTGCATTGCACCAAGGGCAAGTGCATCCATGGCTCCTTTGCAAAGAGTGTGATCGGAACGCTGGAAGCGACCTTCTGGAAGTGGAAGGGCGTCTATCAGCAGATCGATACCATCATCTGCTGCTCCAACTTTATGAAGTCCAAGCTGGATACCTACAAGGTTTTGACAGACAAAACGGTGGCGCTCCACAATTTCATCGACCGGGTGGAATGGAAGGATACGCAGAAAAAGGACTATGTTCTCTATTTTGGACGGTATTCCACGGAAAAAGGCATTGAGACTTTGATTCGGGCGGCGAAGGAGCTGCCAGATATCCAGTTTATCTTTGCCGGCTCCGGCCCGCTGGAGCAGGAGCTGGAGGGGGTATCCAATATCAAAAATGTGGGATTCCAGACCGGCGAAGCGCTGGAAACGCTCATTCGGGAGGCACGTTTCTCCGTGTATCCTTCCGAGTGGTACGAGAACTGCCCCTTCTCCGTCATGGAGAGCCAGATGTACGGCACCCCGGTGCTGGGCGCGGACATCGGCGGCATCCCGGAGCTGATCCGCGCCGGGGAGACCGGCGAGCTGTTTGAAAGCGGTAACGCCGCACAGCTGAAGCAGAAGATCCGCGCACTGTGGAATGACCGGCAGAAGCTGGCGGCGTATTCCGCAAACTGCGCTGCACTGCGTTTTAAAGATCTGGAACAGTATTTCGCCTGCCTGGAGCAGTATTACCGCTGAGAAATCAAAGCAAAAAGGAGACAGCATAATGTCTGTTAAAAAACTGAACGGCACGGTCATCGTGACCTATCGCTGCAATGCCCGGTGCACCATGTGCAACCGGTATAAGGCTCCTTCCAAGCCGGAGGAGGAAATCTCCATCGAGACCATCCGTAAGCTGCCGCCGATGTATTTTACCAACATCACCGGCGGCGAGCCCTTCATTCGTACGGATCTGAAGGAGATTGTCCGGGAGCTGTACAAAAAGAGTGACCGGATTGTTATTTCTACCAACGGCTTCTTTACGGATCGGATCATTGATCTGTGCAAGGAATTCCCCAATATCGGCATCCGGATCTCCATCGAGGGGCTTGAAGCCACCAATAATGAGATCCGCGGCCTGCAGGATGGCTACAACCGGGGCTATACGACGCTGAAAAAGCTCCGTGAGATGGGCATGAAGGATGTTGGCTTTGGCATGACCGTGCAGGACAAGAACGCCCCGGATCTGGTGCCTCTGTATCAGATCTCCAACGAGATGGGCATGGAGTTCGCTACGGCATCCCTGCACAACAGCTTCTACTTCGTGGAGGCCAAGAACATCATTCACGACCGACCCATGGTGGCGGGGCATTTTGAGGATCTGGTCAATGCGCTGCTGAAATCCAATAGCCCTAAAAAGTGGATGCGTGCCTACTTTAACCACGGCCTGATCAACTATATTTATGGTCAGAAGCGTTTGCTGAAGTGCGACATGAGCTTTGATACCTTCTTCATCGACCCCTACGGCGATGTGATGCCCTGCAACGGCACCAAGGATAAGGAGGTCATGGGAAATCTGAACCGCCAGAGCTGGGATGAGCTGTGGAACAGCAAAGAGGCCGAGCAGGTTCGTGCCAAGGTGCGCTGCTGTGACCGGGATTGCTGGATGATCGGTTCCGTGTCTCCGGCCATGCACAAATACATCTGGAAGCCCGGTTTTTGGGTGGTGTGGCATAAATTCAAGGCGCTGTTTACGAAAAAGCCCTATTCCATGTACGAAAACAAGATCGTCCGGGATTACCGGGACGGCAAGGTGACCAAGGAGGAGCTGGACAAGTGCTCCACCTGTGACCTGTGCGCCACGGTCAATGACGGCCTGTCGGACATCTCCAAAGCTCAGCTTAAGGACAAAACCGGCGAGGAGATCGTAGATGCGGATATTGCCGCACAAATGGAGTGATAGGATGTTAAGCAAAAGAACCATACGTATCACGCTGACAGACCTGTATTTGGGCGTAATATGTATCTTCCCGGTAGCCACCACGGTAGAAAATGGGGGAGTGGTCAACAAGGTGCTTTTTGCAGTACTCATTGCGCTGCATCTTGGCATGATGTGCTGTAAAAGGTTAACAAAGCAGACCGTTTTGCTGTTGTTCCTGCTGGTTGGAAACTATGCGTTGGCAGTGGTAAATACCACGTTCCCGATGGAAAACATCAATTTGCTGTTTTACTTTCCCTTTTTTCTGATGTACACATACTTTATATGCGATAACACGGATACAGTAGTGGACTGGTTCAGATCGCACAAGGCATATCTATATGCCGTTGTGCTGGTTTGGACATTGCTGGTGGGGATCTCGATTTTTGTGCCGCACTGCTACTATACGAAAGAAGGCGGCAACGTTTATTTTGGCTCGTTCTGCCAATCCGTATTCCGGCTGGGTCCCGCCGCGGTGTTTATTCAGGTATTGGCGCTCATGCTGCAGATGTTCTTTGGTAAAAAAGGAGCGGTCGTATTCCACCTGATCCCAATGTATTGCTATCTCATGGGCTCTTCAAGAACATACCTGGTCGTGGGTCTGTGCCTGTTTGTGATCGCGTGGTATTTATTTTGCGCCCAAAAGACCGTTTTCTGGTGTACGATCATCCCTTTGATGGTGGCCGTTGTGGCGCTTGTGATGGTCTCTGCAATGGGCGATAAGATCGCGTATACGCTGGACGAAAGCCATTATGGCGACTTTTGGTTCCGCATCACAAGCTCCCGCTCACTGCTGTGGGAGAAGGACATGACCGCGTATGCGGAAATGCCGCTGTTGAATCAGCTCATCGGCTGTGGCCTGGAATTCACGATACAGGTGTCGGGCGTCTGGGGACACAATGATTTTATTGAGGTGATCTGCAGCTTTGGCGTATTGGGACTGCTGCAGTACCTTTACTCAGTCAAGCATCTGTTCAGAAACAGTTATAAGGGCAGACGGATACCGTTTGTGATCAAGCTGTGCGTTTTTATGACATGGTTTTTTAATGCGTTTTTCAACATGCACTATGTTTATTTCTGCGCCATGCTGTGCTATCCCTTGCTGCTGGTCGTGATCGGCAGCTATTTTCAGAAAAAACAGCCGCAGCCGAAATTGGAGAAAATGGTGGCCTGACCATCAGAAGGGATCGTCAGAGACTGCCGGAAAGCTATGGTGAAGGACCTATGCAAGTATTAGTGATCAATCCCATCGTCTACACGGCGGAGACGAAAGAGATCGTCCGGGCGGGATCCATCAAGGACACGATGATTTATGACCTGTGTCTTGCGTTTCATGAGCAGGGGCATCAGGTGACGTTATACGCGGCAGAACCCTACCGTCCCTGCTGCGAGGAAACATATCCCTTTGAAGTGCGGTGGGGAAAATGTGTCTGCCAGAAGCTCTTCATGCCCCACCGGTTCCCGGTGATCCCTGAGATCAAGCAGTATATCCGGGAAAAGCGGGGGCAGATCGATCTGATCATCACCAGCGAAGTGTTTTCACTCAACTCCCTGTGGGCTTACCGGACGGCTCCGAAAAAGACCATCATCTGGCATGAGCTGGCGAAGCATAACGCCATGATGAAGCGCATCCCGTCGAAGGTCTGGTATCGGGTGATCGCCAGGCTGTTTATGAAGGATGCCTATATCATCGCCCGGTCTAAGGCGGCGCGGGAGTTTATCAGCGCGTATTGCCGGAACGTCAGTGACCAGTATATCGACCATGGTGTCAATTTGGATAAGTTCCCGGTCAGCACGGAGAAGGAAAATTACTTTCTTGTTTGCTCGCAGCTGATTCAAAGAAAAAGGGTGGATGGCATCATCCGTAAATTTAAAGAGTATCTCCTGCGGTACGACCGGGACGCAAAGCTCTATATCGCCGGCAGCGGCGATGAAGCGGACGCGCTGGCGGAGCTGGTGCGCCGGCTGGACATGGATGCGAATGTGGTGTTCTGCGGTAAGCTGACCCACGATGAGCTGCGGGACATCCTGCCGAATGCAAAGGCACTGCTGATCAATACGGAAAAAGACAACAGCATGATCTCCATTGTGGAGGCCATCGCCTGCGGAACGCCGGTGGTCACAACGGATGTCCCGCTGAACAGCGAGTACATCCGCCAGTATGAACTGGGAATCGCCAAAAAAGAATGGGACGAACAGGATCTGTGTGAGGTCAGCGGCAATAACAGCTTCTATGTGGAAAACTGTGTGAAGTACCGGAAAAAGCTGTCCACAGAATACAGGGTAGAACAGTTCATTGAGAATTTCAAAAATAGGCCGGATAACAAAACATAACAGGCCGTTACAGGGACGCGGATGGGCTGATTTCGGCAATTGTGTCTGTTTCTGGTGAGAGAGGAACCCAAGATCGTATGCGGTATATCTTTTATCAAACGAAAACAAAATACACCAACACAGGAGACGCACTGATCAACCACGCGCTGATCAATATACTGCGCCAGTACGGTTCGCTGCGTGCCAATTGCAGCAGTGAGATCCCGGAGGAGTTTTTGTCGCGCCTTGGGATCCGGGCGGAGGAAAAGGTGATCTCGAACAGCGAATTCGCCTTTGTTAAGTCCGTGGTATCCTGCGCCATCAAAGCCCGAAAACAGGGGGATCAGGTCTATGTGTTTTCCGGCCCCGGTGATATGTACGGCGGCGGCCTGCGGCTGGTGGTCCGTAATTTCGCGTCCGGCCTGCTGTTCCCGGTTTTCAGACTCTTTGGCGTGAAGATCGTCCGCATCGGAAGATCCGTCGGCCCCATCTCGAAGCTGATGGCCTTATCGGAGCGGCTGAGATGTACGTTCCTTTCCCATTACTATGTCCGCGATACGCTGTCGCTGGAGCGGTGCCGGGACATGGGAATCAAAAAAGTTGAATTTTCCCCGGACCTGTCATGGATCTATGACGCGGATCATCCCAAACGGGTCAATCATACGAACACGGTCATGGTGAACCTCCGAAATTCGATCTTTGACGATGTTCATGAGGAATTCATCGAGGCGACCTTGCGGCGCTGTGAAGAGCTGCTTGAACAGCTCAACAGCGCTTTGAGTGGGCGCATGAAGGTATGTGTCGCGTATCAGATCGCGGAGGATCAGGAATTCAGCAGGATCGTCTTTGACAGATTGAAGACGGTATATGAAACAGAATACATCGACCATCAAATGCGTCTGGATGAGCTGGAAACCTGCTATGGCTGTGTTGATTTTCACATCAGCAATAGAATGCATTCCCTGCTGGCGGGATATAAGTATGGTTCCATGCCACTGGCGCTGATCGATACGCAGAAGCATGTAAAGATCGCCGCCACGTTCGCGGATTGTGACCTGAGGGAATTCATGTTCGATATTTATGAGCCTGTTGACTCCCGGCAGGTTTCGGAGCTGGTGTGCCACCGGGAGGACCTGCTCCAAAAGCTGTTTCAATGCGAACAGGATCAGCAAGCGCGGATCGTGTCCACGTTAGAATATGTGTTTTCGCAAGAGTCTACTGAAAAATGAACCACGCGGATGATCAAAACAGAAAGGGTAACGTATGCGACTAGACCAAAAAAAGGCAGGCGTGCTGCTGACATATCTCAGCGAAGGGGTTAAAATACTGACCGCCCTGCTTTATACACCGGTCATGCTGAATTTGCTGGGCCAGAGCGAATATGGCCTGTACCAATTGGCAATGTCGGTGATCTCGAATCTAAATCTGCTGAACCTTGGGTTTACAAATACGTACTTCCGGTATTTTTCCCGGCTGAGCGTCGCGGGGGACAAAGAGGGCATTGCGAGACTGAATGGCATGTTCATGCTCATATTCAGCGCGTTGTCGGTTCTGTGCGTGATCTGCGGCGGTGTCATGGTCGCCAACGCGCATGTTATTTTTGGCGACGGACTGACGGCAGCAGAATTGGCCAAGGGGAAAGTGCTGATGGCGATTCTGGTTGTGAATATGGTGATCACGCTGATCAACAATGTGTGGTATTGCTATGTCATGGCCTGTGAAAAATTCGTATTCCAAAAGCTGACCAACCTGATCAAAAACTTTTTGACACCCGTGCTGACCCTGCCCCTGCTGCTGGGCGGCTACGGTTCGGTTGCCATCGTTTTGGTAACGACGGCGCTGACGGTGGGCATCTTTCTGGCAAATATCCTCTTCTGCGGCAAGAAGCTGCAGATGCGCTTCGGCTTTCAGGGAATCCAATTCCACCTGCTGAAAGAAATGGGCGGCTTTGCCTTTTTTATTTTCCTGAACCAGATCGTCAACCAGGTCAACTGGAGCGTAGACAAGCTCCTGCTGGGACGGATCAGCGGAACGGTGGCGGTGGCCGTATACGGCATCGGAATGCAGATCTACTGGCTGTTTGCCGACGCGGCCAATACGATTTCCGGTGTCTTTATCCCGCAGATCAATAATATCGTGGCAAAAACCAATGATAATCAGGAACTGACTGGGCTGATGACCCGCGTGGGCAGAGTCCAAATGCTGCTGCTTTCGCTGATTCTGATCGGCTTCGGATTTTTGGGCAAGCCGTTTATCCGGATGTGGGCAGGCGAAGGTTACGCCGAATCCTATTGGGTGGCACTGCTGCTGATGCTGCCGATGACGGTTCCGCTGATCCAGACCCTTGGCGTTGAGATCCAAAGGGCAAGGAACATGCACCGTGTTCGATCCATTGTATATACCGCGATCGCGTTCCTGAATGTTTGCATCAGCATCGTGTTTATCCGGCGGTGGGGCTGTATCGGCGCGGCTGCCGGAACCACTATATCCCTCATTGTGGGTGAGATCATTTTCATCAATTGGTATTATCACAAAAAAATGGGTTTGGATATGTTCGCGTTTTGGAAAGAGATATTCAAACTGCTGCCCGCGGTGTTGGTTACCTGTTTGGTTGGAGCGGTTTACTTTCACTTTGTCCACGTTTCAGGCTGGATGATGCTCCTGCTGTCGGCGGTGCTGCTGACTGCTGTGTATGCGGTGGCGATGTGGATGATCGGCCTGAATGCGTACGAAAAGCAGATATTCAGAAAAATGTTTAGAAAAATACCGGGAATATCCAGGCTTGTAGGGTGAACCATCTCCCTTTACTTTGAGTGATTATCGGAGGAACGATATGAACATCATATATCAAGGTGTGCTGGTGCTGATCAAAAGCGCGCTGACGGGGCAGCCCCTGCCCTTGCCGGAGGGCTTTTCGCTGGAAGCAGCAGATACGCTGATCCGCAGTCAGTCGCTGGTACCGCTGATCTACCGGGGGGCTTTTAACTGCGGCATTACGCCGCAGTCTGAAATCATGCAGAAGTATCAGGTGCAGTATTTTCAGCATCTGGTGAGCAGCGAAAAGCAGATGCGGTCTGTGGACAAGCTCTGTGCCGTGTTTGAGGAAAACGGCATCGACTATTTGACCCTGAAGGGCTGCAACATGAAGAAGCTGTATCCCAAGCCGGAGATGCGCTCCATGGGCGATGCGGATATCCTAATCCGGCAGGAACAATATGGGCGGATCAGGCAGCTTATGGACGTGGCGGGGTATAGCTACGTCAAGGAATCTCCCTATGATTTCTGCTGGGAGAACGAGGACCTGTATGTGGAGCTGCACAAGCGGCTGTTCAGTCCGAACCAGATTGACCTTTGCGGCTATTTTGGAACAGGTTGGGAAAAAGCCCTTAAGGGCGCGGGCTTCCGATATGACATGAGCCGGGAGGATGAATACGTCTATATCTTCACCCACATGGCCAAGCATTTCCGCTTTTGCGGCATCGGAATCCGGCATCTGGTGGATCTTTACGTCTACCGCCAGGCTTATCCTGACATGGATGAGACGCGGATCGAGAAGACGATGGAACGGCTGCGGCTGCTGGAATTCTACCGCAATATACGCCGGGCGCTGGACGTGTGGTTTGAAGGCGCACCGGTGGACTCAGTGACGGAGCTGATCACCGGACATGTATTCACCAGCGGCAGCTTCGGCACCGAGGAAAATAAGATGTATTCTGAGGAACTGATCAAGGCTGGGAAAAAGCCCAAAGGGGTCAAAAACTCCAGGCTCAGATCGCTGTTCAGCGCGGTATTCCCTTCGCTGGCGCTGATGCAGCGCTCCTACAATATCCTTTACAAATACCCGGTGCTGTATCCGTTATTCTTTCCGGTGCGGTGGGTGGATGCGCTGCTCCACCGGCGTGGGAAGATCAGCAGGAAAATTGGCATCATCCGGGATATGTCGGATGAAAAGGTGACGGAGCATGAGCGGCTGATGAACCGGATGGGTCTGAGCTTTGACTACGGCGGGGACTGACGCGTAAATAATAAAGGAGCTGCCGCGGCAGCTCCTTTTTATCATTCCAATTCTTTTGCCAGCGTTTTGAGCGCCTTTCGGTAGGCACGGTTCAGCTGACACATATACTCGGGCTTTCCGTCAAAACGGCCGGTTTCCGCAAAGGTTACGGCGGCACAGTTCATACAGGAACGCTGATCCGGGCAGTCCTTACACTCAGGACACAGCCGGATCGGCTCGCAGGCGGCGCGTAATTGCTCCCAAGCGGGCAGGAAGCCATCCGAAAATGGCTGCACGGCGGGCTGAGTCAGCATAGCGCAGGGCGGCATTGCCCCATTCCAGGTGATCCAGAACTGGCTGCGTCCGGCCATGCACTGCATAGGCTCCCCATTTTCCAGCTCGCAGCTGTGGGGCGGTGCGATGTCCAGATCCAGAGCCTTGGCCTTGACGGCATCCGCGCCTTCCCGGAAGTATGTATCCTGTACGATCAGTTCACCGGCCTGTTCGGGGGACAAGCGCTCAAAGCAGCTGCAGTCCCGGCGATTCGGGGGGAAGCAGTAGGTCGTCATCCGCAGTTCCAGATCTCTGGCCTTTGCGAATTCTTCGATTTCCACCCACTTATGATAGTTTGTGGGTACGATGGTAGTGTTCAGGTGCACCAGAATCCGCTCACCCTTCAGCCAGTCCAGCGCTTCCACTACCGCGTCAAACGCGTCGGTATTTTGACACAGAGCGTCATAATCCTCCCGGCAGGTGCCGTAAAGCGTGATATTTACCTGAGCAGGCGGCAGCCGGTGCCAAAGCTCCCGAATTTCCGGTGTTAACAGGGTGCCGTTGGTATTGATGCTGATGGACAGTCCCATTTGAGCCAGTCCCTCAAAAATCTCACAAAAGTCCGGGCGCAGGGTGGGTTCGCCGCCGGTGATCAGCAGGAAGGCCATGCCGGCATCCCGAGCCTGCCGACCCATATCCAGCCATTCTTCCGCGGTTCGTTCCTGACCAATGGGAGCCATCTGCTCCGGCGTCAGCCGGACATAGCACATTTTGCAGCGGAGATTGCAGCGGGGGGTCAACTCAAAGATGCCGCTGACCGGAATACCCAACCGGGCACATTTCCGGCACAAAGCGCGGCGGATATTGGCGCATGAAGTGCTCATGGAATGGCCTCCTTTCCAAAAAGCGTGTGGTACGCAAGCTCTACAGCTTCCTTTTCCGGACGGCAGTGGAGCCGGTAGACCGGGATTTTCTCCATCAGCTCCGCGTAAAGATCCGCGATCTGATCCACAAAAGCGGTATCCCAGCTGTTGATAATGGTCTGGCTGAACAGGGGAATGAAAGCGTCGAAACCCAGACGCTCCACCCGGTTTTCATTGGCTTTGTTCACAAGGAAGATTCCGGCGATAGGAGCATGTTCTGCACGGTAGATGCCGGAGGTTCCGCTCCATATGGAGCCGCCGCCGTAGAATCCGCCGTTTTTGCGCATTACCACAGTGCGGTCGCCGTTGAGAATGTCCGCGCCCAGGTGGGTGTTCCAGAGCTGAGCCATGGTAGATTTTCCCGCGCCGGAGGGGCCGGAAAAGAGGACGGTTTTGCCGTGCATCGACACCAGGGAGCTGTGCAGCAGCATCGCGTCATGCCGCAGCAGAATGCGCTCGCCGCAGATCAGGTGCGCGCAGCGCCAAACTTCAGAGTAATATTCCCAGCGGGAGGCGGGGTAATAGATGGTATGCTTGCCGTCCGGGCAGAAAAGACAGGCTACCTGACATCCATCCTTGTCGCCGAGAACAGGATAAATGTGCAGCCAGCCTTTCTTGGTTTGGTATATTCGGGCTTCGCCCTCCGTGTGAAGCAGCGGCACATCGGGGCGCAGCGGCTCGGTCAGCAGCTGGACGCGGTACTCTTCGTCCGGCGTGTCGGTGTCGTCACACTGAAAGGGTTCAAAATTGTCAGGCAGACGGATCACGGTCGGGGTAATGAACCGAACCGTGATGCCGGAAAAACGCAGACAGAAGGAAAATGGGCAACTCATGCTCAGGAGGTCAGCGCGCCGTTGGCCTGCGTATGGTAGCAGTATCCGTCGTAACCGTCGCCGGCTTTGATCCAGACGGTACATGCACTGATACCACTGGTACCGTCAACAAACCAACCGTCCACCATTGCGAAGGACTTCAATTTTTCGGGAACGTCTTCATCCAGCATGAAACACAGTCTGTCGATGGAATTTACCTTGATGCTGCAGCCGGCAATAGCTTGAGTCAGTTCGTAGCGATCGACGGCAACCATGGGCTTTTCATACTTCATTTTCATAACTCTCAACCTTCTTTCCGGGAATACACAGGTGATACTCAGTTTTTTTCGTCACTTTCCATCAGCACACCGTTGGTGCGAAGGATCTCAAGGAACTCAGCAACATCGGTCTGGGCGGTAACACGGTCGATATCATAGCTGTCAAGAAGCGCGCGCACCAGACCATCCTCGGTTTGATCTGCCTGGAGCAGATCAAATAAAAGCTTACCACTGCCGTTGAGCGCCAGAAGTCCGGAAAGCTCATGGGCGGCGGCCCCAGTAGGGATCGCAATGGTCTCGCCAGCGATCTGGCGAACAACGAAACCGGGTACGATACGCATTTTTCCTCCTAAAACGATTCCTCAGTATGGGGAACACACGTTGTGCATGATAGCATATATTTCGTTTCCATTATACTGCAAGCAATTTTGAAATGCAACCCTTTTTTGAAATTTATTTACCAGAAAATGTCATAAAATAGGATTGACGCATGGGAAGTGAAGTGCTATAATTTATCTGTATAACCATTTCTATACCATTGGGATAGAACCAAGTGTTCCCGATGCTGGTTGGAGGTGAGGCGGTGACGCGACACAATCGAATACGCTGGCTTATCCTGATCATGGCGGGGCTTCTGATCCTTTCGGGGTGTTCCGAAGAGCCGGAAGAAACCACAGGATCGACGGATAACTTCGGCGGGCTGGTCTGCCTGGAGTACAGCCGGTTCAGCGGCTCCTTCCCGGAGGATGGCTCCGGGCGAGAGGTCACCGACGTGGCGGCCATGCTGGTGTACAACAGCTCGTCAGAGTTTTTGGATTATGCCACGGTGGAGTGCAGCATTGGCAGCAGCACCGGAACGTTCCAGATCACCGGTCTGCCGCCGGGCGCGACAGCGTGGGTGCTGGAGCAAGATGCCCGGACGGTCAGCGATGGGGACACCTTTACGGCAAGAACGTGCGAGCAGTACGCTTACCGCTCGGACGCGGTGATGTCCACCGAGCTGCTTTCGGTTGAGCCCGACGGCAGTACGCTTACCGTGAAGAATGTTTCGGACAAGACACTGGAGAATGTATGCGTCTATTATAAATCGCTGCATTCGGATGGACATTATTTTGGCGGCATTTGTTATATGCTCAATTTTGGAACCCTGGATCCCGGTGAGTCAGCGCAGAAGCAGTCGAGCCATTTTGGCTCTGACTCCAAGATCGTCCGTTACAGCTTCCAGGAAAGCTGACCGGACAGCATAAGAATGTAAATCCTTCGCTGCGGAGGCAGCGGTTTTGGTAAGAACCGAAAGGAGAATGAATGCGATGAAAAAGTATGGAATTGGCAGCAGAGTCCTGACCGTGCTGCTGGTACTGGCTATGGTCGTATCCATGATTCCCGCGTCTATTTTTGCGGCAATCGGCGATATAGCGGTAGGGGACGATATCGGCAGCACCGGTCTGAGCGGTAACGTCAATACCCAGAATACCATCAGCTGGCCTATCAGGATTTTGGACTATCTGAACGACGGTATGCTCTTTGAGTATCCCAACGCCAGCGATTCAGGTGACGATATTTCCGACATGCGCGGCGGTGCTTACGGCGGCGGTCATCCTGCCCCCCATTTTACGGGCGCGCAGGATGTGATCGGCACTGATTACACTGTGGACTGGGGATACACGGAGTCTCCGTATACTTACTGGCTCGGCTCGATCTCTCAGTTTACATCGAGCGGGTCACAGATTGAGGCTGTGAATTTTAAGAGCCCCCGCCATCTGCGGCTGGTGCCTTATGTGGATTATACGGAAGCGGGCAACATGGCTCCCTGGGTCATGTCCGACTTCGTCACGGATAATGGCTCTGGCTACGCGAAGGACGAGGTGCGTTATGCGGTTCTCGTTTACCGCACCAGCGGTCTGGAGGACGGCAAGGCGAACGTAGCCCTGGCGTGGAGCACGGACTACAACCAGAACGGCAGCAAGGGAACCCAGCTTAAGAGCTATACGGGTGCCAGCGTGGATCTTTACTATAACTACTCCAAGGGAGTGGATCTGGTCGCCAATTCCGACAGCTGGAATTACGTTGTGATCGACATGAAGACCGGTACATTGGGGGATTTGTGGGACAGCGTCTCCGAAGTCAACCAGGTGCTTGTCGACTTCGCGATGCTCGATAAGACGGATTCTGTCGATATCTCCCATGTGGCGTATTTCGATACCGAGTTCGAGGCAATCGAGTTCGGCAAGGATGCCGTGGCTTTCGACAACGATCCCGGTGAGTTCCTGGACAGCCATGTCGAGTATTATACCAATCAGGAAGTCGCGGTCACAAAGCCCACCACCAATTCCAACGGTATGGACTTCTCCGTGTCTGACAAGTCTTCCGGCGGCTACGCGGTGAGTACCTATAAGGGATGGACGACGGCCAAAACCGGCTTATCGTACATTGGTACGATCAACGGCGTGAGCGTGAATGCAGTCAACAACGACGAACGCAGTTATGTGCAGGTATCCAACCCAAGCTCCAGCAATCGCAATATTCTCCTTTGGGAATATAGCTCCGGCGGAGCATTTCAGTACGCAACGATCGTCTACAAAACGAGTGGATTTACGTCAAATGCGGATGTCGCCTGCTTTGTCCGAACCTCTAGCGGCGGCGGTTCCAATATGAATACAAGCGGCATTGCAGGTGCCGTATCGGCGAGTAAAGTAACGCTGAAAAAATCTGAGGATGAATGGACGTATCTGACCTACGATTTCTCAAAGGTTGAAGATGGTGATGGGTCATATAGTTCGTCTAATAGTTACGCTCAGTATGGCTTGTATCTGCCTGAGTGTATGACCGGCAATTCGGATGTTAAGCTGGAGATTGCGTTTGTTCAGCTTACCAATAGCAGCAGTACTGCGGCGAGCTACGGTAAGCAGGCTGCCGCCTACATGAACGGCGAGACGGAGATTCTCAACGGCTCCTACACCACCACCGAAAAGAAATGGAATACCGGTAACAACGTGGCGTTCTCCATGCTGTACGCCAACCAGGGCGGCGGCTGGGTGAGTGATGGTACCAGCAGAGGCGGCACCAATACGGAGCCCAATGGTTATTACAGCTACCAGATCGGCATGACCTATCCCAGTTCTGCAGATTCGCTCGGACAGAATGACGACCGTACGACCGCAAAGAATAACGGCTATACTGTGTCGGACTATATCTACCTTGTGAACAAAGGAAATGTGGGCAGCGGCTTCGACACCAGCGTGCTGAATCTGGGCGGATATGGCCTGTTCAACACATTCAACAGCGGCGTCTACACCGCCGGCCTGCTGAAATCCAGTCTGACCACAGTGACCGGCACGGATGGCAAGACTTACCGGGTGCCGGATTACAAGGAAGAGACTGTGGAGTATATCGCGGCTGTTCTGCGGGATGCGCTGCGGATCGCGCAGACGGATACCAGCGGCAACTACAACTACAACTTCGTCAAGGGAACGGCCAACGGCGAGCAGTACGGCTACGATGACAATGGCAATGCAATGGATCTGGCCTCCGCTCTGCGTAAGGAGCTGAATGTTGTTCTGCCCGCTACTGGCGGCAAGGCTGGTTCCGGTTACGCTGAGCTGGGCGATTATGCCACGCTGACCGACGCGGATAAGGCTGGCCTGATCGGCGAGTTCGCTCAGGTAAAGGAGAACATTGATACCTTCGTTGACGCGGCTTACTACCTGCTGATGAACCTGTATGTTGGCGATTCCTACAATCAGGAGCAGGATGAGTACAGCTATCTGGTTCTGAGCAACGGTACGGTAAGCGCCGGCAGCAAGAATGCTTACGTCTTTGACGGCGGCTTCACCACCGGTGATGTGAGCGACTCCGCAAACACGGACGAGTACCGCAATGCCAGCCAGTCCGCCGTGGTGTACGATAAGGATCTGGATACCATCTCCCTGAGCTCCGCGGCTTCCAAAGACCAGGTCTATTTTGAGGGCAGTTCTGCGACTACCCGGTTCCCCTTCCTGCCTGTTACGGACGCGGAAGGTGTTTATGCCGGCGAGACCAAGTCTCCCTACTTCCTGGATGACGGACGTGGTGTCATGGGTGTTACCGAGGAAGGCTCCACCTTCGTCAACAGAAACTACAACTTTGCCATGGCCTCCAACGGTGAGTTCGTGTTCCACTATGATGAGGACTTGTTCTTCGAGTTCGAAGGTGACGATGACGTTTACTTGTTCATCAACGGCGAGCTGGTGCTGGACATCGGCGGCGCGCACTCCATCACCAACGTTGGTCTGAACGTCAACGACTATGTTGACTGGGCCAAGAAGGTTCTGGCAAACCCCAGCGCGTATTCCGAAACACAGGTTGCCCGCGCAAGAAAGCTGAACCTGAAGGATGGCCAGAAGTACACCTTCGACTTCTATTACATGGAGCGTCACGGCTGGGGCTCCAACTGCCGTATCGTCAGTAACATCGTCGTTACCGACCCCACGCTGTCTACCGACAAGCAGGCTTATCAGGGTACTGACGTCAACGGAAATCCCATTGAAGTGCCCTTCGGCGGCGTTGTCGATACTGCGGAGCGCATTGGCTACTGCTTCGCCATTACCAACAAGGGCGAGACCAAGCTGTATAAGCTGGGTTTTGAGGACGCTGATATCGGCCTGAACCTGACCTGGGATGGCGGCCTGCAGATCTACGGCGCGCCGACTGTGGAAACCTTTACCACTTCTGCCGCGAATACGAAGCTGACGGTTTCGGGTCTGAACGGCATTGTCAACCTGGATGGTGAGACCGTCGAGGTGACGGCTGCGGGAACAGATATCACCGTGGCGGAAGCGGGCTCCCATACGCTGACACTGTACATGTATGAAGCGGATGCTTCGAATCCCAAGAACCCCCTGTTCACCGATGCGGAAGTAACCGTCACCATAGGAAGCACCACCAAAAAGGTAGAGGTTCAGGGCATCTATGTCTCCGACAAGGACGGAAACTATCTGGATGTGTCTGATTTGATCATCACCGTTGATGGTTACGCCAGCAAGGAAAATTACGAGAATGGCATTGCCATGCCCACCTTCTATATCGAGGGTAAGAAAAATGAGTATGGCCAGATCGTCACTCCGCTGTCCAACGAGAACCTGAAGAGCTTCCTGACCAACCTGCTGGATCCCAACGGCCAGACGCAGGATGAAGAGGATTTGACGGAAGAAGAGGCGGCGGCGAACCTGTACGCCCATGACGGTCTGTGGCAGAATGCGACGGTCAAGATCTCCGGCTTCTACTATACGCTGACGGAGAGCCAGCAGAAAGAGAACCGCTTTACCAACACGGTGTATACGACCGGCTACAAGTTCAAGAATGGTACGGCTCGCCTGAAGTCTCAGGATCGTCACCGCGTCTACGGCCTGGGCAGCTACGCCTACTATCAGTGGGCGAACAACACCGTCCATCTGGATATCAAGACCCTGTGGGACGATGTGCTGGGCGTGTTCGCCAGCCCGGATGAATCCCTGTACGAGCAGCGCGATCAGATCGACATCCTGAATAAAGCGATTACCACCGATGGTGTCATCGACTACACCAAGCTGAAGGTGAATGTTACCGACAGTGTTGGTGATGATCTGACCGCCAGCTACAACCTGTACGCCAACGGCATCTGGAGCGCCTACAATGTAAGACGTATCTATTTCACCAATGGGGACAATTGGACGGATGTCTATGCGTACTATTGGTCTGATACCAACGATCATATGGTAGGCTGGCCCGGTGTCAAGATGACCAGCGCGTCCGGCAAATGGTACGCCGATATCCCCATGGATGCGGAGTATATCATCTTCAGCAATGGCACTGAGGTCGAGGAGACAGCGCGTAAGCAGACGGCTGATCTGATGCTGACGGCTTCCGCCAATCTGTATACCGGTGGCGCGGCCAGCGGTACGTGGAGCACCTTCACGGCCACGGACAATCCCGACCCTGTTGCGAACCGTATCTATTTCAATAACAATGAGGCCTGGAATGAGGGCTGGACCGATGTCCACGCCTACTACTGGTCCGATACCAACACCGGTATGACCAGCTGGCCCGGCCAGCGCATGAATAATACCGCGTCGAATAAATCCGGAACCTGGTACATCGACGTTCCTGAGGGCGCGGAGTATATCATCTTCAACAACGGCTCCGGCGGCATCAATAATCAGACCGGCGACCTGCGCCTGCCCGAAACCGCATACAGCGCGGTCAAGTGGAATGGCACCAATCATGTGCTGGAAGTGAACTTCAGCGACTCCGGCCGCCAGATCTTCTATGTGAAGGTCAGCAGCGTGGACACAAGCGTTGTTGATTATGTCATTGTTCCTGTTGTGTTCTATGTTACCAATGTGGAGCAAAGCAACTACGTTTTGGACTACGGCCTGTCTACCGGCGAACTCAGCGCCGATGTGCTGAAGTATGACGACCTGCTCGCCAATTACGGCATGACCAAGGCGCAGTTCATGGGCTATCTCGTCAACAGCAATGACCCCAGATATCTGGGTGCCTTCTCCGCTGCGGCTCTGGCTGCCCAAAACATTAACCGCGTGGCCTTTGATGGCAGCTACCTCAGCGGCAGCTACGCAGCGGCCGACGGCATCTTCAATATCACCGGTACCGCTGCGGCGGATATCCAGTACGCTGATGGTACCTACTCCATGGCGGATGGTTACTCCCTGTCCTTCACCCCGAACAAGATCATGGATGAAGAGTACAGTCTGTGGATGGCCTTCCGGGTCTACCAGCCCGAAGTCAAGAAGTGGGATGCGACCAGCGAGGTGTGGACAACGTCCACGTTTGAACCCAACGCCATCGGCGGTGTGAATGGGACAACAGCTACCTACAAGATCGACATCCACAATGAGGTGCAGATGCTCAAGAAGATCACCGTTCTGCCCGCCACTGTAGTCTACTACGAGGATGACTTTGTGGATATCAGCTATACCAAGGCGGAAGGCACCTTCACCAAGGTCGGCGACGGCAGCGGCAGTCTGATGCAGGGCATTGCGGCTGAGACGCCTTACGGTCAGGATGCGGCCTATCAGGGCTCTGCCAACGCTGAGCTTAGCGGTAATTCCATGACCAAGATCAAGATCAACAATACCGATCTGGTTGCCTCCTTCGGCTTCAAGGGCACCGGCTTCGAGCTGATCAGCCGCACCAACGCCTATGACTCCGCTTCCCTGGTGGTCAAGGTCTATTCTGCGGCTCTGGATGCCAACGGTAATATTGTCAAGTCCGGCACGGATCCGATCTACCGTTTGCCTGTGATCACTGAGTATACCAACGCGTCCGGCAGTGCTTGCTCCCATGCCAAACATGGAACGGATGGCCTGTGCAATACCTGCGGACAGCGTGTGGAGCACACCTATGTGGTTGAGAAGGCCAATACCTACTGGTACTCCGTTTCCAAGAGCGCCACGAAGGTGATCTTCAGCGATGGCACCAGCCAGTCTGCTGATATCGAGCTGAATACCAGTGCGGTGGATGTTGAGGTCAAGACTGCGGCTTCTGATGGCAGTGAGGAAAGAACACTGGGCACCTACACCGTCAAGCAGGATCCCAACAATGCGAACAACTGGCGCATCTACTTCACCGATACCTCCGGCATGGGTCGGATGTACCTGTACGCATGGTCCGCTGATGGCGATAGCACCGTAACGCACACCGATTCCTGGCCCGGTTCCGCTATGGAGCCTGCAAGCTTCTGCTCCGGCTGCGGCAAGACGGGTATGGACTACTATCTGCTTGGCTATCTCAATGGCTCTGACTACTACGGCAAGAACTACAAGTTTGTGGATGGTCAGGTGACGCTGGAGTTGTCCAAGGAGAGCTTCGTTTATGTCCAGTCCAGTCTGGGCGAGGATTATAAGACCAGTGGTTATGACCACAACGCGACAACCGCTTTCCTGTACCAGAACGCGACCAATGCTGATAAGCTTCGTATTCCCGGCAATGTGGAGGCCAGATTCACGCTGACAGTCAACGAGGACGGCAGCCTGACACTGAGCTATGCTGCCAGCCCGCTGGATACCTCTTCCGGATCCGGCAGCACCGAAGAAGACACCACGACCAGACTCTATTATGATAATTCCAAATCCAAGTGGAGCGCGGTCAATGTCCATTACTGGGGCGGCAAGGAGTCTAGCTGGCCCGGCGTTGCGATGACGAAGATCGAAGGCACCGAAATCTATTACTGTGACGTGCCGAACGACATCACCGGCTTGCTCTTTAACTATAACGGTGATGAGAGCAAGACCCACAACATTACGCCCTCTGAGGAAGGCAACATCTATATTGAGGGCAGCAGATGGGCTGTTTACGAACCGAACTCCGGAAAGATTACGGAGCTGGATATCCCCACGACGATCTATTATGACAACTCCCAGACAAAGTGGAGCACCGTCAAGGCGTTCTATTGGACCGATCAGTACAACAAGGAAGAGATTGTCGGCTGGTCCGGTACCGAGATGACTAAGATCGGGGATACGGAGATCTATTCCGTCACCATTCCTGAGCACATGGAGTTTGTAATCTTCAACAACGGCAATGGCGGCGACGGAAACCAGACAGGCAATATCCAGCTTTCTGCTAAGGGCAACATTTACACGACTGACGGCGTGTGGGCGACCTATGATGTCTCCACCGGCCAGATCACCGGCGGTGTCTGCAACCATGCTTACACCTCCGAAGTTACCACTGCCGCTACCTGCTCCAAGCCCGGTGTGCGAACCTACACCTGCTCGATCTGTAAGGAGAGCTACACCGAGAGCATCGCGACCATCGACCACACCTATTCCAACGGTCAGTGCACCGTCTGCGGCGCGGGTTACGCGATCCACCAGGTTCCTGTCATCCGTGTAGATGAGCTGACCTATGGCTACTACTATGTTGAGATTTCCGGTATGCCCACTTATGACTTCTCCAACGCAGTCTACAATCCGGAAACCGGAGAGATGGACGGCGCGGTTCTGCAGGATACCTATCTCTACATTGACGGTGTCCGTATCTATCAGCCCCTGAACACTACCAATTCTCACTATTACCAGAATGAGAACGGTGCGTCCTTTGAGGAGCTGCGTGATATGATCCTGGAGGGCAACGCTGCAGTGGCCGTCTACGAGAAGGATAAGCAGAAGAACGAGGGTGCTTCCACCATCTACTCCGGCAACAAGAGCTGGACTGAAAACCGCAACGGCTGGCTGGGTGAGAATAAGACTGAATTTATCGGCAATCAGGTTGGCAGCATTGACGACTACATGCTCGTCGGCCCCAACAATGAGGCCTACCTGAACGGCAACAATACCAATCAGGCAGTGATCTTCTATGTCACCGAGAATACCGCTGTCAGCTTCCACAGCCTGCAGATCGCGGCTCGCGCTATTGATGCCGGACTGTTCCTCACCGGCGAGAGCACCGGTGCGGAAGCAACGCTGTATCAGGGCGTCAAGACCGATGGCGGCTATGCATGGAAGCTGATCGATACCATCCAGAGCGGTACAGAGCAGTACTACACCATTGACTACTCCGCATGCCCCTATACCGAGGACGCAAACGGTGTCAGAACGTATCAGATTGCCCTGTATGTCGGCAGCGGTATGGTGTCCTTCTCCAGCGTGAAGTTCACAGGCGTGAACCTCTCCAGCAATAATCTGGGTGAAAAGACCAAGCTGGTATATACGACCACTGGTTTCCTGGAGAACGTTGCGGAGGGCACAAGCTACGGTTGGAACTACTACAACATCTCTGAGCAGATGAAGGCCACTGTGTTTGTGAATGATGAGGACGCTGACACAACGCCCGATCACGATGGTTCCGACAATTCCGGCTCCGATAACAGTGGTTCCGATAACACTGGCTCCGGCGATGCCGAGATCAATCCTTCCACCGGTGATGTGGAACTGGCCGGCCTGATCGTGCTGGCAATGGTGTGCATCGCGTTTATCAGCCTTGCATCCCGCAAGAAGCTGATCGGATAAAACACCGTTCCCTAACCGCATAAAACAGGACGATGCCAGCGCAAACGCGCTGGCATCGTTTTTGGTTTCGCGGATCAAATACCTGATGTGCTGTGCAGTATCCGGTTTGCGTAAAAAAGTTCGTCATTTTCTATAGTTTTGCTAAAATATGAGATGGATGAACCGTCATCATGCTAAATCATGCCTTGATTTTTTCGGCAGTATCCGATATACTTTTCCTATAAAATAATCGGAGGGTCATGCTATGAAAAAACGACTGATCGGGCTGCTGCTGGCCTGCGCCATGCTTTTGACCATGGTTCCGCTGTTCCCTCAGGTAGTCCATGCAGCTACCCAAAGTGCCTACTCGCCTTATGCCAATATTGAGTACGGCTACACGACTGCCGTCACTTGCGGTACTGTCCGTTACATTTCTCAGGTGTCCAGTGACAGCTACTTCTATTCCGCTTATTGGCCCAGCAGTACCTTTGGAAACTATACTGGACCCAGTGTGGAGTGTGGCACCGCCAGTATTTCCATGGCACTGTCCTATATCGGTATTGATAAGACCCCTGATGACATTCTGTCTGCCTATAACGGCAGCACGGTTTTCTCATTAGGCTGGGGCGGGAGTACTTATTCCTCCATCTCGGCCTCCGCACTGTCCACCGCCATGGACAACTACATTAACGGAAACGGAAAATACAGCCCTCCTGTGATCCATATCCCGGGCTATTCCAGCGCCGGCCACTATGTTGTGGTGGTGGGCAAGATCTCTTCCAATACATATCAGATTCTGGATCCCTGGCAGCGCGCGCTGACATCTATGACTGTCAGCGGTTCGTCTGCCACCTACACGGTCTATGGTTCTACGATCTATGACACCATTGATCAGATCCACCAGTGGTATAATGCCAGCGCTTCCATCGATTATGCCTCTACCTGTGAAAGCTACCCATCCTATTGCCAGATCAAGGCCACAAAGAATACTCCGGTGAACAGCCAGCCCTGCGCCGCGGGCAGCAATAACTCTGCCACCATCGAGACGGCTGCCTCCGGTGCTGTCTATACCGCCATCGGCCTCTATCGCAACAGTGCGGGCAACCTGTGGTATCAGGTTACCTCCACCAGCGGGAAGACCGGATACCTGTATGCCGGCAGTGTCAGCTATGTAAAACAGCTTACCACGGACATCACGCTGTCCGGTGCCAGCGCCCCCAACGGACATGTGGCAGGGAAAACGTTTATTGTCAATGGTACGATTAGTTCCTCCTATAATTACCTGACCTCTGCAGCGGTCTATGTCCACAGCGGATTCGGAACCTCCGGTACCAAGATGACCGGAACCAGCACTACAGTGGAGGGAAAAACCTTCTCCCTGGCGTACAGCACGCTGGACGCGGGGACTGCCTTCGGCATTCTTTCCGCAGGAAACTATACTTACGCGATCTACGCCAGCTATAAGAACTACTACGCCTCCGATGCTACCACGCTGGCTGCCAATACCGGCACATTGACCCTGATGGATCAGTACTTCGTCGTAGTTTCCTCCAGTGTGGATCAGTCTACCTGCAGCCACTCCTATTCCACTACCACGATGAAGGCCGCTACCTGTACCGCCAGCGGTACGGCTGTGAAATCCTGCTCCACCTGCGGCCTGGTCACGGAGACCACTGTGGCCGCACTGGGTCATTCCTATGGAAGCTGGATCACTGTGGATGCTACCTGCACCGCCGACGGTTCCAAGACCCATACTTGCACCACCTGCGGTAACGTTGAGACCCAGACCATCGCCGCCACCGGCCACGCGTACGATATGGTGACCCACGCGGCTACCTGTAAGGAGTACGAGATCTATGAGTACACCTGCGGCAACTGCGGTGACAATTATAAGCTCAACGCGGGTGAACTGGCTTCCGGCTGGATCGATCAGGTGCCTGAGGGGATGGATGCCAGCCTGTTCAACAGCAAGACCCAGTACCGCTACTCTGATTACGAGACTACCACCTCCTATGAAACCGCACTGTCCGGTTACACCCAGAAGAGCAGTGAGTGGGTTCAGTCCGGCACCACGACGGTTAATTACGTCAATAGCTGGCCTTCCGGCTTCTCCACTTCCAGCAGCCTGTACACCAAGTACAATAACAAGAGCAATAAGGTCACCGCGTCCGAAACGGCCACCACCAAGACGGTCGTCAATTCCGATGCCATCGTGGGTTATCTGTATTATCACTGGTGCTACGCGGATTCTTATTATTCTGTGGCATCCAAGTCCGGCAGCTACACCACCTTCCACGCTTATTACAGCACCACCAGCCCGGATAACTATACCTGTGATACCTCGGACTACAGTTACTGTACCGCCCACTCCACCTGCTCCAACTCTGATTGGTTCTTTGTGACTGAGGTCTATGCCCAGAAGTCCACTTCCTACAAAAAGCTCTTCACCTATGAGCGCTGGACGGATTACTCCGACTGGAGCGATACCGCTGTCACCGCCAGCTCTACCCGCAAGGTGGAGACCCGCACGGTCTACCAGCTCAAGAATGCGGCAAAGGGCGACCACACCTGGAACAGCGGTGTTGTGACGACCACACCCACCTGCACCTCCAGTGGTATCAAGACCTATACCTGCACCGCCTGCGGTGCTACCAAGACAGAAACCATTAGCACCAGCGGCCACAGCTACACTTCCGTGGTCACCGCGCCCACCTGCACGGCTCAGGGCTATACCACCCACACCTGCATGAACTGCGGCGGCAGCTATATTGACAGCTATGTCAGCGCTGCGGGTCACAGCTACAAGACCGTCGTCACCGCGCCCACCTGTGTCAAGGATGGCTACACCACTTATACCTGCTCCGTCTGCGGCGACAGTTACACCGGCAACACGGTAGCGGCCACCGACGTTCATACCTATGTGGACGGCGTTTGCACCGGCTGCGGCGCGGTGGAAGTGGTTCCCACCATCAGCATGAGTTCTGCGTCTTTGGCGCTGAAGGACGAAGTGCAGTTCATCGGCTACTTCAAGATCGAGAACATCGACGCGTCTACCGCCACCATGGGTCTGATCACCTATAAGGCTCAGCCCACCGAGATCAGCGTTGAAACCGCGGAGGAAGTGATCCCCGGCGCGGTGTACGACAGCGCCAAGGATCGGTACATCGGCTACAGCCAGGGCGTTCCCGCCAA
>CANBCW010000031.1 GCA_947367115.1 uncultured Clostridia bacterium | reverse complement strand
AACGGTGGTAAAGTTTCATCCAGCGTTCGTAACGCATTTGCGGCGGGCCATGCCCGCAAACAACAATTTATCGCGCTGAAAGATACCCTGGCGGTGGTTCCCGCAAACCACTGCCAGGGCATTTCTGCTTATAAAACGGTCAGATCGTATTGCTCGACCAGCTCCCGCACATAGTCTGCCAGCGCTTCGCTTTTGATCCAGTATCTATCTCCGTGCAGTGGGGATACCGTCATTCTGGGATCGCCGGCTTCGCTGACGCTGATGTATGAGCCGTCCTTCAGGTAGATGGTGAAGCCAAATTCCGAGGTGCAGCTATCTGCGGTCACAGAGCCTTCGCAGCCCGCCAGATTGTAATGAAACAGCAGATCACGAGCTTCGCTGTCCGATAGCTCCATATTGCGAGGCGCAGGATCGTCGCAGGAGGAATAGCCCTCAAGCTGTACGCCCTTGACTTGAGAGGGAAGAACCCAGCGGCCGCTGGAAAACTTGAAGTAACACACAATAACGATCAACCCTGCGATAATGATACTCCACTTGATCATTGCCTTTTTTATGAGGATCCCCCCTTTTTTATCCATTATAAATAGGGGATACCATAAAAGCAATCCGGCGGCTCCATATTTAATAAAGACTTAAGCAATGGAAAAGGAAACAGCCGCCGGCATTGGCCAGCGGCTGGGAATTATGCCAAGGTTGCGGCCATGACGGCCTTAATGGTATGCATCCGGTTTTCTGCTTCGTCAAAGACGATGGACTGCTCACTTTCGAACACCTCGTCGGTGACCTCCATGGCGGTCAGGCCGAATTTTTCATAGATCTGCTTGCCGATGGTGGTTTTCAGATCGTGGAAAGCGGGCAGGCAGTGCATGAACCGGCACTGCTTTCCAGCCATGTCCATGACGGCCTTGTTGACCTGGTAGGGGAGCAGATCCTCAATGCGCTCCTTCCAGACTTCGTCCGGCTCGCCCATGGATACCCACACATCGGTGTAGATCACATCCGCACCCTGGACGGCGGAGGCAACGTCAGAGTTGAACTCCAGCACCGCGCCGGTCTCGGCGGCAATCTTCTGGCACGTTTCGATCAGCTCTGCATTGGGGAAATACTTCTCCGGAGCGCAGGCTACGAAGTGCATGCCCATCTTAGCACAGCCGACCATCAGGGAATTGCCCATATTGTACCGGGCATCGCCCATATAAACGAACTTTCGCCCCTTCAGACTGCCAAAATGTTCCCGGATTGTCAGAAAATCAGCCAAAATCTGAGTGGGGTGGAATTCGTTGGTCAGACCGTTCCAAACAGGGACACCGGCGTTTGCCGCCAGTTCTTCCACGATTTCCTGTCCGTAGCCCCGGTACTCGATGCCGTCGTACATCCGACCCAGAACCCGGGCGGTGTCGGCAATGCTTTCCTTTTTGCCCAGTTGGGAACCGGTGGGATCCAGATAGGTGGGGTGCATGCCCAGATCCGCGGCGGCGACCTCAAAGGCGCAGCGGGTGCGGGTGGAGGTTTTTTCAAAAATCAGAGCAACGCTCTTACCCTCACAAAGCCGGTGAGGGATGCCGGCCTTCTTCTTGGCCTTCAGGTCGGCGGCCAGATCGATCAGATACTCGATCTGGTCAGGTGTGAAGTCCAGCAGCTTCAAAAAATGCTTATTTTTCAGGGACATGGATCGTTCTCCTTTCGTACTATCAATCGAAGGGGGTGCGAACCGGCCTGCGGGCTGGTTCACTATGACATTTAGTTGGCACAGGCTTCCTTAATGATCTCGACAGCCTCTTTCAGCACATCCATGGGGATGTTCAGAGCGGGCAGCAGCCGCACCTTGTCCTTGGCGGTCAGGCACAGAACACCCTTTTTGATGCACTCCAGCACGATCTCCTTGGCAGGACGGTCTGTTTTAATGCCGATCATCAGACCCATGCCGGAAACGCTCTGGATACCCGCGGCACCCTCCAGTGCGGAGAAAATGTACGCACTCTTAGCCTGAACTTCGGCAAGAAACGCGTCGTCCAGACGGTCAATCACGCTCAGGGCACCGGCGCAGCAGACCGGGTTGCCGCCGTAAGTGGAGCCGTGGTCGCCGGGGCCGAGAACATTCTGTACCTTTTCGCTCATCAATGTTGCACCGATGGGCAGGCCTCCGCCCAGCCCCTTAGCGGTGGAAACAATATCGGGTTGGATGCCGAAGTGCATATAGCCATAGAGCTTGCCTGTGCGCCCATTTCCGGTCTGCACCTCGTCCACCATCAGGGGAATATCATGTTCCTTTGCCAGCTTGGCGGCGGTGGTGACAAATTCCGCGGTCAGGGGCAGGACACCGCCCTCGCCCTGAACTACCTCGAACATGATTCCGGCCGGCTTGCAGGTGGCAACCGCTTCCTCAAGAGCTGCCACATTGTTAGCCTCCACGGAAACGAAGCCGGGGGTCAGAGGATTGAACAGCTTATGGAAGTGCTCCTGGCCGGTGGCGGACAGGGTGGTCAGCGTCCGTCCGTGGAAGCTGTTGACCAGGGTGATGATGGTATAGTACTCATCGCCCTTTTTCTCAGCGGAGTACTTTCTTGCTACCTTGATGGCGCATTCGTTGGCCTCCGCACCGGAATTGGAGAAGAATACCTTCTTCATGCCGGTCTTTTCGCACAGAGCCTGAGCCAGTTTCGCGCAGGGCTCGGTGTAGTACAGGTTGGAGGCATGCTGAAGCTTGCCGAGCTGGGCGGTGACGGCGGCCACCCACACATCATCGGCGCAGCCGAAGGCGGTGACACCGATGCCGGAGCCCATGTCAATGTAGCGCTTGCCGTCGGAACCGGTAAAAACGCTGCCCTTGCCGGACACCAGCTCCACCGGGAACCGGCCATAGGTTCCGGCTACATATTCCTTATCTAACGCGGTGATACTCATTTTCTATATCAGCCTTTCATAACCATGGTACCGGCACCTTCGTCGGTCAGCAGCTCCATGAGGATGGAGTGGGGGATACGGCCATCCATGATGACCACATGATCCACACCGTGCGCAATGGCATCAATGCAGCAGTCCACCTTGGGGATCATGCCGCCGGAGATCACGCCGGAGGCGTACAGCTCCTTGGCTTCGCTGGTGGTGATGTGGGGAATCAAAGTGGAAGGGTCGTCCTTATCTTTCAAAATACCGGCAATGTCGGTCATCATGATCAGACGCTCTGCGCCCAGAGCACCGGCAATGCGGGCGGCGGCGGTGTCGCCGTTGATGTTATAGGTGTTGCCCTGACGGTCGCTGGCTACGGTGGAGATAACAGGAATGTAGTTCTTTTCCAGCAGAGCCTCAATGGGCTGGGGACGGATCTTGGTGATCTCACCGACGTATCCCAGAGCTTCGTTTTTCATCGTAGCTTCAATGATGCCGCCGTCAATGCCGGAAAGACCCATGGCATGACCACCCTTCATCTGGATCAGGTTGACCAGCGTTTTGTTGATCTTGCCCGCCAGAACCATCTGCACGATATCCACGGTCTCCTTGTCGGTGACCCGCAGGCCGTCCACAAACTTGGCTTCCTTGCCGAGCCGCTTCATGGTTTCGCTGATCTCAGGGCCACCGCCGTGAACCAGCACGACCTTGACACCAATGAGCCACAGCAGAGCAATGTCCTCCATGACCTGCTGCTTGAGGGCCTCATTGATCATGGCGTTGCCGCCATATTTGACGACGACGATCTTGCCGCTGTATTTTTTAATGTAGGGAAGGGCGGCGGTCAGAACCTCGGCCCGATCCGCGTTGGAGAAATTGATGTCCATAATGTTGCTCCTTTTAAAGTGGAGTAAAATCGGTAGGGGAGGGTCAAGACTCCCCTCTACAAAAAGTGTCTCAGGTTCTGTAATCGCCGTTGATCTTGACGTAATCGTAGGTCAGGTCGCAGCCCCACGCACAGGCACTGTAAGAACCGCTGCCCACCGAGATGAGAATGTCGATCTCCTTTTCCAGCAGAATTTCCTTGGCCTTTTCCTCGGAGAAAGGAATACCCGCGCCGTCCTTGCAGACCGCGATCTCACCCTTGGCGCTGCGGAAGGAAACATCGACCTTGGTCACATCCACATCTGCACCGCTGTAGCCGATGGCGCACAGCACCCGGCCCCAGTTGGCATCTGCGCCGAACATGGCGGCTTTGAGCAGGCTGGAGCAGATAACGCTTTTGGCGGCAGTCTTGGCGGCTTCCAGCGTATCCGCACCGGTAACCGTGCATTCCAGCAGCTTGGTGGCGCCCTCGCCGTCACCGGCGATGGTGCGGCACAGATTAATGGTCAGGGTGTTCAGAGCCTTCATGAAGACGGAGAAATCCTCGCCGTCAGCGGTGATCTGGGCGTTGCACGCCAGACCATTTGCCAGCACCGTTACCATATCGTTGGTGGAGGTGTCGCCGTCGATGCTCAGCATATTGAAGGTGTTCCGGATATCGGTGGACAGTGCCTTTTGGAGCATCTGGGCAGAAATGGCGCAGTCCGTGGTGATGAACACCAGCATGGTGGCCATATTGGGGTGGATCATGCCGCTGCCCTTGGCGATGCCGCCCATGCGGCAAGTCTTGCCGCCGACGGTAAACTCTACAGCAATCTCCTTGGAGATGGTGTCAGTGGTCATGATGGCCTGAGCTGCCTCACTGCTGCCGTCATAGGAAAGACCGGCGGTCAGTGCGTCCATGTGGTCGGCAATGGGGGTCACGTCCAAAGGCTGACCGATGACACCGGTGGAAGCCACCACCACATCGGAGGCGGCGATGCCGGTGGCCTTTTCCACCAGCGTGCACATCTTCTGGGCGATCTCGATGCCGTCGGCGTTGCAGGTGTTGGCGTTGCCGCTGTTGCAAATGACAGCCTGGGCAATACCGTTGGCAATGTTGTTTTTGGTGACGGTCAGGGGAGCGCCCTTGACCAGATTGGTGGTATAAACAGCGGCGGCGGCGGCAGGAACGTCGCTGACGATCAGTGCCAGATCCTTTTTGGAGTGGTTTTTGCGGATACCGCAATGCACGCCGTTGGCTTTAAAACCCTTTGCGGCACAAACGCCGCCAGAGATAATGTTCATCATATTATTCTCCTAAATGATATAGATACAAGATACAAAGATACAAGATACGAGATAGGGAAAGTCAAGAATATCTTGTATCTTTGTATCTTGTATCTGATATCTAAATTAAATGTCCAATCCTGTGGATTCGTCCACGCCAAGCAGGATGTTCATATTCTGAATGGCTGCACCGGAAGCACCCTTGCCCAAATTATCGAACAGGGCGGTGACCATGGTCTGACTCTCGTGACCGCTGACGGTGATGCGCATGGAGTCCTTAAGCGCCAAGGTGCTGGCATACAGGACGCTTTCATCGCCGCCCAGAGGAGCAACAGTGACGATTTTTTCGCCTTCGTAATGGGCACTCAGGCAATTCCAGACTCGTCGGCAGTCGAAGCCCGGCAGCAGAATGGTGGTGGCCATGCCCTCATAGAAATCGCCCAGGATCGGGGAGAACACAGGGGGCTGAGCCAGTCCGCAGATCTTCTGCATTTCCGGCAGGTGCTTATGCTTCAGCGTGGTGCCATAGATTCGGTGACTGTCGTGGCGGGGATCACGGTTTGGATCCTCATATTCCGCGATCAGGCTTTTGCCGCCGCCGGAGTAGCCGGTCAGGGAATAAGCCGTCAGAGGAAAGTCTGCCGGGATGATGCCGTGAGCCACCAGCGGATACACCGAAGCGATAAAGCCGCTGGCGTGGCAGCCGGGGTTAGCAACACGCTTGGAGCTGCGGATGGCTTCCCGGTGAGCGGGAGACAGCTCTGCAAATCCGTAAGCCCAGTTAGAATCGGTTCGGTGGGCGGTGGAGGTATCGATGATCTTTACATTGCTTCCCTCTGCCAAGGCAACCGCTTCCACAGCAGCCGCATCCGGCAGGCACAGGAAAGCAATATCGGCGCTGCTAAGGGCATCCTTCCGGGCATTGGCATCCTTGCGCAATTCATCGGGGAGCTTGATCAGCTCGATATCCGTTCGGATGGCCAGCCGATCTGCGATCCGCAGGCCGGTAGTGCCGGCGCTGCCGTCAATAAATACTTTTGTCATACGCTTAACTTCTCTCTGACGTAGTTGATCTGGTTTTCCACCGAGGCAACGGAGGTGCCGCCCTGACTGATCCGTTTTTCCACGCAGGTCATCAGGTCAATGGCCTGATACAGATCTTCATCAAACAGGGGGCTGTACTCCCGGTAGGTTTCCAGAGGCAGTTCCTCCAGCACCGTGTTATTCTGGATGCACCGAGCTACCAGACTGCCGGAGATCTTATAGGCGCTGCGGAAGGGCAGACCCTTTTTGACCAGATAATCCGCAAGATCCGTGGCATTGATGAAGCCCTTCTGGGCAGCCAGTTTCATATTGGCGGTATTGGCAGTCAGGGTGTCGATCATCGGCGCAAAGACCTGCAGACACATTTTTACCGTGTCCACGGCGTCGAATACGCTCTCCTTATCCTCCTGCATGTCCTTGTTGTAAGCGAGAGGAAGACCCTTCAGGGTGGTCAGCAGCGCCATCAGGTCGCCGTAAACCCGGCCGGTCTTGCCCCGAACCAGCTCCGCCATGTCGGGGTTTTTCTTCTGGGGCATGATGGAGGAGCCGGTGGTAAACGCGTCGCTCAGCTCCACAAATTTGAATTCCCAGCTTGACCAGAGGATGATCTCCTCGGAGAACCGGGACAGGTGCATCATTAGAATAGAAATGGCGCTCATGAGCTCGGCGCAGAAATCCCGGTCGGACACGCCGTCCAAACTATTCAGGCAGATGCCGTCAAAGCCCAGCCGCTCCGCTTCAAAATAGCGGTCGGTATCGTAAGTCGTGCCCGCCAGGGCGCAGCAGCCGATGGGGGACTGGTTCATGCGGCGGCGGCAGTCGGCCAGACGGTCAAGATCCCGCAGCAGCATCATGGCATAAGCCATCAGGTGATGCCCGAAGGTAATGGGCTGCGCCCGCTGCAGATGGGTATAGCCGGGCATGATGGCATCCTTGTACTGCTCTGCCTTGCCGGTGACGGCAGCAATGAGCTGCCTGACCAGGCCGGTGATCTCGTCGATCTCCGCACGCAGATACATCCGGATGTCCAGAGCCACCTGATCGTTTCGGGATCGGGCGGTGTGCAGCTTCTTGCCTACGTCGCCCAGGCGCTCGGTCAGCACCTGCTCGACGAACATGTGGATATCCTCACACTCCATGTCGATGGCAAGAGCGCCGCTGTCGATCTCGTTCAGGATGTCCTCCAGACCGGCGATGATGGTCTCGGCATCGGCCTGAGAGATGATGCCCTTGTAAGACAGCATGGCAGCATGGGTCATGCTGCCGGTGATATCCTGCCGGTACATCCGGCTGTCAAAGCGGATGGAGGAGTTGAAGTCATCCGCGATCTTTTCCGTCATGCCGTCCGTCCGGCCGGCCCACATTTTTGCCATGATGAAATTCTCCTTTAGAAAGTCCGTAGGGGAGGGTCTTGACCCTCCCTCTAAAGAACCTGAAAAATCGGGGTAAGGGAGGGTTAAAACCCTCCCTTACGGAATGGATTATTACAGCTTGCCCTGCTCTCTCAGAGCCTGAACCTTGGTGGGCAGACCCCACAGGTTGATGAAGCCTTCCGCCTGCTTCTGATCGTAGTCGCTCTCGTCGAAGGTGACCAGATTCTCGGAATACAGGGAGTAGGGAGAGGTGGTGCCGGCAGGAATGATGTTGCCCTTGTACAGCTTGAGCTTAACGGTGCCGGTGACGTACTTGTTGCTCTCGTTGGCGAAGGCGGTCAGTGCTTCCTGCAGGGGGGAGTACCACTTGCCGTTGTAGATCAGGTCGGCGTAGTCCACAGCCAGCTTCTGCTTGACGTGCAGGGTGTCCCGATCCACGGTCAGCATTTCGAGCTGCTCGTGAGCGAAGTACAGGATGGTACCGCCGGGAGTCTCGTAAACGCCCCGATCCTTCATGCCGACCAGACGGTTCTCAACAATGTCGATGATGCCGATGCCGTTGGCACCGCCAACCTTGTTCAGCTCAGCAATGATCTGAGAGGCCTTCATCTTCTCACCGTTGAAGGCAACAGGCGCGCCAGCCTCAAAGTCGATGGAAATGTAAGTAGGAACATCCGGAGCCTGCAGGGGAGAAACGCCCATCTCCAGGAAGCCGGGCTTCTCGTACTGGGGCTCGTTGGCGGGATTCTCCAGATCCAGACCCTCATGGCTCAGGTGCCACAGGTTCTTGTCCTTGGAGTAATTGGTCTCACGGCTGATCTTCAGAGGAACGTTGTGAGCCTCCGCGTAGTCGATCTCCTCGTCGCGGGACTTGATGTCCCACTCACGCCAGGGGGCGATGATCTTCATATCGGGAGCGAAGCGCTTAATGGCCAGCTCAAAACGAACTTGGTCGTTGCCCTTGCCGGTAGCGCCGTGGCAGATGGCGTCAGCACCCTCAGCAATGGCGATCTCAGCCAGCCGCTTGCCGATGACAGGACGGGCGAAGGCGGTGCCCAGCAGGTAGGTCTCGTACTTGGCATCCATCTTCAGAGCGGGGATGATGATTTCATCCACCATCTCGTCCACCAGATCGGCGACGATCAGCTTGGAAGCACCGGTGGCAATGGCCTTGGCCTCCAGACCCTCCAGCTCGTCAGCCTGACCGACGTTGCCGGCCACGGCGATGATTTCGGGATTGTTGTAGTTTTCTTTCAGCCAGGGAATAATAATGGAAGTATCCAGACCGCCGGAGTAGGCCAGGACGACCTTTTTGATGTTTTCTTTATTCATACTGATTCGACCTCCAAGGGTTTATTCTTTGATATGCACTGGATTATACATCAAAAACTGGGGTTTGTCAACGATGCATGCATATTTATTCATCTTTTGTGACTTTTTTATAAGCAGTCCGGAATTTTGCTACTATAATTATACAATATGCCCCAGTGGAAAAATCGCACAAGAAAAAGGTGTTTCGGGGGCGGATATTTGGCTTTCTGCAGAGAACATTTTTATATAAAAGGTATTGACCCGCAAAGACTCCAGTGGTAGAATAGTAACACTTTATTCAGTGAGGTGTTCACGATGGAAAAGAAAAATATCGATTGGTCCAACCTGGGATTTGGATATATTCAGACCGATATGCGTTATGTATCCAATTTTAAAGACGGTGCCTGGGACGAGGGCGGCCTGACTGACAAGGCCACCATCGAAATGAGCGAGTGCGCCTGCGTGCTGCAGTATGCCCAGACCTGCTTTGAGGGCATGAAGGCTTACACCACGGAGGACGGTAAGATCGTTTGCTTCCGTCCTGACCTGAACGCTGCCCGGATGGCAGACTCCTGCCGTCAGATGAAGATGCCTGTTTTCCCGGAGGAGAAGTTTGTGGAGGCGGTCATCGAGACCGTCCGCGCCAACGCCGCCTGGGTGCCCCCCTATGGCTCCGGCGCTACTCTGTATCTGCGCCCCTTTATGTTCGGCTATGACTCCGTTATCGGTGTCAAGCCCGCCAATGAGTATCAGTTCCGCATCTTCGCAACCCCTGTGGGCCCCTACTTTAAGGGCGGCATCAAGCCCCTGACTCTGCGGATCTCCGATCTGGATCGGGCCGCCCCCAGAGGTACCGGCCATATCAAGGCAGGCCTGAACTACGCGATGAGCCTTTATAATATTGTGGATGCCCATGAGCAGGGCTTCGATGAGAATCTGTATGTGGACTCTGCCACCCGGACTCACATCGAGGAAACCGGCGGCGCGAACATCATCTTCGTTAAGGGTAATACTCTGGTTACTCCCAAGTCCGGTACGATCCTGCCTTCCATCACCCGCCGTTCCATCGTGCAGGTGGCGAAGGATTACCTGGGCATGGAGGTGGAGGAGCGTGAGATCCGCCTGGACGAGATCGACCAGTTTGAGGAAGCCGGACTGTGCGGCACTGCGGCAGTCATTTCTCCCATCGGCAAGATCGTGGATCACGGCAAGGAGATTACCTACGCCGGCATGGGTCCCAAGATCCAGAAGCTGTACGATACCCTGACCGGCATCCAGATGGGTCGCATTGAAGCGCCCGAGGGCTGGATTCAGGTTATTGAGTAAAAAGGTATTGTATACAAGGATTTTTGTACACTTGTGCTTGACAGAAAGGCGAAGTGGTGCTATAATCCTTAAAACCAAATAATGAAACGCGTTGATGAGGAAAAAGCGATCTTGATCCGAGCACAGAGAGCCGCCGGGTGGTGCGAGACGGCAGAGGAGCAGACCGTATACTGGCCTCGGAGCGGCCGGTCTGAACAGTGGCGACACTCAATAGGACGGACGGAGCCCGACCGTTACAGCGGGGGACGGTTTCTTGACCGCCATGAGTGGCCGCGGCGCGGCAAAAAGAGTGGTACCGCAAGGTTTTTATTTGAGTGTAAAGACCCTGTCTCTTTATAAAAGAAGAGACAGGGTCTATTTTCTTTAAATCCGCTACAGTCGAAAGGGAAGATACATATGGTTACGATCGACAAGATCTTTCATGCGCAGATGGTGCTGAAGAATATCATCCGCCCCACCCCACTGGCAAAGGCCTACGGCATTGCGCCGGAGTGCAACCTCTACTTTAAGCCGGAGAACCTGCAGAATACCGGCTCCTTCAAGCTCCGTGGCTCCGGCTACAAGATCGCGATGCTCAGCGAGGAGGAGAAAGCCAAAGGTGTCATCGCCTGCTCCGCCGGTAACCACGCGCAGGGCGTTGCTCTGGCAGCATCCAAATGCGGCATTTCTTCCCTGATCTGCCTGCCGGATACGGCGCCTATTTCCAAAATCGAGGCTACCAAGGCCTACGGTGCGGAGGTTTGCCTGGTGGAAGGCTGCTATGACGATGCATACAACCGGGCGCTGCAGCTGAAGGAGGAGATGGGCAGAACCTTTGTTCATCCCTTCGATGATGAGAATGTCATCGCCGGTCAGGGCACCATCGGTCTGGAGATCATTCAGAACCGGGACGATATCGACGCGGTGATCGTGCCCATTGGCGGCGGCGGACTGATCTCCGGCGTGGCCTGTGCCATCAAGTCCATCAACCCCCGAATTAAGGTCTATGGTGTTCAGGCGGCGGGCGCTCCCAGTATGCTTAACTCCGTTCGCCACGGCAGCATCGAGCGGTTGGCCAGTGTTTCCACCATCGCCGACGGCATCGCCGTCAAGCAGCCCGGCGAGCTGACCTACGAAATGGTCAACCAGTACGTAGACGATATCGCGCTGGTGACGGAGGATGAGATCGCCACCGCCATCCTGACCCTGATCGAAAAGCAGAAGATGATCGCTGAGGGTGCCGGTGCGGTTTCTGTGGCGGCGGCTATGTTCAACAAATTCCCCATTCAGGGGAAAAAGGTAGTCAGCCTGATCTCCGGCGGCAACATCGATGTGACCAGCCTTTCCCGCGTGATTGAAAGAGGCCTGATGACTTCCGGACGAATCAGCACCCTGCTCATCGAGCTGGCAGATAAGCCCGGTCAGCTCAAGGATGTGTCCCGCATCATCGCCGACTGCGGCGGCAACGTTACCGGTGTCCACTATGAGCGTGGTGCCACCGCCAGCGTCAACGGCTGCTTCCTGCGCATCGACATGGAGACACGCAATTATGACCATGTGCAGCAGATCCGCAAGACCCTGAAAAGCGAGGGCTTCAAAATTGTTGATTAATTTGCAGGAGCGGATGCCTGCATCGACCTATACAGTGTGATTGTGCTTTTTATGAGGAGAAAATGATATGAGCAACGTTATCTATACCCCCGATGCCCCCGAGGCCATCGGCCCCTATTCTCAGGCCATCGTGGCTGGCGGCCTGGTATTCACCTCCGGCCAGATTCCGATCAATCCCGCTACCGGTGCCATTGAAGCGGTGACCATTGAGGAGCAGACCGAGCAGGTCTGCAAGAACATTTCCGCGGTTCTGGCCGCTGCGGGAACTTCTATCGAAAAAGTTGTGAAAACCGTATGTTTCTTAAGTGATATGAATGATTTTGCCGCGTTCAATGCGGTATATGCCAAATATTTCACAGGCAAGCCCGCTCGTTCCTGCGTGGCAGTCAAGACCCTTCCCAAGAACGTTTTGGTGGAGGTTGACACCGTCGCGGAACTCTAAATCTTGTGTTAAAGGAGCAGTGTAAGATGGACACCAGTAAATACAATATCGGTTACTATCGCGCCCCTGGCGCCCATTACAAGTGGGTCCAAAAGGATCATGTGGAGAAGGCCCCCCAGTGGTGCAGCGTTGACCTGCGGGACGGCAACCAGAGCCTTGTTATTCCCATGAGCCTGGAGGAGAAGCTGGAGTTCTATCGACTGCTTCTGAAGGTTGGCTTCAAGGAGATCGAGGTCGGTTTTCCGGCAGCGTCCGAAACGGAGTATGAGTTCCTGCGAACCCTGATCGAGAAGAATATGATCCCGCAGGATGTGACAGTTCAGGTGCTGACCCAGTGCCGGGAACATATCATCCGTAAGACTTTTGATGCCTGCAAAGGCGCGCCTAATGCCATCATCCATTTCTACAATTCCACCAGTGTGGCTCAGCGGGAACAGGTATTCCGTAAGAGCAAAGAGGAAATCAAGCAGATCGCCGTGGAAGGCGCGCAGCTTGTCAAGAAGCTGGCTGCCGAATATGAGGGCAATTTCCGCTTTGAGTATTCTCCTGAGAGCTTTACCGGCACCGAGCCGGAATATGCGCTGGAGGTCTGCAACGCGGTGCTGGATGTGCTGGAGCCCAGCGAAACCAATAACGTCATCATCAACCTGCCGGTGACCGTGGAGATGAGCATGCCCCACGTTTACGCCAGCCAGGTGGAATATATGTGCGAGAACCTGAAATACCGGGAGCATGTGACCGTTTCCCTGCATCCCCACAATGACCGGGGCACTGGTGTGGCGGATACGGAGCTGGCGCTGCTGGCCGGTGCCGACCGGGTGGAGGGCACTCTGTTCGGCAACGGAGAACGCACCGGCAATGTGGATATCGTCACATTGGCTATGAATATGTATGCTCACGGTGTGGATCCCCAGCTGGACTTTTCCAATATGCCGGAGATCGTGGAAACCTACGAAAAATGCACCCGGATGCGTGTTTACGAGCGCAGCCCCTATGCCGGCGCGCTGGTGTTTGCTGCATTCTCCGGCTCCCATCAGGATGCCATTGCCAAGGGCATGAAGTGGCGGGAGGAGCAGAATCTGCACCGGTGGAACGTACCCTACATCCCCATCGACCCCAAGGATATCAGCCGTACCTATGATGCCGATGTCATCCGGGTCAACTCCCAGAGCGGAAAGGGCGGCATCGGCTATCTGCTGGAGCAGGCACACGGCTACAATCTGCCCGCAAAGATGCGGGAGCATTTCAGCTACACCTGCAAGCACGTTTCCGACCGGGAGCACCGGGAGCTGAAGAGCGAGGATGTGCTGGAGATCTTCCAGAGCCACTACCTGAATGTGACCGCCCCCATTTCCATCGTGGAGCTGCTCTTAAAAAAGCAGAACGGTGTGGTAGAGGCAGATGTGACCTTCCTGCGCGGCGGCGTGCAGACCAGCATGAAGTCTACCGGAAACGGTTCGATCAACGCAGTCAGCAGCGCGCTGAAGGCCTTCACCGGCACAAGCTGCAAGGTCAAGGAGTACACCCAGCACAGCCTGCAGGGGCAGGACTCCGGTTCCACCGCCGCGGCCTACATCGGTATTGCCCAGTCGGACGGCACGATGTATTGGGGTGCCGGTACTGATACGGATATTACACGGGCGGGCATCAATGCCCTGCTCAGCGCATACAACAACATGATCCGCGAATAAGGAGGAAATTCCCATGGGAATGACCATGACTCAAAAAATTCTCGCCGCTCACGCCGGACTTGAGAGCGTCAATGCCGGACAATTGATCAAGGCAAAGCTGGATATCGTTCTCGGTAATGATATCACCACCCCTGTGGCGGTCAATGAGTTCAAGAAGGCTGGTTTCGACAGCGTTTTTGATAAAGACAAAATCGCCATTGTTTTGGATCACTTTGTTCCTAATAAGGATATCAAGGCCGCCGAGCAGAGCAAACAGTGCCGGGAATTTGCCTGCAGCCATTGCGTCAGCCACTTCTATGACGTTGGCAAAATGGGCATCGAGCACGCGCTTCTGCCGGAGCAGGGCGTGGTCACTGCCGGTGACTGTATCATCGGCGCGGACAGCCATACCTGCACCTACGGCGCGCTGGGCGCTTTCTCCACCGGCGTCGGCTCGACGGACATGGCAGCCGGTATGGCCACCGGCACTGCGTGGTTCAAGGTGCCCGCGGCCATCAAGTTTGAGCTTACCGGCGAATTGAAGCCGGAATGCAGCGGCAAGGACGTGATCCTGACTATCATCGGTCAGATCGGCGTGGACGGTGCCTTGTACAAGAGTATGGAGTTCACCGGCCCCGGCGTTGCGTCCCTGTCCATGGACGACCGCCTGTGCATCTGCAATATGGCCATCGAGGCCGGTGCCAAGAACGGCATCTTCCCGGTGGACGACGTAACGGTCAGCTACATGGAAGGCCGCTGCGAGCGCACTCCCGTGATCTATGAGGCGGACGAGGACGCGGTCTATGAGCAGACCATCGAGATTGATCTGAGTAAGATCGTGCCTACCGTGGCCTGCCCCCATCTGCCGGAAAACACCAAGCCCGCTGCCGTACTTTCTGATATCAAGATCGACCAGGTGGTCATCGGCTCCTGCACCAACGGACGCATGGAGGATATGGAGGCCGCCTACAACACCCTGAAGGGCAGGAAGATCGCTGACGGTGTCCGCTGTATCATCATCCCCGGCACCATGCAGATTCTGAGAGACTGCGTTGAGCTCGGTTATGTCACTGCTTTCATCGATGCCGGTGCCATCGTTTCCACCCCCACCTGCGGCCCCTGCCTGGGCGGCTATATGGGTATTCTGGCGGCGGGGGAGCGCTGCATCGCCACCACCAACCGGAATTTCGTGGGCCGTATGGGTCATGTAGACAGTGAAGTATATCTGGCCAGTCCGGCTACTGCCGCGGCCAGCGCCCTGACCGGTTACATCACCGCACCTTAAGGAGAAAACACTATGAAAACACAAGGCTTGGTTTTCAAATATCCCGACAATGTGGATACGGATGTGATCATCCCCGCCCGCTACCTCAATACCTCCAATGCGCAGGAGCTGGCAAAGCACTGCATGGAGGATATCGACACCGAATTTGTTAAGCAGGTAAAGCCCGGCGATGTGATGGTGGCCGGATGGAACTTCGGCTGCGGCTCCTCCCGGGAGCACGCCCCCTTGGTCATCAAGACCTGCGGCACCGGCTGCGTGATTGCCAAGAGCTTTGCCCGCATCTTTTACCGAAATGCCATTAACATCGGCCTTCCCATTCTGGAATGTGAGCAGGCCGCTGATGAGATCAAGGCCGGAGATGAAGTGAAAGTCGACTTCGATACCGGCGTGATTACCAATATTACCACCGGCAAGACCTATCAGGCCGAACCCTTCCCGGCGTTCATTCAGAACATCATCCAAAAGGGCGGCCTGCTGGCTTCCTTGAAAGAGGGGTGAGAAGTATGCGCAAAAATATTGCGGTCATTCGCGGCGACGGTATCGGCCCTGAGATCGTTGATCAGGCGCTGCTGGTACTTGATCGGGTGGCTGAGCTTTACGGCCATGAATTTACATACACCGATGTGGATATGGGCGGCTGTGCTATCGACAAATACGGCGATCCGCTGCCCCAGCATGAGCTGGATAAGTGCATTGCGTCCGACAGTGTACTGCTGGGCGCGGTGGGCGGCCCCAAGTGGAACGATGTTCCCGGCCCTATGCGGCCTGAAAAGGGACTGCTTCGTTTAAGAGCGGGGATGGGCGTGTACTCCAACAACCGCCCCGCAAAGATCTGGCCCCAGTTGGCAGATGCTTCCCCCTTGAGAAAATCCATTGTGGATAAGGGAATCGATTTCATCATTGTCCGGGAGCTGATCGGCGGCATTTACTTCGGAAAGCATGAGACGTTTGAAGAAAACGGCGAAACAGTTTCCGTGGACGAGCTGCGCTATTCCGAGGAGGAGATCCGGAGAATTGGACGCATCGGCTTCGAGACTGCCCAAAAGCGGGGCAGGAAACTGTGCAGTGTAGAAAAGTCCAATGTGCTGGACTCTTCCCGCCTGTGGAAAAAGGTCATGCACGAGCTGGCGGCAGAATATCCTGACGTGGAGCTGTCCGATATGCTGGTGGACAACTGCGCCATGCAGATCGTCAAGGATCCCAGCCAGTTCGATGTGATCGTCACGGAGAATATGTTCGGTGATATCCTCTCCGACGAAGCCTCCATGATCACCGGCTCCATCGGCATGATCCCCAGCTCCAGCCTGGGCGCGACGAGCTGCGGCCTGTACGAGCCGATCCACGGCTCTGCCCCGGACATTGCCGGGCAGGACATTGCCAACCCCATCGGTACCATTCTGTCTGCCGCCATGATGCTGCGCTACAGCTTTGACATGGCTGAGGAAGCGGACTGCATTGAAAACGCGGTATCTGCTGTGCTGACGGCGGGCTACCGCACCGGCGATATCGCCAGCGGCGATTGCTCCAAGGTCGGCTGCCGTGAAATGGGACAGCTGATCATTAAAAATCTGATGAAAGGTTGATTATATGAAGCTAACCGGCTCTGACATTATCGTGCGTACCTTGATCGAGCAGGGCGTGGACGTTGTCTTCGGCTACCCCGGCGGTCAGGTCATCAATATTTATGACTCCCTTTACAAATACCAAAGCGAGCTGAAGCATGTTCTGACGGCTCACGAGCAGGGCGCGTCCCATGCCGCCGACGGTTATGCCCGTGCAACCGGCAAGGTGGGCGTGTGCATCGCCACCTCCGGCCCCGGTGCCACCAATCTGGTCACCGGTATCGCTACGGCCTATCTGGACTCTGTTCCCATTGTTGCCATCACCGGCAACGTGCCCAATTCCGTTATCGGCACAGACGGTTTCCAAGAGATCGATATCACCGGTATCACCCTGCCTATCACTAAGCACAACTACTTCGTTGGTTCTATTGAGGATCTGGCCGATACCATTCGGGAAGCCTTCAAACTGGCTGCCTCCGGCCGTCCCGGCCCGGTGCTGGTGGACGTGCCCAAGGATGTGCAGACGGCGACTTATGACTACGAACCCCATGCGCCTGTTCTCCCTGAGGAAAAGACCCCTGCCAAGGATATCCGCATCCAGCAGGCAGCGGATACCATCAACGAGGCGAAAAAGCCCTTTATCTACTTTGGCGGCGGCCTGATCGCCAGCGGCGCACAGAAGGAGCTGATGGAGCTGGCGGACAAGATTGACGCTCCCATGGGCTGCTCGATGATGGGTATTTCCGGCGTTCCCACGGATCATCCCCGGTTCTTGGGCATGCAGGGTATGCACGGACATTACGCCTGCTCCACTGCTATGCACCATGCGGATCTGATCATCGCGCTGGGCGGTCGGTTCAATGACCGGGTCACCGGTAACCGCTCCAAGTTTGCCAAGAATGCGAAGATCGTCCACATCGACATCGATGGTGCGGAGTTGAATAAAACCGTCAACGCCAGCCACGGCCTGCGCGGCGATATGAAGCTGACTCTGCAGAAGCTGCTGCCTCTGATCAAGCAGGCGGAGCGTCCCGAATGGCAGGCTCATATCAACGAGCTTCGGGGCATCGAGGCTGCAGGGCAGGACAAGCGCCCCGGCATGACCCCTGCCAATGTGCTCCATAAGCTCAACGGCTACCTGAACGCCAATACCCCGGTTGCTACCGATGTGGGTCAGCACCAGTGCTGGGCGGCTCAGTATGTGAATTTCAAGCAGACCCGCCGGTTCATTTCCAGCGGCGGTCTGGGCACCATGGGTTTTGGCATGGGTGCCGCTATGGGCGCGCAGATGGGCACCGGCGAGCGTGCTGTGCTGATTACCGGTGACGGCAGTTTCGGCATGAACCTCAATGAGCTGGCTACCGCTGTTGCCAATAAGATTCCTATGGTCATCCTGCTGCTGAACAACGGTGTGCTGGGCATGGTTCGCCAGTGGCAGACCCTGTTCTTCAACAAGCATTATTCCAATACCATGCTGGATCAGCGCCAGACGGATTTTGTCAAGCTGGCGGAAGCCTTCGGCGCGCAGGCCAGCCGAGCCCTGACGCTGGAGGAACTGGAGGAGGCACTGGAGAAGGCCTTTGCCTGCGACGGCCCCTACCTCATCGATTGCGCCATCGACAAGGACGAATTTGTTCTGCCCATGCTGCCCCCCGGCGGTTCTATGGATGATATCATCGTGAAAGTGGGTGACTGAATATGAAGAGATTTACCGTAGCCATCCTCGTTAACAACCAGTTCGGTGTCCTGAACCGGGTCACCAGCATGTTCCGCCGCAGACAGTTCAATATTCACTCCCTGACCGTGAGTGAAACGGAGTCTGCCGCGTATTCCCGTATCACCATCCAATCTGAGGGTGACGGTGTGGTCAAGCAGCAGCTGATCAACCAGCTTTACAAGCTGCCCGATGTCTGCTCCATTCAGGAATTTGAGCAGCAGGACGTGGTCAGCCGGGAGCTGATGCTGATCAAGATGAAAAACTGTGCCGAGACCCGGGACGATGTCCGGGGTGCCATCGATGCCTTTGAGGGCAAAATCGTGGATTACACCAAGGATTCTCTGACAATTCAGATGGTTGGGGACAGCCGTAAGATCGATAATTTTGTCAATTTGATGAAAGAATACGAAATACTTGAAATCTGCCGTACAGGTGTGGTATCCTTAGAGCGTGGTGCATCTACCATTCGCAGAGTTACCCATCTGTAAGACCGAAATAAACTTTACATACCAGAAAAGAGGTTATTCACATGAACAGAATTTTCTACCAGCAGGATTGCGACCTGCAGAAGCTCGCCGGTAAGACCGTCGCCATCATCGGCTACGGTTCTCAGGGTCACGCGCATGCTCTGAACCTGAAGGAAAGCGGTGTCAACGTGGTGGTTGGCCTGTACGAAGGCTCTAAGAGCTGGGCCAAGGCTGAGGCACAGGGCATGACCGTTATGACCGCTGCCGACGCTGCTAAGGCTGCCGACCTGATCATGATCCTGATCAACGACGAGAAGCAGGCAAAGCTGTACAAGGAGAGCATTGCTCCCAACCTGACTGCCGGCAAGACCCTGGCATTTGCCCACGGCTTCAACATCCACTTCGGCTGCATCAAGCCCCCTAAGGATGTCAACGTCATCATGGTTGCCCCCAAGGGCCCCGGCCACACGGTTCGCTCCGAGTATCAGGTCGGCAAGGGCGTGCCCTGCCTGATCGCCGTTGAGCAGGATGCCACCGGCGACGCGCTGGAGATCGGTCTGGCTTACGCTGCCGGTATCGGCGGTGCCCGCGCCGGTGTTCTGGAGACTACTTTCCGTACTGAGACTGAGACGGATCTGTTCGGTGAGCAGGCTGTCCTGTGCGGCGGTGTCTGCGCCTTGATGCAGGCTGGCTTTGAGACGTTGGTGGAGGCCGGCTATGATCCCCGGAACGCCTACTTCGAGTGCGTTCACGAGATGAAGCTGATCGTTGACCTGATTTATCAGTCCGGTTTCGCCGGCATGCGCTACTCCGTGTCCAATACCGCTGAGTACGGCGACTACATCACCGGCCCCAAGATCATCACTGAGGACACCAAGAAGGCCATGAAGAAGGTTCTCCGTGACATTCAGGACGGCACCTTTGCCAAGGAGTTCCTGCTGGATATGTCCGACGCGGGCGCTCAGGTTCACTTCAACGCCATGCGTAAGATCGCTGCCGAGCATCCCGCCGAGATCGTTGGCGAGGAGATCCGCAAGCTGTATAGCTGGAACGGCGAGGATAAGCTGATCAATAACTAATAATAAGCGCTGTCATTGCGAGGAGCGAAGCGACGTGGCAATCCCCCGGATGATCGGGCTGTCCGAAAAACAGGGAGATTGCCACGGCGGCTGCGCCGCCTCGCAATGACATTTTAATTTTTGAAAGAAAGCAGGAATGCTGTTATGATGAAAGATAAGATCGTGAACGGCCCCCAGAATGCCGCTCACCGCAGCCTGTACCATGCGCTTGGTCTGACGCAGGAGGAGCAGCAGCGGCCTTTGATCGCGGTGGTCAGCTCCTATAACGAGATCGTACCCGGCCACATGAACATCGATAAGATCGTCAACGCCGTTAAAATGGGCGTTGCCATGGCCGGGGGTACGCCCATCGTGTTCCCCGCCATTGCCGTCTGCGACGGCATCGCTATGGGTCATGAGGGCATGAAGTACAGCCTGGTTACCCGCGATCTGATCGCCGACTCTACCGAGGCCATGATCCGTGCCCACGGTTTCGACGGCGTGGTCATGGTGCCCAACTGCGATAAGAACGTGCCCGGTCTGCTGATGGCTGCGGCTCGCTGCAACATTCCCACCGTGTTCGTCTCCGGCGGCCCCATGCTGGCAGGCCATGTCCATGGCAAGAAGACCAGCCTGTCCTCCATGTTCGAGGCCGTGGGCGCTTATTCTGCCGGTAAGATCGACGAGGCAGAGCTGACTCTCTGCGAGGAGAATACCTGCCCCACTTGCGGTTCCTGCTCCGGCATGTACACCGCAAACTCCATGAACTGCTTGACGGAAGTTCTGGGGATGGGTCTGAAGGGCAACGGCACCATTCCCGCAGTTTATTCCGCCCGCATTGAGCTGGCAAAGCACGCCGGTATGCAGGTCATGGAGCTGGTGAAGAAGAACATCCGCCCCCGGGATATCATGACCGAGGCGGCTTTCCGCAATGCGCTGACTGCTGATATGGCTCTGGGCTGCTCCACCAACTCTATGCTCCATTTGCCCGCTATTGCCAACGAGTGCGGCGTGGAGCTGAATCTGGATATTGCCAACGAAATCAGCGCCAAAACCCCCAACCTGTGCCATCTGGCACCGGCAGGCCCCACCTATATGGAGGATCTGAACGAGGCCGGCGGCGTGTACGCTGTGCTGAAGGAACTGACCAAGCTGGATCTGCTGGATACCTCCGTACAGACCTGCACCGGCAAAACGCTGGGCGAGAACCTGAAGGGGGTTATCAACAAGGACACCTCTGTCATCCGTTCTGTGGAGAATCCCTACTCTGCCACCGGTGGCATTGCGGTTCTGCGGGGCAATCTGGCTCCTGAGGGCAGTGTGGTTAAGCGCAGCGCGGTTCTGCCCGAAATGCTGGTTCATGAGGGCCCGGCGAGAGTCTTTGAATGTGAAGAGGATGCCATGGCAGCCATCATGGCGGGCAAGATCAAGGCCGGTGACGTGGTGGTCATCCGCTACGAAGGCCCCAAGGGCGGCCCCGGAATGCGTGAAATGCTGAACCCCACCTCTGCCATTATGGGTCAGGGTCTGGGTAATTCCGTTGCGCTGATTACGGATGGCCGGTTCTCCGGCGCTACCCGCGGCGCTTGCATCGGCCATGTTTCGCCGGAAGCCGCCTCCGGCGGTGCTATCGGCGTGGTTCGTGAGGGTGATCTCATCTCCATCGACATCCCCAACAATAAGCTGGAGCTGAAAATCAGCGACGAGGAGCTGGCGGAGCGTATGGCGAGCTTTGTCCCGCAGAAGAAGGAATTGTCCGGCTACCTGAAGCGCTATGCCGCCCTGGTCTCCAGCGGTGCCAAGGGCGCGATCCTGAACGTATGAGAACCTTGAATATACGCCTGCAATCCCTCGCTATTTTCCGGGCACTGCTGGATGATCCGGTGGTTGCGGCGCTTTGCACTTATCTGGAGCAGACTGATACTGCCAAGGCGGTGTCTTCCTATGCTCGTTTTGTCGCCGCTTTGTACCGCACGGAAAAGCGCACATTGGCGGGCTATATCGAAAGCATTGTCTGGCATGACGAAAATGCCTACATCCGCATGATCGGCAGGGGAGCGACCCCTTGGCCGGAAATGGAAGCCGATGTATGGGCGGAGCTGGAAGTGCTGCAGGCCGTGGCTGACCTGACCCCGGAAACGCTCCGGGAGGGGCTGGACTGGAACGGCTATCTGCCCGGCTTTGCGGTAAAGCAGGTAGATCTGGCACAAAGCTACCGGGAGCGCTGCCGCAATATCGGAAAGTTCGGTTATGGTATCTATGCCAAGTACCATATGTTCTATGTCAATTCCGAAAACCACATTGTGCCTGTCCGCAATCCTGACCGTACCCGGCTTTCTTCTTTGGTGGATTACGAGCGGGAGAAGAAGATCATTGTGGACAACACCGTGGCACTGCTGGAAGGCAAGCCTGCCGCGAATATTCTCCTGACCGGCGATGCCGGTACCGGCAAGTCCTCTACGGTCAAGGCAGTCGTCAATGAGCTGCATGACCGGGGGCTGCGTATTTTGGAAGTGCGCAAGGAGCAGCTTCATGAGATCCCCGGTGTGCTGGATGAATTGAACAGCAATCCGCTGAAGTTCATCCTGTTCATCGATGATCTGTCCTTCCAGAAGGATGATGATAATTTCAGTGCGCTGAAAGCCATCCTGGAGGGGTCGGTATCTGCCAAATCTCAAAACGTGGTGATCTACGCCACGTCTAACCGCCGGCATCTGGTGAAGGAGACCTTCTCTGACCGGGATGGTGATGATATCCACCGCAACGATACCATGCAGGAGATCATCTCCCTGTCTGAACGGTTTGGCATCCAGATCACGTTCCAGAAGCCCAATAAGCAGACGTATCTCGATATCGTCCGGCATCTTGCGGACGAGCGGGGCGTGCAGTATGATCCGGCACAGCTTGAAACCGAAGCGGAACGCTTCGCTCTGGGGCGTGGGGGACGCTCTGCCCGTGCGGCCAATCAGTTTGTGGACAGCCTGGTCGCCGCCCAAGGCGGCCCAAATTAAGAAATTGCCGCTCCGCGTTTCAAGCGGGGCGGCTTTGTTATAGGGATGTCTTGTCTGTTTCATTGACAGAGGGGAATTTCTGTGATAAACTTTTTACAATAAAATGGAACGGCGGTGTTGGAAAATGCCTCAGAGAAAGAGAAGAAAACGTCAAAGAATACCTTGGCTTGTTCCGGCAGCAGTCGTTGCGGTGATTGTGATTGCTGTGGTGATTGTGGTTTTATCCCTGTTTCACAGTGAAGAGCCGGAGCAGACGCAGCCTCAGGGAACCAGCGGTACCAAGGTGGAATATGTAGACATGAATCCCATCGACATGGGTCAGGGACTGGTCATTGAATATGCGGGTGCCTATACCGGTATTTACATGGAGGACGGTTCTAACGAAACAGTATCCGGCCTTATGATGGTCATACTGAAAAATACAGGCAGTCAGGATCTGCAATTGGCTCGGTTTACGCTGGAGTACGAGGATTTTACTGCGGAATTTGAAGTGACCAATCTGCCGGCGGGAGCATCGGTGGTGACACTGGAGAGAAACCGCCGGGATGCGGCAGGAGCGCCCAAGAGCGCGAAGCTGTCCACTGTGGTGTTCCTTCAGGAAAAGATGACTCTGCTGGAAGACCGGCTTGAGCTCAGCGGATCAACAGGCAGTATCCGCGTAAAAAATATCTCCGACTCGGACATTTCCGGAACGGTTTGGGTCTATTATAAATACAGTGCGGCGGATATTCTCTATGGCGGCATTACCTTCCGCGCAAAACTCACCGACGGACTGAAGGCAGGGGAGAGTGCCCAGATCCCTGCCGGACACTACAATCCCAACAGCGTGAAGTTCTTATGGGTCACCGTGGAGGATGGAGTATGACGGAGCGGATCTACTCGATTGCCGGTGTGCGCCTGCGGGTGATTGGGCCGGAGCGGTGGATGTATCAGCAAGAAGGGGCACTGGAATCCTTTGCTACAACGGATGGCTGGGATCACACCCTTGAATTTGAGGTTGTGGAGCAGCTTTCTGCCCCGGAGGGAGAGTGCGTCCACCGGGAACCTGGAAAACAGATCTACATCCATGGGGATACGCAGCTGCGATATGAAGGTGCCGTGGAGAAGAATCTGGAGTATGCTTATCTGCGTATTGCCCGGCAGGGCAATCTCAGCCGGGTGCAGGTGAAACAGGAGAGTGTTCCTTACGGTATCACGCACAAATTGGTTATGAACTGCATGGAAGCGGAGCATTTGCTGATCGCTGCGGGAGGGTTTCTGCTCCATGCGTCGTGCATTCGCAGGAATGGAAAGGCAATTCTGTTCACGGCTCCCTCCGGCACTGGAAAGTCCACGCAGGCAGACTTGTGGTGCAAGCTGCGCGGGGCAGAGCTGATCAACGGTGACCGGGCGGCCATTTTCCCCTGTGAGGGAAATGCGCAGGCGCGGGGCATCCCCTTCTGCGGCAGCTCCGGCGTGACGAAGAATGAGACAATGCCGATAGAAGCGATCATATACTTAAGTCAGGCACCAAGCACTACCATTACCCGGCTGACCGGGGCGAAGGCCTTCCGGCGGATCTGGGAAGGATGCAGTGTTAACGTTTGGAACAAGACCGATATGGAGCGATGCTCCCAATCGGTACTGGATACCGTGTCGGTCATACCGGTTTATCATCTGGCGTGTACACCGGATGAAACGGCTGTATCGGCTCTGGAGGAGGTACTGAAATGACCATAAGAAATACAGAACCGGTTCTGGCAACACATTTGCACAATCGTGGGCATCACCTGGGCCTGCCGGTCGGCGGCAATTTTGAATTGACGGCTCGGTGTAATTTCAACTGTCCGATGTGCTACGTTCACTTAAGCCAGGAGGATGTGCAGGCTCGGGGCAAGGAGCTGACTGCCCAGCAGTGGATCTCTCTGGCGGAGCAGGCGCGGGACAAGGGCATGATGTTTGTTTTGCTTACAGGAGGCGAGCCCTTCGTACGGCAGGACTTTTTTGAGATCTATGATGCCATAAAAGCAATGGGACTGATGGTTTCCATCAATTCCAATGGATCCATGCTCTCCGGCAGCATTTTGCAGAGGCTGATAGAGAATCCTCCCTTCCGCATCAATATCTCCCTCTATGGCGGGTGTGACGCGACCTACCGATCCATGTGCGGACAGAGCGCCTTTGACAAAGTGCTGGAGAATATCCGGGCGCTGAAAGCAGCCGGGATCGATGTTCGGCTGAATGTGTCCATCACGCCCTACAACCGGCAGGATCTGGAGCAGATCTATGCGCTGGCACAGGAACTGAACGTCCATGTGAAGGCCTCTGCCTACATGTATCCGCCGATCCGGGTGACCGGTGACTGCGGTCATCGGCTGACGGCAGAGGAAGCGGCAAAGGCTGCTGTCCATTGGGATCTGATGCGCTTTACACCGGAGGAATTTGCTCAGCGCGCGGAAAATATGAGCAAGTTCGCGGCGGTGGAGCCTGATGAATGCGCGGCGGATCTGGATGAAGGCGTTCGCTGCCGGGCAGGAGGCACAAGCTTCTGGATGACCTGGGATGGGCGGATGCTGCCTTGCGGCATGATGCCGGGGCCGACGGCCTATCCTTTGGAGCAGGGCTTTGATGCAGCATGGGAACAGCTGCGGGCTGCGACCAAAGAGATTCGGCGGCCAGCAAAATGTATTACCTGCCCGAAGCAGGAGATATGCACCGTTTGCGCGGCAGTCTGTGTCACGGAAACCGGCCGCTTTGACGGTGTGCCGGAGTATGTATGCAGCATGACGGAAGCGGTTATCCGGGCCACGCAGGCCGCCAATGAAGAAAGGAGCGGGCAGAAATGAAGATCAAAAAAGAACTGATGAAACGCGAAATCGCGGGAGAAACCTTCCTGGTTCCCTTGGGGAAGACGGTCTACCAAAACAATGGCCTGTTTATTCTGACAGAGGTAGGCGCGTTTTTGTGGGATCGGTTGGCGCAGGCAGAGAGTCAGGAAGAATTGGCGGCGGCGGTGCTGGAGGAATACGATATCGATGAATCCACCGCCCGAGCCGATATCCAGACCTTCCTTGATAAGCTGAAAGAAATGGACATTATCTGACAGGAGGCGCGTTATGAAGGAAATTTCCGTTTCGGAGCTGCAGCTCAATCCCATGACCATGATCGCAAAAGATTGGATGCTGGTCACGGCGGGCAATGCGCAGCGGGGGTTCAATACGATGACAGCCAGCTGGGGACATCTTGGCTCCATTTGGGGACACGGCGGCGGTCTTCCCACAGCGGTGGTATATCTGCGTCCTCAGCGTTACACCAAGGAATTTGTGGATCGGGAAGAACTGTTCACCATTACCGTATTTCCGGAGGAATACCGTAAGGCGTTGGGTTACTTGGGTTCCCATTCCGGCCGGGATGGGGATAAGGTGGCAGAGTCAGGTCTGACTCCTGTGTTCGAGGGAGAGTACACTTATTTTGCCGAAGCCAAACTGACATTGGTCTGCCGGAAGCTATACCGGGCACCCATTGTGCCGGAGGGTTTCCTGGATCAAAGCATCATTGATGCGTATTACCCCCAGCGTGATTTCCACGATATGTATATCGGTGAGATCATCAAGGTGCTGGTACAGGACTGAAAAAATGATCGCCGCTGCAGCACGCAGCGGCGATTATTGGTTCTATCAATTTTTCTTGAAGAATGCGGCGGCAACAGCGCCGGGACCGGCGTGGGTGCCGATGACACTGCCGATGGGGGTGACGTTGAGCGCACTCTTGCTGCCTTCCCACAGGGCGGCGCTGTCCTCGATGTACTTCTGAAGCAGCAAATCACTCAGACCGGTATAGCCCAGCAGAACAGGCTTGTCAAAATCTACACCCCCGGCGGACTCGATCTGCTTGACCAGCAGATTGTTGGCCTGCTTAGAGCCGCGAGCCTTGCCCAGCATGTTGATGACACCGTCCTGAACATTGACGACAGGCTTAATGGACAGCAGTTCACCGGCGAAGGCAACGGTCTTGGAGATTCGTCCGCCTTTCTTCAGGTATTCCAGCGTATCCAGCATGGCGATCAGACGGACATTTTCCCGCTCTTCGGTGAGCCGCTGCGCGATGGTTTCGGCATTCGCGCCGCCTTCAGCCAGCTGTACGGCCAGCTCAGCCAGAATACCAGTGCCGATGGCAGCAGTCTTACTGTCAACGACATATACGCTGCCGGGGAAATCCATGGCGGCGATGGTTGCGCTCTGGTAGGTGCCGGAGAGCTTGGAAGCGATGGTCAGCACGACAGCTTTCTGACCCGCGTCTATCGCTTGCTGGTATTCCTGTGCAAAGGCATCGGGAGTGGGCTGGCTGGTCGTGGGCAGAACGTCGCTTTCGACCAGCTTTTCATAGAATTCCTTATGGTTGATGGTAACACCGTCAATGTATTCCGTTTCGCCGAAGCGCACCGTCAGAGGAACGACGGCGCACTTTTTGCGGATGGCGGGGGTTACATCGGCAGTGGAATCGATGATAATTCTGACATTCATCATGACATTCTCCTTGGTTGTTATTCCTGTTCGGGGATCCCCTCATGGCTGAGCGCTTTGATATTGGCAGCAATATGCGCCAGAGCGGCGTAAAGCACTTTCCGATCCTCATCCGTTAGACCGCTGCCGACTAATTCGACGGCGATCGCGGCCTTGCGGTTGACAAAATCCGCGGCCTGCTTACCGGCGGGGGTCAGAGCCAGCAGGGCGCGGTATTGGCTTTCGCCGGGGTTCACACGGTAAATCAGCCCCTTGGCTTCCATTTCGGACAGGATTCTGGACACGGCAGCCTTGTCCCGGTCACAGATATCACACAGAGCGGCGGCGGTAACACCCTCGGGGTAACGCTCCATGGCCAGCAGATATTGGGCGGATGCGCCTTTCAGGCCGTATTTATCCATTTCATCCCGCTCAATCTTCTGGATAAAGCGATGGATGGAGGAGATGGCGGCGGTAAACTGTTCAAATCGGTTACGCATGACAGGTTCCTCTCTTTACAGTGATTGGGAAGGGGAAACGCTCGCTGGATCATCAGCGAGCGTTATTATATATCAGCAACGTTGATTTGTCAACAACATTTCTTGAAAGAAAAAGCCCCGGAAAACCGGAGCTTTTGGGTGATTGGATTACTTTTTCGGCGTGGTAGAGAAGCCGTTGCGGACAAAGCTTCGAATTTTCACATCATTGCCGGAGCGAGCCTTTTCAATGTTGCTCCAGTGCTTGATGACGATGATCAGGGCGGGAATTGCGGCAAGACAGAATATGGTAACGCTCTGTGCCTGAACGCCTGCCAGAATGGCAAACAGGGGCGCGGCAGACATGGGCATCGCCACACTGCAATTGAACAGCAGCATCAGGATGATGCCGAGAATCAGCAGAATGCAGAACAGGATCGGGTCGTAGGCCAGTACCATACCGCCAAAGGCGGCCAGACCTTTGCCGCCCTGAAAACCCAGGTAGAAGGGGAACACATGTCCCAGGACAGCGCCCAGACCGGCAACCAGCGCCACCGCATAAAGCTGTGGGAAGAGCCATTTTGCGAGCTTTACGGAAAAGAATGCCTTAAAAATATCGAACAGCATCACCAGCGCGCCCCATTTCTTGCCCATGACCAGCATAGTATTGCTGGCACCGAGATTGTGGGTGCCCTGGGTACGCAGATCCTGTTTTTTGACTTTGGACAGCAGCGCCGCGGGATTCAGAGAGCCAAGGCCGTAGCCTAAGAGCAGGCTGATCAGATATTTCATGGTGGACTATCACTCATTTCGTCGAATAATGAGAAATATTATATTGGCGCATTGTAAAATGAACCTGCAATAGAGACAACAAAATATCCATAGTGACGATCCAGTGGTAAAATTAAGCTA